>SVQM01000123.1 GCA_015065335.1 Oscillospiraceae bacterium | reverse complement strand
GGATACGCTCTGTCCGAAAACTACGCCCTTACCGCAAATGCTACACTTTGCCATATTTGATACCTCCGTATATGAGTTGTAAATTTACAAAAATCATGCAGTAGATATTATAACACAACTTGTCACGTAATGCAATACTATTTCAGAAAAATCTTTCATAAAAAACTTAATTTGTCAAAAAACAATAACAGTTATATTCCACAAAAATAAAAGAATCATGTAAATCTTGACAATAATAATTATAATGGTATATAATATATTATTGAATTATAATGCCGTAGAATTTTCTTTTTGGCAAAAACCCCGGAGGTCATGAAAATGAGTGAGAACAATACCGCAAAACGCGGGGGAATAAGTGTTGAAATGGAACACATCTTCCCGGTAATAAAGAAATGGCTTTATTCCGAGAAAGAGATATTCCTTCGTGAGATAGTATCGAATGCCTGTGATGCCTGTACAAAGCTTGGACGTCTTGTGTCTCTAGGAGAAACAAGTAATGTCGATACTTCAAAATTCAGGATAGATGTTATTCTTGATAAGAGTGCAAAGACCATTACCGTTAGCGACAACGGAATCGGTATGACAGAGGAGGAGCTGCAGAAATATCTCTGTCAGATCGCTCTTTCCGGTGCTCTTGATTTTATAGATAAATATGAGGGTGAGAGCGAAGGTGCCGGTGCAGGTATCATCGGTCACTTCGGCCTTGGTTTCTACTCATCCTTTATGGTCAGTGATACTGTAGAGGTGATCACACGATCACATGATCTTTCACCGGCGGTAAAATGGGTATGCGGAACTGATGGCGATTATGAGATCACCGCTGCCGATCCCGATGATGATGATACACCCGCAAGAGGTACTACAGTTATAATGCACATCAGCGGTGAGGGCGAGGAATACCTGAACGAATATAAGCTGCGTGAGATCATTGATAAATACTGTGCATTCATGCCTGTGGAGATTTACTTTATCGATGCAGATAAGGAAGATTCCGACGAGGAAGAGAAGTCTGTAAATGACACAGAGCCTCTGTGGCTGAAGCCGTCATCTGAGTGTGGTGATGAGGAATATGCGGATTTCTATCGCAAGGTGTTCCATGATTTTAAGGAGCCTCTCTTTCATATCCACCTCCGTGCCGACTATCCTCTTAATTTTAAAGGTATCCTTTATTTCCCGAGGATAACAAATGAATACGAGAGCCTTGAGGGACAGGTGAAGCTGTATTATAATCAGGTTTTTGTTGCAGATAATATAAAGGAAGTTATCCCCGAGTATCTTCTGATGCTGAAGGGTGTGCTTGACTGTCCCGAGCTTCCTTTGAACGTGTCCAGAAGCTATCTGCAGAACAGTGGATATGTGTCAAAGATCTCCGCACATATTACAAAAAAGGTTGCGGATAAGCTCGTGTCCATGTTCAATACTGACCGTGAGGGATATGAGAAGATATGGCGTGATGTTAAGACCTTCGTTGAGTACGCATCTCTCAGAGATCAGAAATTCTATGATCGTGTGAAGTCTGCCATCCTTCTTGAGAAATGCTCCGGCGGATTTGTTACCCTTGATGAGTATCTTGAGACCGCAAAGGAAAAGCACGAGGGTAAGATCTATTACGCAAATGATAAGACAGCACAGGCAAGCTATATTTCGATGTTCTCTGATGAGGGTATCGAGACTGTGCTTTTCGACAGACTTATTGATACCAACTTTATTACATTTGTTGAGCATAATAACGATGCTTTGAAATTCGTTCGTGTCGATGCCGAGGTTGCAGGCTCAGTCAATGATGAGGATTCATCCGAGCCTGAGGGAGTTGCAGACCTTTTCGGTGAGATCGTGGCTGAGGGCACAAAAATTTCATTTGAAAAGCTCAGAAGTGAGAGCATTCCGGCAGTCCTCAATGTGTCTGAGGAAAGCCGCAGAATGGAAGATATGATGCGTATGTATTCCGGTGGTGCAGATATGCCGAAGATGCCTGTGGATGCAACTCTTGTTATAAATACGTCATCATCTCTGATAGCAAATCTTGCGGGTAAGATAAAGACAGATCCCGACACCGCAAAAGTTCTTGCAAAGCATATATATTCACTTTGCCTCCTCAGTCAGCGTAAGCTCACCGCAGATGAGCTGACGGAATTCTTGTCCGACAGCTATAATGTGCTCGGTAAGCTCTGATGACGACTGATGAAAAGCTGGCGGTCATTGCCGGAAATCTGAGGGCGGCGGATGAGCTTTCGGAGAAGTACGAGAGTTATGTTTCGGGAGCAGTTTTTGAGCTTGTGCGGCTTTCACTTGCGTTTGACAGCGCTGAGGATGCCCTGAACATGGCGAGACTTGTAATACCGAATGGTGAGCGGACGGCACTTGCCCATTTTTGCAGATGCTATTGCAGATATGCCGAGGCTTTGCCGCAGACTTTTCCTTTGCCTGAATATTCAGAGAATGGGGACACCGTTATGATTCCGGAGATAGCAAGGCTCGAGAATGCCGTTAATGAGCTGAATGCACGTGGAATGAAGCTTGAATGTGTTTACGGCGATTCCTTCTCATCCTGTGCGGAAAGCGTGGAATACGGCCATGCTCATTTTGCCCTGATGCCTATGACTGATCCCGGTGACGGCAGACTCAGATCCTTCGACAGGCTTCGTGAAAGATTCGGGTTGAAGATACACCGTGTTCTGAGTATAAGGGAAGATGACGGCGGAATATATTCGTATCAGCTATGTGCTCTCGGATTCCCCGATGTGTCACGTGAGGATATGACAAGGTTTTCATTTACTGCAGATGTGAACTCATGTGCAATGGCATATCTTGAAGGAGTGCGTGTGTTCGGCGCAAGCGTGATAACCGCAGATGTGTCTTCGGGAGAGGTATCACGTGTATGTGCTGTCCTGGAGGTCTCAGGTCTTGATGAAAATGATCTTTCGGGTCTTATTATGTACCTCGGTGCAGATGCAGACCTGACTGTAGATGGCTATTATGCCGAAATGAAGTAAATAAAACGAAAGGTTTTCATATATGGAATACGTAGAGAATTACAACAAATGGCTCGGTGAGCCTACACTGCCTGCTGAGCTCAGGGCGGAGCTTGAGGGAATGAGCGATGATCGTAAAAAATTCGCTTTTTCCGGTTATATGTCCTTCGGTACCGCAGGACTTCGTGCTGAAATGGGTGCAGGTACCGCAATGATGAACGCCTGCACTGTTGCTCACGCAACAGAAGGTATAGCACGCCTTATCGAGAAGGTGGGAGGCGATGCTAAACAGAGAGGCGTCGTTATCGCTTACGACAGCCGTAACAATTCCGCTGTTTTTGCCGACAGATGTGCTGAGGTGCTTACAGCTCACGGTATCAAGGTATACCTGTTCTCATCTCTCAGACCTACTCCCGTTCTCTCCTTTGCGATACTTCACCTAAACTGCATCGCAGGACTTAATATAACCGCATCTCACAATCCCGCTGAGTATAACGGTTATAAGGCTTATTGGGAGGATGGAGCACAGCTTCCCCCCGACCATGCTGCGACCGTTTCTGAGGAAATGGCAAAGATCGATATTTTTGCAGATGTTCCCGCACCTTCTGCGGCTGACCGTTCTCTCATTATTAAGTGTGATGAGCTTGTTGACGGCGCATATATCGAGAACGTCCTCTCACAGAGAGTAAACCCCGAGGCGATCCCCTCTGCGGCTGATGATCTTGTGGTGGTTTATACTCCTCTCCACGGTGCAGGTGCTACAATGGTGCCTGAGGTGCTCAGAAAGGCGGGAATAAAGAAACTCTTTACCGTAGATGAGCAGATGGCTCCCAACGGAGATTTCCCTACCGTGAAATACCCTAATCCCGAGTTTGCAGAGGCTTATACCATCGGTGAGACTATTGCAGAGAGAGAGGGAAGCGATCTTATTATCGCTACCGATCCTGATGCTGACCGTGTGGGTGCGGCTGTAAGAGGTAAGGACGGAAAATTCTTCCGTATCACAGGAAATCAGATGGGCGCTCTTATCCTTGATTATGTTATTACCGCACTGAAGGAAACAGGCGGTGTTCCCGCTGATGCATATGCCGTTAAATCTATTGTTTCCTCCGAGCTTGCTGCACGTATCTGTGAGGCGAACGGTGTTGTCATGCATAATGTTCTTACAGGTTTTAAGTTCATCGGAGAGGTCATAAAGAAGCATGAGGCTGAGGGTGTTGGAACGTTCCTTCTCGGATTCGAGGAGAGCTACGGCTACCTCAAGGGCACATATGCCCGTGATAAGGATGCAGTAGTTGCTTCTCTCCTTATCTGTGAGATGGCTGCTTATTACAAGCTCAGAGGAATGACTCTCGGTGATGCACTTGAGGGACTCTTCAAGAAGTACGGCTTCTTCCGTGAGAACGTGTTCTCGATAGAGATGAAGGGGCTTGGTGCCGATGAAAAGATGAAAGCTCTTATGCTCGGACTCAGAAATGATCCTCCCGCAGAGATCGCAGGAAGAAAGATCACACAGATCCGTGACTATAAAGATGGCTCTATCAAGAATATCGTTACAGGTGAGATAACGGGGACGGGACTTCCGTCTTCAAATGTGCTCTATTATGTTACCGCTGACCGTGATGTAGTGGTGGTTCGTCCCTCGGGTACCGAGCCTAAGGTGAAGGTGTATATCATGACAGCAGGTGAGAATGCTGAGGTGGCAGATAAAAATGCTGCGGAGTTCACCGATGCCATGAAGGCACTCCTTGCATAATGGATGCAGAAAAAAGGGAAGTGCAGATAACATTTCCCGAATATATACAAAAGATCATATCACGTCTCAGTGATGCGGGGTACGATGCTTATGCTGTCGGCGGATGCATCCGTGACAGTGTGCTCGGCAGAGTACCTAACGACTGGGATGTGACCACCGCCGCAGATCCTCATGAAACCATGAGGATCTTTGCGGAGGGGGACATACATGTGATCGGTACTGCGGGGATCCGTCACGGTACGGTCATGGTAAAAGCAGGCGATGACGTGTGTGAGATCACCACATTCAGGTGTGACGGTGATTACAAGGATCACAGACGTCCCGACAGCGTTTCTTTTTCCAAAAATATCAAAGAGGACCTTGCACGCCGTGATTTTACAATGAATGCTGTTGCCGCAAAGCCCGGGGCTGATGGCTGTGTTTTGGTCGATCCCTTCGGCGGTATTGATGATATCGGGAAAAGAGTGATACGCACGGTGGGGGATCCTCGTAAACGTTTTACGGAGGATGCACTTCGCATTCTCAGGGCTGTTAGATTTACGTCTGAGCTTGGATTCTCCGTTGATCCCGGAACTGTCTGTGCCGCATCGGAGCTTATGGAAACTCTCGGATATGTTTCAAAGGAGAGGATAACTTCAGAGCTTTGGAAAACTCTTTCGGGAAAGTATCTCGGATGCTCCGTGACGGCTTTTGCGGATGTGTTCGAGTATCTTGCAGGCGGTGACTGTGAAAGATTTTTGAAAAATGCCGCCTCGGTGGATGATCCCTATGTGTGCCTTGCGCTTATGATTAAGCATGGTACTGGCGGAAGATCATTTTTTGAGAGAATGAGATTCCCTGCAAAAACAGTTTCTCTCGTGCGCTCACTTCTTAATAT
>SVQM01000122.1 GCA_015065335.1 Oscillospiraceae bacterium | reverse complement strand
TGCTCACATCTATTCTACCTTCAATAACTGTATCGTGACCATCACCGATACTGCAGGAAACACCATTTCTTGGGCTTCCGCAGGCGGACAGGGCTTCAAGGGCTCCAGAAAGTCCACTCCCTACGCTGCACAGCTTACCGCTGAGGTTGCTGCAAAGGGTGCTGTTGACCACGGTATGAGAACTGTTGAAGTATTCGTAAAGGGCCCCGGCTTCGGTCGTGAGTCCGCTATCAGAGCACTTCAGACTGCGGGTCTGGATATCACCCTTATCAAGGATGTAACTCCCATTCCCCACAACGGTTGCCGCCCGCCTAAGCGCCGCCGTGTATAATTAAGAAGGAGGATATAACCTATGGCAAGATATACAGGACCTTCCTGCAAGCTCTGCCGCCGAGAGGGCAAGAAGCTCTTCCTTAAGGGAGACCGTTGCCTTACCGACAAGTGTGCTGTCGTAAGACGCTCCACTGTTCCCGGTCAGCATGGCGCAGGACGTAAGACTGTCAAGGAGTACGGACTCCAGTTCAGAGAGAAGCAGACTGCAAAGCGTTACTACGGCGTTCAGGAGAAGCAGTTCAAGAAGTACTATGTTAAGGCCGACAAGCAGGAGGGTATCGCAGGTGAGAATCTGCTCAGCCTGGTTGAGCGCCGCTACGACAACGTAGTATACAGAATGGGTCTCGCAGCAAGCCGTAAGGAAGCTCGTCAGCTCATTCGTCACGGACACTTCACCCTCAACGGTAAGAAGGCGGATATTCCTTCCATCATCGTTAGAGTAGGCGACGTGATCGCTCTCAAGGAGAAGAGCCGTTCTTCCGAAAAGTTCAAGATTCTCGCAGAGCAGATGGCAGCAGTTATCGCACCCAAGTGGCTTGACGTAGACGTTGCTGCTATGAGCGCAAAGGTTACTGCTATTCCTCAGAGAGACGATATCGACTTCCCCTTCGAGGAGCAGCTTATCATCGAGCTTTATTCCAAGTAATAACCGTTGCCGTTCGGGATATAGACTGTTGCTGTGTTGCGTCGGTTATGGTTACAAGTGTCCCGTATCGGCATGATCCGCGGCCAATTTATCAAGTCTTTGATAAAGCCGTATAAACGCAAGAGCGCAGACATTGTTCTGCAGATTTTATGACGGAGGGTTATTATATGATTGAAATTGAAAAGCCGAATATATCAACAATGGACTTGTCAGATGATGGCAAGAGCATAAAATTCGTTGTTGAACCCTTGGAGAGAGGTTACGGTGTAACACTGGGTAACTCCCTGCGCCGTATTCTTCTCAGCTCTCTGCCCGGCGTTGCCGTCACTAATATCAAGATCGACGGAGTGCTTCATGAGATTTCCACCATCGACGGTGTAAAAGAGGATGTTTGCGAGATCGTCCTCAACGTCAAGGGAATCAATGCAAAGCTTCATGGGGATTCTCCCAAGACCGTTATCATTGATGTTACTGGTGAGAGCAACGTTACTGCCGGAGATATTCAGGTCGATCCCGATATCGAGATCCTGAATCCCGATCACCATATCGCTACCGTTGGAGAGAACGTTCGCTTCTACATGGAGCTGACATTCGATTCCGGCCGTGGATATGTGTCTCAGGAGCGTAACAAGCAGATCTATTCCGAGCAGAACGGCGGTGCATCCGCTCCTATCGGAACGATCTTTACCGACTCCATCTATACTCCGGTCTACAACGTTAACTACAAAGTCGATAATACCCGTGTAGGTAACATCACAGATTTTGATAAGCTTACTCTTGATGTGCTTACAAACGGTTCTATTTCGGCAAAAGAAGCGGTTTCTCTCGCAGCCAAGATACTCAACGAGCATCTCAACTTGTTCGTCGATCTTTCCGACGAGGCAAGAGATATGGGCATTATGGTCGAGAGACAGGAAACTGTTCAGGGTAAGATCCTTGAGATGACCATTGAGGAGCTTGACATGTCTGTTCGTAGCTTCAACTGCTTGAAGCGTGCAGGCATTGATACTGTTCAGGATTTGACTAACAGAACTGAAGAGGATATGATCAAGGTCAGAAACCTCGGAAAGAAATCGCTTGAGGAAGTTATTCAGAAACTCCATTCCCTCGGACTCGATCTGAAGAAGGAAGAGGAGTAATGTGACTGCCGCACCGGCAGAATGAAATATTCAGCAGAAGGAGGACATGAAAATGCCCGGTACCAGAAAACTCGGCAGACCTACCGCTCACAGACAGGCTATGCTTCGCGGTATGGTTACCTATCTTATCGAGAACGGTTCCATCGAGACAACTCTGACCCGTGCGAAGGAAGTTCGTGCAATGACAGAGAAGATGATCACTCTCGGTAAGGCTAATACTCTGGCAAGCCGTCGTCAGGCTCTTGCATACATCACCAAAGAAGATGTTGTAACCAAGCTCTTTGAGCAGGTTGCTCCTAAGTATGCAGATGTTAAGGGCGGTTACACCACCATTTATAAGCTCGGCCCTCGCCGCGGTGACGCTGCAGAGATGGCTCTCATCAAACTCGTTGACCTTGAGGCTGCTAAGGCTGAGTAAGATACGAATTTAATAATTATTATGCGGGGAAAACTTTTTCGAGAAAAAGTTTTCCCCGTACCCTTTCAAAAAGCTTTAAATAAACAACTTGATACAGTACAACTAAATCTATAGTTCTAATAATTTAATTGTACTAAACATAGTAATTAGTTTAAAGTTTTTTGGGGAAGAGTGCGAGAAACCCCTTTTTTCTAAAAAAGGGGTTTCTCGCAAAAAACAAAAACAAAAAATCGTTCTCCTGCGTAATTTTTCCTTTTCGATTACGCCTTAATATATGAAGATGCATCTTGATCGGGCAGAGCAGTGCGGACTCTGCCCGATATTAACTCAGCAATATAATCACGAAAGGAAGGTTTGAAATGAGACATAAAGATGATAATATAATAAAACTGCTTTTCGACAGAAAAGAAGAAGGCTTGTCTATGATACAGGCATTGTACGGAAAGCTTATCAGATCTATTGCCTTCAATCTGTACAAAAGCGATACCGTAGCAGAGGAATGTCTCAACGATACTCTCCTTGATGTATGGAATACCATTCCCCCGAAAAATCCCGATTCGTTGTCTGCATACGTTTGCACAATCGCAAGACACAGAACGATCGACAGGATCCGTGCAGATATGGCGCAAAAAAGATATACACCCGATCATTCCGAATATCATACAGTTTATGAGGAGCTGTCGTTTCTTGACGACGTTGCAGACGGTGTTGTTGACAAAATGGAGATGCGCCGTATAATGGGGGAATTTCTTGATTCACTGTCGAGCACAAATCGAGAGATATTTATAAGCCGATTCTTCGATTTTGAATCACTTGACAGTATTGCTATAAAAATGCATATGTCAAAAAATACCCTCGGTGCAAGACTTCATCGAATGAGGTGTGACCTTGGCGAAAGACTTGGAAAATAATAAATCAGATGAAAGGAGAACACATTAAAATGAAAAACAGAGATAATTTCATTGATCTTATGGAGGAGATCGATCTTCGTCACCTTGATGAGCATATTAAAAAGAATACAGACACAAAGGCTAAGCGGATCAAGCGATATGTTACTGCCGCAGGAATATATGTGGCTGCTTGTGTTGCAGTGCTTCTGCTCATACCGGTCATCATAAACCATACCGGTATCGGACAGCCGAATAATTCTCCCGGAGCAAATCCCGTAATTACCGATTCCGTGGATGGTGGAGATGCCATTGATGAGTTTTTTGAAGATACAAAGCTGTATAAGGTTCTTGATGCGGCAGAAGCCCGCCGAAAGGATGTAGAACGACTACAGGTGGAAAAACATCAGATTGTAGACGGAAATGTGTACTACCACAGTACCTATGAGATATACAGAAACACAGACGACAAGCCTATACTGAACGACGAATTACCAATTGGAAAATTCAGCGTTAACAAAAAGTATATTGCATACACAACTTTGTCGGATGCTGATTGCATACCTCCGATCGAGTATCTTTATTGCTATGATACGGAAACAAATGAGAAAAACTACATTTGTTTTGAGGTGATACTGTTTTTGGATTTTATAGATGGAAAACTCGTATATGTGACGAGCGATTCCAACGGTTTGGAGGTACACGGCTATAACCCTGTTTCCGAAGAATCTGAACTCATAAGCAGTATTCCTGCAGAATGGGATAATATATCTTCAGTTTATTATACAGGAGATATGCTTGTAGCAGTTTTATATAATTCGGAAAATGAGATACCTTATGCTATCAAGGAATACAATGTTCAAAATAAAGAGTGGAAAGGCCATTGGGCTATATCAAACGAGGTCAAATTTGCCTTTGCAGATCCGAGAGACGGATATTATTACTCATGCGAATGGTCAGGATTTGGTGATTCGGAAGATTCGGAATTTGATGAAAGAGTTTGTAAACGTGATGTAGACGGCGTGTGGTTTATGAATCCGAATACGAATGAGAAACAAAAGGTGACAGGTGCAACTTATGACGAGCTCTACTTCGTAAACGGTAAACTTGTAGGAGTGAACGGTGACGAAGTCTCAGTAGTGGTAAAGAATCACTCCGCAGAGAAATACGGAAATCTTGAAGAAGGTATGGTTTTCCCGCGTCCCGAATCAATGACTATATCTTATGGATGGAAGAGTGCCGCTCTTGTGCCGGGTGATGAGCTTTATGAATATATGTATGAGAGAATGAATGCCCGTGTGAATGGCGGCAGCCTTACGGAAGTTAGTGGCAGAGAACGTCCCGATGTGTATATCTACAGAGAGGAAGGGGTAGTGCGTGTGGAGTTCTATTATTATGACGATCGTAGGGGAGCACCATTCTATCCCGATATTGAGAACAGTGATACTGCATTTGCTCTGCATGAGCTGCACTTCCCGATCACGGGGGATAATTCCGATGTAGTTTTCTTTACCGAACGTGATCTGGTAACGGGTCCTCCCTATCAGATGTGTTTCGGTACTCTCACAGTAGATCCCGAAATTGAAGCGAAGATTTTGGAATATTTTGAATGATTATTATTATGCGAGAGGGAACTTTTTCGAGAAAAAGTTCCCTCTCGCGCTCTCCTTCAAAAAGCTTTATACTGTAAACTCAATACAGTATAACTAGATCCTATAGTTCTAATAGTTTAGTTATATTAAACATGGTAATTAGTTTGAAGTTTTTTGGGAGGTGCAGGAACCCTTTTTTATAAAAAAGGGTTCCTGCATATTGTATTCCGGATAGAAATATGTTAAAATGAAAGCAGCAATATAAATACCAAGAAAGGTATGGTAATAAACAATGAGCAAAAACAGATACGTAGGCGATTATCCTGTAATCGGTATTCGCCCCTGCATCGACGGTCGCCGTGGCCCCATGATGCTTCGTGAATCTCTTGAGCCCACCGTATGGGCAATGGCAAATGCCGCAAAGAAGCTGTTCGAGGAGAATCTTTTCTACTCCAACGGCGATCCCGTAAAGGTAGTTCTTGCGGACACCTGCATCGGCCGTGTTAACGAGGCTGCCGCTTGTGCAGATAAGTTCAGAAAAGAGGGTGTTTCCATCACTCTGTCCGTAACCTCCTGCTGGTGCTACGGCTCTGAGACTATGGATATGGATCCTAACACCA
>SVQM01000121.1 GCA_015065335.1 Oscillospiraceae bacterium | reverse complement strand
GAAGTTTGACATATCAACTCCATAGGATGCGGCGACTGTAGCGTCACCAAGGATCACGTCGTCGGGTACACCGCCGAGTCTTTCCGTAAGGAAAGTCTCTGCCGCCGATGCGGTGGATGATGTCTTTGCAGGCTCGGCATTACCACAGGCAACAGCCGACAAAAGCATCAGCGATACAAGAGTAAGAGACAGTATTTTCTTCATATGTATCTCCTGTTATTCCACATCTATGATCGGTGCATCTTCGGGAAGTGAATATCCGGTAATACGGTCAAAGTTCCTGTACCAGTGTGTCCACGCCTCTGCGAACAGGGTATCCTCATATGCCACAAGATCATTCTCACCCGCTGTCAGCGTGGGGATCTTTTTCACATCATAGCCGTTTTTCTTGAGTACCTCAAGCATTTTTGCCCATCTCTCCTCAAACACAGCCATACGCTCTGTATTGCCTGCCAAATATTCAAGGAAATATGATGAATAACATCCCATATAGATCACACTGCAGGAAAGAAGCTCAGCTTTTTTCTGCTGTTTTGCGGTGTCCGCCGCAAGCATCGCAGAGTCAAACAGCTCAAGATAATAATCAAAGCGATCCTTGTAGAAATGGGTATTGAATTTATCGTCATAATAATAATAATGTCCGTTCCAACCCCAGCAGTGGAAGCATCCCGTAAGGCTCTGTGCCAGTGCCCATTCCTTCATATATTCCCAGATGTAGGTCCAGCCGTCGCCATACTCATTCTCCAGAATATCACAGAACAGCGCATCATATTCCTCTCGTGTCATGTCGGGATTCCAGTTCATCTCATAAACGAGCTGTTTTTCAAGACGCTTTGTTCCGAGACCGTAGCCTTGAAGCTCATAGAGAAGACCCCTGACACCCACATCACGGAAATATCTTATATCATCGTAAATATTGTCGATCAGAGTAGAATCAAGAAGATGCTGATTAAGGCCATAGTTACGTACGTAGAAATTATCGGTGATGGCGCACCATCCGCGGACAAGTTCGTCATAATCCTTATTGTTAAGACCGTTGGGATCTATCTTCGACGTACACTCAGATCCGTCAACAGGGTGGTTTGCACAGTTGAAATCATAACAGAAATTTATGATAAGATGCTCATTGGGCCTTGTCACCTTCGGAGGTTTTTTTGCCGACACGTATGCAAGGATCGCAAAGTAGGTGCCGGGGAATTCCTTATTTATATCTTCGGCAAGTCTGTTGACATAACGGATGACCGAACCTGCGTTGGTGCCTCCATCCTCCACGAACACCTCAAGGCAAGTATCACAGTAGCAGTAATTATCATTGTCCGCCTGACCAACGTCTACCATGAAGAAATCGGGGGAGCCATAACGTGAGGCAACGTAATTTCTTACGTTCTCGTAACCCTCCTCGTATCTTTCTTCATCCGTGTAGCATATCTGCTCATACGCTCCGTCAAAGTCGCAGAATTTGCCGTACACAAAGCCGTGTCCGCCGGGATGAGTCATGGGATAGCTGTTCTGGGAGGGCGAGGGAGTAGTGCGCTCATTTACAACTCTGTCGTTACCGTCATAGAATCCGAGATAGCTGAAAACAGGAGTCTCACTTTTTTCAGTTCCTGCGGGAATATCGATATGATCGGCTTCATTGAGGTAGGAATCGCCGTAAATAAGACGATCCCAGCCGCACTCGTTCTGCAGGAAACGCCAGACTCCGTTTGCACAGCCTCGCTTTACCGCACCTTCGATCACAAGTCCGTCATCGGTGACGGTGTAACGGTAACCTTCATCCTTCAGTGCGGGATCATCGGTGTGACGAAGCTCAATAGCGGGAGACACGGCATCACCCACAACTACAGGGAGCGTCACGCCCGTTGCCTTCTTCACAAGGCGCACAAGCTCATCTGCGGCAAACTTCATATTCTCGTTTGCGGTCTCGGGATAGTACACCGTGTACTCTGAAATATCACGTCCGGCGATAGTAAGCCTTTCGATGCGGTAACCCTCGTGATACGTCTCATCAAGGGTGTCGTCAGTACCGTTCTGCACCGCCTTTGCATATTTGCGCACGGCACGGTCAAGACCGTCCTCAGTCTTACCGAATATGAGAGTCTCGTCACCGACGGTGCGGAGGATGTATCCGTCATTCTCGAAGTCTGACATATCAACTCCATAGGATGCGGCGACTGTAGCGTCACCAAGGATCACGTCGTCGGGTACACCGCCGAGTCTTTCCGTAAGGAAAGTCTCTGCCGCAGATGCGGAGAACGACTTTTCCGTAGGCTCTGTCTTTGCGCAAGCCACCGCCGACAAAAGCATCAGTGATACAAGAGCTAAGCTGATAATTCGTTTCATATTTATACCCCACAAAGTTTATTTGTTTTTGGATATAGGAGCATTATCCGGGATGGGTTGACCCATCCAGTTTTCAAATCTCTCTCCCCAGTTCAACCACGCTTCCTTGTAAAGAGTGTTTTTAACAGTGACCTGTCCACCGTGAAGATCCTTTGTTTCATCAAAGGTACATCCGATAGCTTTATACTTTTCAATAAACTCGGTATATTTCCCCTCAAGAAATGCCATTCTTTCCTCATCCCCTTCAAGGAATTCAAGGAAATAGGATGCCTGACAGCCTGTATAAAGCACCGCCGGATAGAGCTTTTCAACATTTTTCAGTTCATCTTCGCCGATAGCTTTTTCCTTCGCATCATCAAGAAGCTCTATGATGCGATCGAAATTATCCCGGTAATATTCCACGTCTAATCTCTGGATCTCGGGGATATGTCCGCCCCAACAATCCCAACAGCCTGTCTTGTTCTGAGCCTTATTCATGATATTGATATACTCAAGGATATTCTCCCATCCGGCACCATATCTTCTCTGCAGTATAGAGTGATAGAGCTCGGTAAATTCCTCCTTCGTCATATCAATATTCCAGTTAAGCTCAGAGATCAGCATATTCTCTATCTCACGGAATCCCAGATCACCGTATTCATTTGTCTGATGGAATATACCGTCGATTCCGAGAGAATCATAGTAGCGGAAATCTTCATACAGGTGGTCGATGATCGTGTACTGGTTGAAAACTCCGGGAAGAGCGTAATCCCAAATAAAGATATTATCGGTGATCTTACTCCAGCCACTTATCCACTCATTGTACTTCTCGTTCATTTCACACTCGGACCCATCAACAAGATGATTTGAGCAATTCCTGTCATAACAGAAAGTTACACGAACATACTCATTCGGCACAAGTGTAGCGGGAGCCTTGTTTGTTCCCTGATATGCAAAGATCTTGTACACAAGTCCGGGATATTTTTCATTCAGCTCCTCGGAAAGTCTGTTTGCAAATTTAACGATAAGAGCAGAATAGCTTTTTTCTTCTCTTGAAAGCTTACTGCACTCAGAACATCTGCAAAAATATGAGGTGTCGATCTGGGAAATATCCACTTCCTTGAATTCCCGACCGATCTTCTCACCTGCATCAAGGCGTCCCTGTATGTACGACTCAACATTTTTCTTTATGAGCTGATAAGTTTCCTCATCAGTATAGCAGGGCTGGTTTACAAAATCGGGAAGCTCTGCGAAATTATTAGCCTGCAGACCATGGCACGCTTGTGTCTCAGTACCGAAGTTTGTCTGCTCAAGAGTAGGTGTCATTCGCTCGTTCACCATTGTACTTGCGGGGTTGTACATATTAAGGTAATAAAAAGCAGGTGTTTCGGATTTCGTTGTTCCTGACGGTATATCAACATGATCCGATTCATTAAGATAGGATGTACCATATATAAGATTTTCCCATCCGCATTCATTCTCCATGAAACGCCACACGGCATTTGAAGCACCTCTTGCAGCTGCACCTTCGATCTTCATACGTCCGTCTGAAATTGTATAGACATATCCGTCATCTTTGAGAGACGCATCGTCTGATACAGCAAACTCGATAGCGGTACCCTCTGCCTCGCCTACCTTAATGGGGAGCTTGACACCCGTAGCGATATCAAGAAGACGCACGAGCTCCTCTGCGGCAAACTTAATGTTTTCGTTTGCATCCTCCGCATGGTAGATGGTATATTCACTTATATCCTTGCCACCGATGGTCAGCTTCTTTATACGGAAGTCGCCCTCTCTGACTATTGCAGATTCCCCTGTTCCGTCCTGAGCACCGTTATCGGATGCAGGCTCTGTTGAACAAGCTACAACCGACAGAAGCATTGCTACCAAAAGAATGATTGAAAAAAGTTTTTTCATAATATATCCCCATATATCCCCGCAATCTCGACTTACTTCTTAGAAATAGGTGCGTTATCGGGGATTTTTTGTCCTGTCCAAGTCTCAAAATTATCGTCCCAAGACTGCCACGCTTCCCTGTAAAGAGTCTTTTGGAAATAAACCGGATCACCGTAAAGATTTTTCATCTCATCTAAGTTCCATCCGAAAGCGTTGACCTTCTCAATAAACTCCTCATACCTATCCTCGAGGACCTTCATTCTCTCCTCGTCTCCCTCAAGGAATTCAAGGAAATAGGATGCCTGACATCCCGTATACAGCACAGCGGGATAGAGCAGTTCTACGTTTCTCAACTCATTCTCTCCCTTTGCAAGAGCTTTCGCCTCATCCAAAAGGTCAAGAATATGATCAAAATTATCACGGTAATACCAAATGTCAAATCTCTGGAATTCGGGAAGGTGTCCGCCCCAGCAGTCCCAACAGCCCACTTTATCCTGAGCCTCGGTCATAATTTCAATGTACTCAAGGATCTTCTCCCATCCGTCACCGTATTTTTTCTTCAGCATATCGTGATAGATCTCGGTGAATTCTTCCTTTGTCATATTGATGTTCCAGTTGAGCTGTACAAGCAGCATCTTCTCTATCTGATGGAATCCCAGATCATATTGATCGGATATCTCACGGCATATACCGGTGACTCCAAGAGAAGCAAAATAACGAAAATCATCGTAAATATTGTCGATAAGGGTATACTGGTTGAAAAGAGACGCAAGGGTATAATCTCTGATATAGAGATTATCGGTTATCTCTGCCCATCCGGTTATCCACTCATTGTATTTTGCATTCATCTCACATTCGGAGCCGTCAATAAGATGGTTTGAGCAGGCTCTGTCGTAAGCGAATGAAATATGAACGTACTCATTCGGCACGATAGTTTTGGGAGGCTGGTTGGTTCCCTGGTAGGCGTAGATCTTATACATAAGTCCGGGGTACTTTTCGTTCAGCTCCGAGGAGAGTCTGTTAGCAAACTTAACCACAGGTCCGGAGTTACTTCCCTCGGCTCTGGAAAGCTTATTGCACTCGTTACATCTGCAGAAATTACGAGTATCGACCTGGCCGATAGATACGTCTTTGAAATCCACACCGATCCTCGCACCCTCATCGAGTTGTCCCTGAATGTACGCCTCAACGTTCTTCTTGATAAGCTGATACGTGTCCTCATCGGTATAGCAGGGCTGAGTGATAAAATTATCAAGCTCTGCGAAATTATAGCTCTGCATACCGTGACCGGCATGCGACATCGCACCGTAGTTTATCTGCTCCGCAGTAGGCGTTGCACAGTCATTCTTAAATTCAGGACCACTCCACAGGCTAAAATAAGCCCACACAGGTGTTTCGGTCTTCTTTGTTCCTGCAGGTACATCAACGTGCTCAGATTCGTTGAGGTAAGAATCGCCGAAAATAAGATAGTCCCAGCCACACTCATTCTCAAGGAAACGCCATACACCGTTTG
>SVQM01000120.1 GCA_015065335.1 Oscillospiraceae bacterium | reverse complement strand
TTCATTTGTGTCCTGAAACTCATCAACACAAACATAACGGAATCTCTGCTGCAGCTTTTCTCTCAGTTCGGGAGAATTTTTCAGCATAAGCACGGTCTGCATGATGATATCATCAAAGTCAAGAAGATTGGATTCCTTCAGTCGTGCGGCATACATGTCGTATATCTGAGCGATCTGCTTTTGCTTGAAATCCACACCTGCCTGCAAGGCAAATTCAGTAGCATCGATGAGCTTGTCCTTGGCTCTGCTGATCTGATTCATAACAGTTTTGATCGGCAGATTTTTTGTATCGATATTCAGCTTTTTCATGCAGTCCGCAATGAGTTTTTTTGCATCATCGGTATCGGCAATACCGCAGTTGGGATTAAAACCGGCGATCTCACCGTACCGACGGATTATTCTCATACAGATCGAGTGGAACGTACCTGCCCATATTTCTTTTGCGGCACCGCTTTCCTCTCCAAGCGCACTTTCAAGCCTTGCCTTTATCTCATTTGCGGCTTTATTTGTAAAGGTTATTGCGAGTACAGACCAAGGTTTTGGAGCATTTTCGGTGAATCTTTCGAGATATTCGCCGAGCATTTCACGATCGTCAAGCTGAAGCATGGTCTCCATAGCGCTTATTGTGAACTCATCGGTATCGGGAGGGATATATTCGGAGTTGTATGCGTTACCGTACCGAATCATGTGAGTTATGCGGTTTACAAGAACGGTTGTTTTTCCGCTCCCCGCACCTGCAAGGATGAGGAGAGGACCGTTTACTGTGTATACGGCACGTCTCTGCATATCGTTCATACGGACATAATATTTGTCAAAAAGCTTTCGCTTTAAAATTGTATAATCAAGGGCAATTTTCTTGTCAGACATATCTTTCCTCAACAAAATAATATTACAGTTATTTTATCATATCCACGCCGTTTATACAATAGACTTTGATCATTTAAAAGAAAAGTTTTTATGTAAAGCAGAAGAGACACGGTATACACCGTGTCTCTTCATTGTACCCTGCAAAGATCATTGCGGGTGGCTTAGCGGTTTTCGTTATCCTTCTTGTTCTGGTTCTGATTCTGCTGATTTTTGTTCTGGTTCTGGTTGTTCTGCTGATTCTTGTTCTGATTCTGATTCTGATTATTCTGCTGATTCTTGTTCTGGTTATCCATGTTTTTAGACCTTTCCTTTCTTTGCTTTGCAATAATATGAAATTTTGTTATTGCAATGTTATCAGAGAACTTTAAAGCTTTCTGATATGTCACACAGAGGGTACGGTCTTATTATTGCATGAAAAATTGCGGTCTATTCTTCAAATGAGAAATTTATGCAAGTTTTTTCATGATCCCAGAAAGTATCACAGCAACATTTTCACGTGTGAGCAGCTCATTTGCGGGTGCGATGTGCTTGTTTAGGATACCTGCATTTGTGAGAGCACGTGTCTGCGGAATTGCCCATGCAGGTACATCATCATCAAGTGCAAATACACTTATCTCAGAATTTTCCGGAAGTCCGAGGATGCCGTTAAGAATTGTGGCAGCAGCAGCACCGTCAATTGCCTCATCAGGCATGAAAACAAGCTTATCACCGTAATATGAGCCTTTGACAATTCCGAGGTCATATGCGGCACTGAGATATCCTTTTTCAGACATGGAAAGAGATGCATCATCGGCAAAAGGTGTTGAAGAGATCAGTGGAGCTTCGCCGGCACCCATTGACTTCATCGCCATTATAAGAAAATCGATCCGTGATACCGGTTCATCGGGAAGGAAAAGCTCGCCTTCGGCTGTTTTATGCGTTTGCATAACGCCGCTTCGTGTAACATCCGTTACGGCAGATGTATAAAATGAGTCCTGCATGTCACTATAGTCGATTGCCGATCTGTTTTCGATTATAATATCATTGGTATAAGTTTTAGAATATGCACCGTAGGAATCAGATATTCTGTAAGAAAAGGAATCAGTACCACTCATACCACTGTAAGGGGAATATGTATAAAATCCGTTTTCATCATTTTTGAGAGAGAGAATTCCCTTCGACGGATATTTTACTATCTCGAAATTTATACTGTCGCCATCCGGATCGACGCCGTTAAGATATCCGCCAACAACTGTATTCAGTTTTGTATAAGTTGTGACACTTTCATCACCGTATGCTGAGGGTGGGGAATTGGATCCGTCTTTTTGTCTGAAAATACAGCGTGAGATGGTTTTATTATCGGGACTGAAGATAAATTCGGAATCATCTGTACTGCTTGGCTCATAATATAATGAGCTTAATGACAGCACAGACACAGATTGACCGACAGCAGCCGGTGCGGAGTCATATATAAGCTTACCGTTTCCTTCCTCAGGTAATGATATTAACTGTATCGCTGATGGGACGTAACCGTAATGATCATCAAAAGCTACGGCAGAGAAATAAAAGTGTTTTCCTGTGCTTTCTGAAATAATGATCGGATCGTCATAGGAAATCACGTTGAGCCCGGGGGACAATGGAGTATCAAGACCTGTGTTAATACTGCTGACGTTTTGACTTTCCTCCATTGAATCACTTATAAGCACGGGATCATCGGCATATGCCGTAGAATGTGGCAGAACTGCAATTGCCGAACATAAAACGGATGCTAAAAATAATTTTGAGAATTTCATACTGATCAAACCTTCCGCAAATGTAGAATAATTCATTAAAGCATATGCAAGGCTTTCATGATATATGAATCGATAGAAAAAACCTCACGAAAAGGTATAATACCCTACGTGAGGTTTAGGAATTATTTACAGTCTTTTTCTCTGATTGCTACACGGCGTATCTTGCCGCTGAAGGTCTTGGGAAGCTCATTTACATACTCCACGATTCTTGGATATTTGTAAGGAGCGGTATTTTTCTTTACAAAGTTCTGAAGCTCCTTTGTAAGCTCATCAGAGGGAGTGAAGCCTTCTCTGAGTACGATAGTTGCCTTTACGTTGAAGCCTCTGAGAGGATCGGGTACGCCTGTTACGGCAGTCTCAAGAACAGCAGGGTGTTCAAGGAGCACACTCTCGATCTCGAAGGGACCGATTCTGTATCCTGATGATTTGATAACGTCATCGTTACGGCCTACGTAACGGAAATAACCCAACTCATCCTGATAGGCAGTATCACCGGTGTGATAATATCCGCCTCTGTAAGCGTGATCGGTGTCCTCATCACTCCAGTTATACTGATTGATAAGTCCGTAAGGTTTTGTAGAACGAGTTGCCTTAATACAGATCTCACCTGTCTCACCACGAGTACAAGGCTCACCGTTATCGTCAATGATCTGCATATCGTAGCCGGGAGTCGGAAGACCGATCGCACCGGGTATGGGCTCCATCCATGGATATAGGGTGGAGATACATACGGGAGTTTCGGACTGACCGAAGCCTTCGTAGATCTTGAGACCTGTGTATTTAAGCCACTGATTGAATATGTCGGGATTCAGTGCTTCTCCCGCAGTACAACAGTGTTTGATTGAAGACAGATCGTACTTTGATACATCCTCAAGAAGGAGCATGCGGTACATGGTAGGGGGTACACAGAAGGTAGTGACCTTTTCGGATTCAAGAACAGAAAGAATGTCAGGCGCATTGAAACGATCGAAATCGTAAACAAGGATTGCAGTTTCACCGAACCACTGACCGTACATCTTACCCCAGATGGATTTCATCCAACCGGTATCGGAAACAGTGAAGTGGAGACCTCCATCAACTACTCTGTGCCAGAATACGCCGGTCATAATGTGACCGAGAGGGTATCTGTGATCATGTGTTATCATCTTGGGGAAGCCGGTCGTGCCGGAAGAAAAACACATCATTAGGATATCATCAGCGCATACATCCTCATCACCTGTAGGGCGTGTCCACTCGTCGGATGCGGCTTCATAGCCTGCTTCAAAATCGATCCAACCGTCAACCTGTTTATGTCCGATAACACAACGCATTTCAACTGTCTTATATTCTGAAAGTCCTTCATCAAAGTGTGATGTGGAGTCACCGTGATCGGTGACGATAGCGCACTTGATCTTACCCTCGTTACAACGGTAGATGTAGTCCTTCTTCGTCAGCATATCGGTGGCCTGAACGGCAATAGCGCCGATCTTATGGAGTCCCATAAGGCAGATCCAAAAATAGTAGCTTCGGCGGAGAACGAGAAGAACTCTGTCACCTTTACGGATTCCGAGAGATTTGAAATAATTCGCAGCTTTGTTTGAAGCCTTTGACATCTCGGAGAAGGTGAAGGTCTTTTTTTCCTTTGTCTCGGAAAGCCATACAAGCGCCAACTTATCGGGCTTAGTCTCTCCAAGTACGTCAAGTACGTCGTAAGCAAAGTTGAACGTGTCACTACAGCTTACTTTGTAGGTGGCGTGAAGCTCCTCATAGGATGAGAAGCTGTCGCGACTTCTGCCACCGATATATTTTTCGTAAATTGCCATTTATATGTCCAACCTTTACTTAATAACTACAGCAATAAATTCAGCTTCGCCATCGCCGATGGCAAGCTCAGCATGAGGATGACGTGCATCGAAGTATACACAGTCACCGGGTTCCAGCTCATAGGAATAATCATCAATATAGAATCGGAGCTTACCGGAAAGGAGATAATCCATTTCCTGTCCCTCATGCACGTGAAATACAGGTGCATCGGATGGGGAGGTTCTAACTCTGAATGGTTCGGCTTTCTTGTTACGGAAGGTGAATGCAAGATGCTCGTAATCGTAAGCATTGTCACGATTGATACAGTATCCGTCGCCTTTTTTTACAACAGTACAAACGGAGAGCTTGGGGGAATCGCCACTCATAAGATCGAGAACGTCGACTCCGAGGGTCTGAGCACATGAATAAAGGAAGCTGATAGAGAAATCTCTCTCTCCCTTTTCATAAGATGAATACTCAAGAACGGAAATTCCGCACTTTTCAGCCATCTCTTCAATGGAGATCTCACAGATCTCACGGAGAGTCATAAGTCTCATACCGATCTCAATAAGCTGTTGGTTCATAAGTATCTCCTTTTTGTTTATTCAGCAAAATTCATACCGATCTCAACAGCCTTTACGTTGAGATCAAGCATATCCTGCTTCTTTGCAGAAACGACCTTTCCCATAGCGGGGGCAATCATATCAGCAGGCATAATTTCGGTGTGTGCAATGACGTGACCGAGCATGATCATGTTTGCAAGCTTGCCCATTTTCTCGTCAGATGCGATCTTGGTTGCCGGAATACGATATTCCTCAACATCGGTCCTTGTAACCTTTCTCTCGATGAGAGAACTGTCCACGAAGATCTTGCCGCCGGGAGCAACCATATCCTCGTACTTATCGAGGGAGGGAAGGTTCATTGCGATAAGTACATCGGGCTTATCAATGATGGGAGAGCCTACGGGAGCATCGCTGAGGATAACGGAGCAGCTTGCAGTACCGCCACGCATCTCGGGACCGTAGGAAGGGAGCCAGCTAACATTTTTGTCAGCGAGCAGACCGTAATATGCGAGGAACTTTCCGGAGAACAGAATACCCTGACCACCGAAGCCTGCAAAAAGAATTTTTGTTGTAGCCATATTTATAATCTTAGGTGAATATCAAAACCGGAATGGTATGGCTTTGCCACAAAAACGGGTTGGATCCCGTTTTTAATTCCGGTTTGGGCGTGAATAAGCTTCTTTTATTCAAAGCCTATTCAACCATTCACGCCGTCCTCCTTTGCATACTTATCTTTATAAACGCCGAGAGGGTAGTAAGGGATCATTTTTTCATCCACAAACTTCAGTGCATCGGCAGGGGAGAGGCCCCAGTTGGTAGGACAGGTGGAAACGACTTC
>SVQM01000010.1 GCA_015065335.1 Oscillospiraceae bacterium | reverse complement strand
GCATGAAATGTGGTATGATTTCATCATGAGAACCTTTCTTCCATTTCGGAGTACTTGTGTTTTGTGGTGAAACTATTGTACCATATGGATTGACAGGTTCTCAACTTTCATTTAACTTTACAATACGGAAACACATAAAAGGAGTAAAAAAAATGAAAAAAATCGTTTCCTTTTTCGTGATCCTTACCATGATGCTCAGCGTTTTTGCTGTAAGCTCATCCGCTGCGGGAATCCTCGTTCAGTCTGATTTTTCTGATATGGAGAGATTTACCGCAAACTTCCACGCAGGTGCTTTCTATACCGATGAAAACCTTCTTTTTGGATACAATGAGGCTAAATGTCTCCAGACCAAGGGTGAGTGGTTTATCTATGATACTTGTATTGAAGCTGCCTTTGCTGATGATGAGATGAGCGAAACTGAAAGAGCTTTTTCTGTCGTTTATCCCAACACCAACCTTTTAAATTACGGCCGTGCAGATGGTTCATACTACATGAGCTTCAGTTACGTTGTTGAGGAAAAAAGTTTCTATCTCACCGGTGGCGGAGTTGGTTGTGACAAGGAAGAGCTTATCGTTGGACCTGTTTCCTATGAGGGAATCGCAGATGACGGATCCGAGTTCTATTCCTTAGGTATGTCCGTAACAAGAGGACGTATCCGTTGCTTCATCGACAACAAGCTCTTGATCGATTATGTTGATACTGCTGATGAGTACCTTATCGGTATTGAGGATGAGAATACTGTACCTACCGCTCTCGTATATTGGAATGACGGTAACTTCATCCAAATCAAGGATGTAAAGATCGCAACTCCCGAATTCCTGTATCCTATGACTCCTGTAGCTGATAATACTACACCTACCGATACCTCTGCTACCGAGACTACTACACCCAGAGTTACAACAACCGCAACCTCTATCGTTGATGTAACCGATGACAAGGGCAACACCATGACCGATGATTCCGGTAACAAAGTAACCGAGACTGTTATCATTACCGAGCCTCCCGTAGCTGACACCAATACAGGCGCAGTACAGGGTGGTAACTCTACCAACACCGGTGACAGTGTGTTCGTTGTTGTTGCTGCAATGGTTGCAGCTATCGGATGTGCTCTTATCGTTCGTAAGGTGAACGCATAAATTAAAATTATCCCCTTGTGTTGCTTTCAAGAGCACACAAGGGGATTCTATGATGGCATAATAAGGAGATAACCATGCAGATACATAGATTTTCGGTGAGGGTGAACTGCTTTTTGCCCGATGACTGTGCAGTTACCGATAAGGTGCAGGATATTTGTGAGAGCTATGACGATCATGGATTTATCATGTTGCCCGACAGCTATAGTGATACAGGTGCAAAAACAAGGCTTGTCATAAGTTGTCACGGAGCAGGAGGTACAGTTTCCGCAGATGATTCACAGATAGAGCATAAGGCACTCACCCATTATCTTGTTGCTAACGGGTATGCTGTTATGGATGTGAACGGACTACCCGTTGAGTATGCAGAGAAATACGGTATCGATATCCGAAACAATATCGGAAGCCCCATTGCCGTAAGAAGTTATGTGAAGGCGTACCACTACTGTATGGACAATTTCAATCTGAAGCCGGAGGTGTTCGTTCACGGATCGTCAATGGGCGGTATCAGCAGTACAAATCTTGTGTTAAGCGGCTGTGTTCCGGTAATAGCACATTCGGCATATTGTCCCGTCCTTGATACATATGAGCAGATATTTCTTCGACCGTGGAGTGACGGACTGCCGAAGATTGCACTTGGAAAGATCTACAGATTTGATACGGACGGTTCGGGAGAGTATATCTACGATGAGTCGAAGATAGCAGGCTATGATCCCGCAAGAAGCAAAAAGGCAGAGACTTACCCTGTCCCCGTAAAGTTCTGGCAGTGCGAGGATGACCCCGTCGTACTGTATTCCGTTACCGCAAAATTCGTGGAGAGAGCAAGAAGGTGCGGCTCTGCAGCATATCTCAGAACATTCCCCTACGGCGGACACGAGCCTCAGCTTGTGGGGGATGCAGTGGATGATCCTGTGGGAAATGATATCTTCGAAGGTGAGAAGATATGCATAACACCTGCAGTTGAAGAAACATTAATATGGATGAATAATTATAATTAAAAGATCAACCCTTGGGGTATCCGAACTCCAAGGGTTGATTTTTGTATTACTGTCTGTTATACAGTCCGCCGGGCACAAGATAAGTGTTGGAATACGACAGAAGCTCAGATACTGTGACAAGCTGGTATCCGTCGGCAATGAGCTTTGGGATAACTGTTTCCATAGCATCGACAGTAGAGCCGTGAAGATCGTGACATAGGATTATGGCACCGTTTCTTGCTCCGTTCATCACTTCGTTGTAAACAGCAGTGGCATTTCTCGTTCTCCAGTCTACCGTATCCACCGACCAGTTTACAAAGCATACACCGGTTTTTGCACCGATGGCTTTAACTCTGTCATCGATCGCTCCGTAGGGAGGTCTGACGATGCGGGTGTCAACTCCCGTAGCTGAGTAGATCTTCGCTCTGGTCATGAGGATCTCATCAACGATCGCCACATCCGTGAGAGTGGTGAGCTGAGGATGCCACCACGTATGTATACCGATCTCGTGTCCCTCAGCGGCCATTCTCGAAAGAGTAGCCTCTTTTCCGCCGATGGAGTTGCCGACTACAAAGAATGTGCCTTTACCGCCGTGTGCCTTGAATATGTTAAGAAGTCTTTCTGTATGTGCGCTGGGACCGTCGTCGAAGGTCAGCGCAAGCATGGGCTTTGCAGGATCGATGGACGGATTTTTGGCGAGAGGGATGGTAGTTATATCACTCACGGGAAGCTGCGGCCCGAAATACCATGAGATGACCTCGTCTACAGATGGTGTTGGTTCCGTTACGGGCGGCTCCGTCACGGGAGCTTCGGTGACGGGCGGCTCGGTAACAGGGGGAGGTGCTGTTTCATTGTCAGCAGGAACGGTGGATGTTTCTGTGCTCATGACAGTCTCCGTATCAGTGATTATTTCCGTTAGGATGGGTGGCTCTGTTGTGATCTCAGTCGTGATATCGGTCATGGCTTCGGTGTCGGTCGGTAATGCCGGTGATTCGGGTATGGTAGTCTCTGTGGAAGATACAGAGGCTTCGTTATCCGAGCTTTGCACCGTGGCGGTCGAGCCGCCCGCAAATACCATAAGAAACATTACCGCAATAAGGCAAATTATTCTTTTCAAAATATATCTCCGTTATTGTCGAATCTTGTAATAATATTGTACCATATTGAAACAAGATCTGCAACAGAGATAAGGAAAAAGTCATTGTGAATTTCACAATGACTTTTTGGCGTTTATCTTGCACCCAGTGTGATGCCGCTCCACTTGGCGATATACTTGAGGATCCTGGAAGCATCCGCAAGTGTCACATCACCGTCAAGGTTTACGTCGGCAGTTACCGTGTCAATAGTAATGCCCTTCCAATCGGCTACGTATTTGAGAAGCAGTGAAATATCGGCAAGAGTTACACTGTCATCTCCGTTTGCATCACCGTATGTGATAAGTGCATTAAATGAGATACCTGAGAAGGATACATCATTTGTACCATATTTGAATTCTTTGTACCTACCATCGCTCGATGCCATAGTAGCCACAAAATTCTTCTGATTTCCTGCAAGACTGACGCTGTAACTGTTGCCTCGTTTTGCAGGCTCCGCAAGCTCAAATGTCATGGTGGCGATCACGTTTTTTCCGGCGGAGAACTGCTCTTCCTCGTCAATGGAGATCCACACAAATTTGTACGGCATAGCTGTAAGTTCATCGGAGTTTTCAGTATTTCCGCCGATAACCTTCCATTCGGGAGCATCGGCAAGGTGCATAACAGAACTGTCATAGTTCATCTCAAGGCAGAAGTAACCGAGCTCATAACCTGTCGCATTTTTGGGGAGAGTGACGGTGAGATCAACGTCAAAGGATGTTGTGCCTTCCTTTACATCCTTTGCTTCAAGAGCAAAATTAAGGGTTGGTCCTGTGTACTCCACAGTGCAGCCGTAAAAATATGCAACCACCGCATTTCCTGCAACGGTAGCCGGTCGATTATCGGGATCAACCTCAAGACCGATGTCATATTTGTCACCTGCGGCGAAAGCCTCGTCTGCCTCAAAAGTCAGAGTGCATAGTGTGGTATCACCCTCCGGGAGAGAAGCGGTACCGGCAATCCACCAGATCATATAGGGGTTGGTATCGGTAGTCTGAGAACAGCTGTACATACCCTTGGTGTAAACCTTTTGGGAACTCATAAGCCTGAGCCCCTCGGGAACATCCACAAGAACACCAACCTGAGTTACATCACCACCCTCGGGAAGATGAGCAACGAGATCAACGGTGAAGGTGGTGTCACCATTTTTCGCATCCGCTGCCTCAAGAGAAAATTCAACAGGTGCGATGTATTCTACAGTGCAACCGAAAAAATATGCAACCACCTCATCACCTGCAACGGTAGCCGGTCGATTATCGGGTTCAACCTCAAGACCGATGTCATATTTGTCACCTGCGGCGAAAGCCTCGTCTGCCTCAAAAGTCAGAGTGCATAGTGTGGTATCACCCTCCGGGAGAAAAGCGGTACCATGAACCCAAAGAACCATGTAAGGATTGGTATTGTAAGTCTCAGAAGTGCTGAACACACCCTTACCATTACCGGCGTAAACACCCTTGAAACTCACAAGCTTAAGCCCATCGGGAACATCCACAAGAACACCAACCTGAGTTACATCACCACCCTCGGGAAGATGAGCAACGAGATCAACGGTGAAGGTGGTTTGGCCTTCATGTACAGCGGAGGAAACAAGGCTGAAGTAGACAATTCCATCCGCGTGGGAAACGGGGAAAGAAAGCGTACCGACGAGCACTGCGACGGTGAGAAACAGAGTGAGTAGTTTTTTCATGAGAATGCCTCCGTATCAATATTCAATATGTGTTAATAACATTGTACCACAGTAACACAGGATTCGCAACAGAGATAAGGAAAAATACTTAATCGTTCACCAAATGAACATCAAGCTGATTGAAGGGAATGGAGATATTCTTTTTGTCGAAATCAGCCTTGACCTGCTCCATGAGGTCGAAATAAACAGTCCAGTAGTCAATGCTCTTGCACCATACACGGCAGGTAATGTTCACACTGCTGTCGCCATAGCCTGAAACTCTTGCAAAGGGCTTTTTTTCCGGATCGTCGAGCATAATGAGTGAATGCTTTTCAACAACACCGAGAATTGCCGCTTTTGCCGCCTCTGCGTCATCGTTGTAGCTTATGGAGAATACGATATCCACACGTCGGATATCCTCAGCGGAGTAATCTATCACCTGAGAGGTGGACATCTGTGAGTTCGGGATTATTACACGGCGGTTGTCAACTGTAATAATAATGGTGGACATCATGCCGATATCCACAACTGTACCTGATTTGTCACCGATTTCAATGAAATCTCCCGTAACAAATGGCTTTGACATAAGGATGAGAATACCGGAAGCGATGTTTGACAGGGAATCCTTCAGTGCCAGTGAAACGGCTACAGCCGCCGCAGACATCGCAGCAAGGATTCCCGTTGTAGAGATCCCGACGGTAGTAAGTGCGCTGAGAATAATAAATATGTGGGATACTATATTTACGGTTTTGTTGAAGAATCTGATGAGCGAAACATCAAGATTGAATTTTGCAAGTGCTTTGTCAAGAATTCTGAGAAGAATCCGTACAAGGATGTGTCCCAAAACAAGCACTGCAAGTGCTATGAGAAGTTTCGGACCTGCGGAAAACAGCAGATCGACAAGTTTTGTTTTGATTTGTTCCATTTTAATGCCTCCTTAAAGGAAATATTTTACCGTATTTATTATACACCTTTTCCGAGCCTTTTGTAAAGATGCTTTTTCGTGATTGACATATAAGGGAATATAGATTAAAATATAAGTAACATAAAGATATGGAGAGGTGCTCTAAGTGAATGACGTTTACGTACTGTACAATCCGGGCGCAGGGAAGAAAAAAGGCGACATCAGGGAAAAGCTGAAGGGCCATCTTGCGGATGCGGAGCCTTATTTCATTGATATGACGACGCTTGACGGATATGCGGAGCTTTTCGGCGGTACCGATGGATCCGATAAGGTGATAGTCTGCGGCGGCGACGGAACTCTCAACAGATTCGCAAACGATATCGACGGGCTTTCTGTGCCTTGTGATATTCTATATTATGCTGCGGGAAGCGGCAACGATTTCCTGAAGGATCTCGACCGTGACGGGGATACAGCACCTTTTTCAATAAAGGAATACCTCACGGATCTTCCGAGGATAACGGTGAACGGTCGGACGCATAGATTCATAAACGGAGTGGGACTGGGGCTTGACGGTTACTGCTGTGCTGAGGTGGCACGTGCTAAAGTAAAGGGAAAGAAGACGAGCTACGTTGCCGTTGCCATTCGTGCGTTTCTCAAGGATTTTTCACCCGTTAATGCAAAGATCACCGTTGACGGCACTGAGTATGAGTATAATAATGTGTGGCTCGTGCCTACCATGAAGGGCAGATTCTTCGGCGGCGGTGTTATGGCGGCACCCATGCAGGACAGGCGTGGATCTGAGGTGACTGTGCTTTGGATGCACAATGCTCGCAGACTTACGGCGCTTCTGAGATTTCCCAGCTTCCTCAAAGGAAAGCACCCCAAATACAAGAAGATGATCTCCGTTCACAAAGGACGTAGTATTACGGTGAATTTCGACCGTCCTACAGACCTGCAGATCGACGGCGAGCCTTTTGAGAATGTGAGTGAGTACACGGTGGAGTGTTGAGCAGCGTGGCTTTTTCTCCTTCTTTCTCCAAGAAAGAAGAAAAGAACTATTTCGCTGCTATAGGCATATAGGATTACTGTAATATAAAATACCCGGTAGTATACCGTAGGGAGGGCATTGCGCCCTCCCGCTTTCTTGTGTTGCCGAAGGCAACAAAAAGAAAGGAACAGCCAAGGAGGTGAGCGCAGCGAGGCAACTTCGGCGTTTGAGATGGTGCCTTCGTAGAGACTCGGGGTACGGTCATCGGGAGCGATGGTGTTCGTTGGGACATTTTCAAGAACCTCCTTCGAAAAAGGAATTACGCTATATCACAAAAAACGCATTTCATCTTTTGTTTATTTCCACCATTATTCTTTCGAGTATTTTTGCCGTTTGTTCGTGCAGAAATTTATCTCTTTGTTCATGGGATATTCCCCATTCACCTTTCTCATTTTTATAATCCTTATTTGATGATTCGAGTTTTTTATAAAGTTCGGTGATTTCGTGCTCAAGAGCATAAATTATCAACCATAATTCTGTTTTTGAAAATTTCAAATTTATCACCTCAAACACATTATAGGTCAATTTACCCCTAATTGTCAATAGGTCAATGTGCCATAATATTGCTGAGGTGATATTTGTGGATAATGAAAGACTTAGGGCACTTCGCAAAAAACGAGGATTCACTCAAATAAAAATGCAGATGCTCACGGGTATCGATCAAAGTGATTATTCAAAAATTGAAAACGGCAAACGGTACTATACCTTTGAGCAGTGTCGCAGAATAGCTGTGGCGCTTGATACAAGCATGGATTATCTTGCGGGACTTACCGATATTGATGAACCGTATCCCAAAAAATAAAACGCTGTGAAAACGGCGTTTTTTCTGTTTCATGTTTTCTTGTATTGATTTATCCGCAAAATTATGTTACAATAATATGATGATGTATTACACAAAGGAGATATCCTGTGGACAGACGTAAAAATATACGAAATTTCTCAATAATCGCACATATCGATCACGGTAAGTCTACTCTTGCGGACAGAATCCTCGAATTCTCCGACACAGTGGCAAAGCGTGATATGGAGGAGCAGCTCCTTGACGATATGGATCTGGAACGTGAGCGTGGTATAACGATAAAAGCACGTGCGGTACGTATCAATTATTCCGCCCCCGACGGGGAGGTGTATGAGCTAAACCTCATTGATACCCCCGGTCACGTTGACTTTAACTATGAGGTATCACGTTCACTCTCAGCTTGCGAGGGCGCACTTCTCGTAGTCGATGCAACACAGGGTATCGAGGCACAGACTCTCGGAAACGCATATCTTGCAGTGGATGAGGGACTTGAGATCGTTCCTGTTGTGAATAAGATAGACCTGCCCTCAGCCGATCCCGACAGAGTCAGAAACGAGATAGAGGACGTTATCGGTATCCCCGCCGAGGGATGCCCCGCAGTCTCCGCAAAGACGGGACTGAATATCGAGGATGTCATGGCGGCGGTGGTTTCGGAGATCCCCTCACCCGATGGCGATCCCGATGCACCTCTCCGTGCGCTTATCTTTGACTCGGTATACAACAGCTACCTCGGTGTTGTGGTATATATCCGTGTTATGGACGGTCGTGTAAAGGCGGGGGATACCATTCGCCTTATGTCAAACGGCGCTGAGTTCGAGGTAGTCGAGGTTGGACATATGTCTCCCTTCGGACTTGAGGCAGATGCAGAGCTGTGTGCAGGCGACGTTGGTTATATTACCGCATCCATCAAAAATGTGGGAGATACCCGTGTGGGTGATACGATCACTCTTGCAGAGAGACCTTGTACAGAGGCACTTCCCGGATTCAAGCAGGCACTTCCCATGGTATTTGCGGGAATCTATCCTGCGGACGGATCACGCTACAACGAGACAAAAGAGGCTCTCGAGAAGCTGCAGCTCAATGATGCGGCACTGACCTTTGAGCCTGAGACGTCAATCGCACTTGGATTCGGATTCCGTTGCGGATTCCTCGGACTTCTCCATATGGAGATCATCGAGGAGAGACTTGAGAGAGAGTTCAATCTTGACCTTATTACCACCGCACCGAGCGTTATTTACGAGATCACAAAGAAAAGCGGTGAGGTAGTGCGGATCGATAATCCGTCAAACTATCCCACACAGGATGAGATCGAAGTTGCCGCAGAGCCTATGGTCAAGGCATCCATAATCACGCCTACTGATTTTATGGGCGGTATCATGGATATGTGTAAGGACAGACGCGGTGAGTTCAAGGATATGAAATACCTTGATCAGACGAGAGTGGAGCTGTTCTACAGACTGCCCCTCAACGAGATAATCTATGACTTTTTCGATGCACTGAAATCCCGAAGCAAGGGTTATGCGTCACTTGATTATGAGCCTGACGGATATGATCCTTCAAACCTTGTGAAGCTTGACTTTATGCTCAACGGCGAGGTGGTAGATGCGCTGACGTTTATCGTGCATTCCGAGAAGGCGTATGCGAGAGCAAGACGTATTGCGGAGAGACTGAAGGAGAATATCCCCCGTCAGCTTTTCGAGATCCCGATACAGGCGGCTATCGGCTCAAAGATCATTGCCCGTGAGACTGTTAAGGCTATGCGTAAGGATGTGCTTGCCAAGTGCTACGGCGGTGATATTACCCGTAAGAAGAAGCTGCTGGAGAAGCAGAAAGAGGGTAAGAAGAAGATGCGTAAGCTCGGCTCGGTTCAGGTTTCACCCGAGGCGTTCATGGCTGTGCTTAAGCTTGACGAGGATTGATAAGAGAGGGTACGGTCAGGGGTACGGTCAGGGGTACGGTCGCTTTCTTGAAAGAAAGCTCCGCAAAGAACTTTAAACTGACAAAGTCAGATTAAAGCCTTTCGCAGATGTACGCAATCGAAAGCTGCGATTTTTCACTTCGTTAAAATCGCATAACGGTATACTGTGATAACGGTATATCGCTCGGATTCTCACAGCGAAATGGCAGTAAGGAGATATAGTATAATTTCGTAGGGGAGGGGTTTCCCCTCCCGCATACGGAATTATTAACCCCAACGAAAGCGGGAGGAGTAAGCCCCTCCCCTACGAAGAAACAAACGATTTACCGCAGGGGCGGATTCCATATCCGCCCGCAAACGGAAATGCAGACCGTACGAAAATAGGACGCCGCAGCGTCGTCCCCTACAATAGCCTTCTCCAGTGGGAGAAGGTGGCAGGCGGAACCTGACGGATGAGGTGTCACCAATCTAAAATCACAAAAATGAAGATAATACAATTCCAACCCAAATACCGTGACGACCTCATATTCATGATTCTTGAAGCCAAGGATGCGCTCGGCAGAGTACCGGGACTTAATGAGGATTTGCTTGACATAGAATCAAACTATTTTGACAAAGGCGATATGTTTTGGGTTGCTATCGACGACAATGACCGAGTAATAGGAAGCGTTGGCTATAATTCTGTTCAAAGCACGAACGATGCCATAATTCACAGACTTTTTGTCAAAGCAAATCTTAAACGCCAAGGTATCGGGACAGCTTTGCTGAAGACCGCCGAGGATCATTTGAGATTTGTCGGAAAGAAAAGATCCATTGTTCACCTTGGTGACAAAAAAGATTTTTATGAATCGTGGAAATTTTACCCTAAACACGGGTATGTCGAATATGCTCCGAGTTTCATGTGCAAAGAGCTATGACCGTATACACCTCATCCACCGCTAACGCGGTCCCCCTTCCCCTGCTGGGGAAGGCTACTACACAGAAAGGAGTAAACCTATGCCGCAACCAAGTAAGATCCTCGGCATATACGTGCACATACCGTTTTGTCTGTCAAAATGTGCGTATTGTGATTTTTACTCCTTTGTGCCCTCGGGTGAGGAGATAATGGAGAGGTATGTGAATGCTCTCCTCCTTCACATGAGCGATTACCGTGAGAGTGCGGCTGAGTACACCTGCGATACGGTATATATCGGCGGAGGCACCCCCACTACACTTCCCACAGAGCTTCTTGTAAAGCTCATCCGAGGAATAAAGAAGAATTTCAATCTTACACGTGAGCCGGAGTTCACCATTGAGGCAAATCCCGCAACGGTAACACCCGATATGCTCCGAAAGCTCCGTCGTGTAGGGGTGAACCGTATTTCATTCGGACTGCAGACGGGTGATAATACAGAGCTGAAGATGCTCTCCCGCCGCCACAACAGGGCCGATTTTGAGCGATCCTACCGAATGGCGAGAGAGGCAGGCTTTGACAATATCTCCGTTGACCTGATGTTCGGTATTCCCGGTCAGACTATGGATTCACTTATGCGGAATCTGCGGTATGCCGCAAAGCTGAAGGTCGAGCATATTTCCCTCTATGATTTAAAGCTTGAGCCGGGTACGCCTCTTTTCGTGAACCGTTCGAATTTCGTATTCCCCGATGAGGATGCGGAGGCCGATATGTACCTTCGTGCCGTGGAATATCTCAATTCCGAGGGATATCCGCAGTATGAGATATCGAATTTTGCCGTTCCGGGACGCCATTCACGCCACAATCTGAAATACTGGAACTGTTTTGAATATCTCGGATTCGGTCCGGGTGCGCATTCCTATTTCAATAACAACCGATTCTCCTACAGCCGTTCCATTGAAAAATACATCGCAGGAGTGGAACAGCCTCTTGCAGCGGTGGATATAATAGATTCCTCCGAGGAGATAACGCCAAAGGAGAGACTCGGCGAATACGTGATGCTGAGACTTCGCCTTGCGGCAGGAATAAAGCTTGATGAGTTCCGATTCCGCTTCAATGCGGATTTTGAGGAAATGTTCGGACGGAAGCTGGTGCCGTATCTCCGAGGCGGATTTATGGTCAGACGTGAGAACAGTATCGCACTTACACCAAGCGGTATGTTTGTGTCAAACTATATCCTGTCCGATCTTCTGGACTTTGACAGCAGTGTTATCTGGAACGGAATGTGATCATAGGGGTATTCCATGCAGGGCTTTGCCCCACACCCCACCAAGGAACTTTTTGAAAAAAGTTCCTTGGAACCTCAAAAACTTTTAATTGTTCCGACTGAATTATATGGGTTTCCCCATAACCATTTTATGTAAAGTTTTCTGGAGGGGGTCCGGGGGAAGCCTCTTTTTCAAAAGAGGTTCCCCCGGATAACTTTTATATGACTAAAAAAATAACAATAGCCATGAGTGGCGGAGTGGACAGCGGTGTGGCGGCGTATCTTCTAAAGAAAGAGGGATATGACTGCCACGGTGTCACCTTTGATATGAACGGTACCGAGGACGGCGCCGACGCAAAGGCTATCTGCGATGCACTCGGTATTCCTCATGAAACGGAGGATGCTACCGCAGAATTTGCGGAATATGTGCGTGATATGTTTGCACCCATGTATGAGCACGGGCTTACGCCAAATCCCTGCGTGGTGTGCAATAAAAACGTAAAATTCCCCCGTCTCATATCTGCGGCAGACCGAAACGGATGCGAGCTTTGTGCAACGGGACACTATGTGCGTGTGGCGAAGGTCGGTGATTCGTACTACATCCGCAAAGGCGCCGATCCAATGAAGGATCAGAGCTATATGCTGTGGGAGCTTTCCGAAGATACTGTTCGCCGTATGGTGTTTCCCCTTGGTGACTATACCAAAACGGAGATCCGTGAGATAGCACGCATGGCAGAGCTTCCTTGCCATGCATCTCCCGACAGTCAGGATATCTGTTTTATCCCCGACGGTGATTTCAGGGGATATCTCGACAGAACTCTCGGTCCTGCAAAGCAGGGTGATTTCGTTGATAAGGAAGGAAATATCCTCGGCACTCATATCGGTCAAAGATATTTCACCATCGGTCAGAGCCGAGGACTCGGTATCGCCCTTGGCCGTCGGATGTACGTCATTGAAAAGGATGCCCGTACAAATCGGGTAGTTCTCGGTGACGAGAGCGATCTCTATCGTACAGATGTCACAGCGGTGGGAATAAGGCTCAGCGAGCCTATCGAAAAGGAACGCAGATTTTCAGTAAAGCTTCGCTATACACGTCATGAAAGCATAGCGACTGTAGTGCAGATCGCAGAGGATATGATCGTCGCACGGTTTGACGAGCCTGTGAGAGCACCTGCAAAGGGGCAGTCGATGGTTCTTTACGACGGAGATATCGTTGTGGGAGGAGGATATATACTTGGCTGAGGAATTTTATTCAAGAACTGCCATGCTTCTGGGTGAGGATGGCGTTGAAAGACTGAAAAATTCTACCGTAGCAGTTTTCGGGCTCGGCGGAGTGGGCTCGTATATCCTTGAGGCTCTTGTGAGAGCAGGTGTGGGACATCTTATCCTCGTTGACGGCGATTCTGTTGCAGAATCAAATCTCAACAGACAGCTTATCGCCACCACAGATACTGTCGGAATGAGGAAGGTGGATGCCGCCGCTGCAAGAGCGAGAAGTATAAATCCATCGATAGAGCTTGAGCTTTACGATATGTTTTATACCGCAGAAAATGCAGACAGCATTGATCTGACGGGTACGGATTATGTCTGTGATGCCATTGATTCGGTTAGATCAAAAATGGAGCTTGTGGCCAGATGCAGAGATGCGGATATTCCCCTCATCTGTTGCCTCGGTACGGGCAATAAGCTTGATCCCACAAGGCTTGAGATATCGGATATCTACAAGACGGATGTGTGCCCCCTCGCCCGTGAGATACGCAGACTTTGCCGAAAGGAAGGCGTAAAGTCACTGAAGGTGCTCTATTCAAAAGAGGAACCGGTGATTCCAAAGCTGCCGCCTGTTGCGGAGGATTCGGGGATCGTGCGCCGCACTACTCCCGGAAGTGTCTCCTTCGTTCCCTCTGCGGCAGGACTTATCATTGCAGGAGAGGTCATACGCCATATATGCAGATGAAATACCGTATCATACATCTTGATGAAACAGATTCCACAAACAAATATGCACGAAGCCTTGCAGATGCGGGAGAGCGTGATGTGTGTGTCATCGCAAGACGGCAGACTATGGGCAGAGGAAGGCTCGGGCGTACCTTTGAGTCCCCCGAGGGTGGGCTGTACATGAGCTTTGCTGTGTCATCTGACGATGGCAAAGACAGGCTTACCGCAAGAGCGGCAGTTGCGACAGCGAGAGCTATTGAGAGCTGTACGGGACTTTCCTCCGGTATCAAATGGGTGAACGATATCTTTGTAAACGGGAAAAAGCTCTGCGGAATACTTACCGAGGGCGTGTGGAACGGTGACAAGGCAGAGTATTTTATCGTCGGTATCGGCGTGAATCTTTACGGAGAGCTTTCCTCTGAGATCTCGGATATTGCGACTACGGTGTCGGATGAAGGAGGTCTTGTACCTGAGGCGGAGCTTCTTGCGAAGAGAATACTTGAAGAATTTTTGAGATGCGATGATTTTTTCGAGGAATACAAGGACAGGCAGATCCTTCTCGGACATGAGGTTACGGCATACCGTGGCGGTGAGAGCTTCAATGCGGTCTTTGAGGAGCTGTCCGATGACTGCGGAGCCGTACTGAGACTTTCGGACGGTGAGAGGTTAAAAATATCATCGGGTGAGCTTTCGCTCAGAGGCAGAGCTTATGACGAAAAATAAAAAACGTCTGCTTGATGTCTCAATGATCGGGATATCGGCGGCGGTACTGTGTGTCGTGTCTCCCATAGCGATTCCCGTGGGAGATGTGGCATTGTCCCTTGCAACACTTGTGATACTTGTGTCTGCAGGGGTGATAGGAGCATGGAAAAGCACTGCGGCGGTCCTTGTGTATCTTGTGCTCGGGGGCGTGGGACTTCCCGTATTTTCCGGATTTACGGGAGGTGCAGGCAGACTTCTCGGTCCTACGGGCGGATTTCTTTTCGGATATCTGCTGCTTTCTCTTGTTTCGGGGCTTGGCAGGAGCCGTATCGTGACGATGATACTCGGAAATGCTTTGCTGTACGTGTGCGGTACCGTTTGGTATACCGTATATGCCGATGTGCCTGTGATCACAGCCGCAGGAGCGTGCGTCCTTCCGTATATTCTGCCTGATGCACTGAAGATAGTGGCGGCAACTGCCGCAGTGCGACGTATAAAAAAGATAAAAACATAAAAGCTACACAGATCTTAAGTGATCTTGTGTAGCTTCAGTCTGTATAAAAAATCTGTCCGGAGCACAAAACTATTACGATATATAATAAGGATTCGTAAGCGCAGAAACTTCCGTTAGGAAGTGACTAAGCTTACTCATATTGGCTTTGCGAGTGTCAGGAGCGTAAGCGGATTGGCACGAGGCGCGAGCAAGCAAAGCCCTCTGTCGGAAAAACCGTAGGTTTTTCGACAAGCTCAAGCTACACAGGTCATAAGTGATCTTGTGTAGCTTTCTTTGTTATTACCATGCAAGGATTCCGGATGCGGCACTTATTGCCTCGTATTTTGACATTCCCGTGCGAAGTGTGGGATGATAGAGCACCTGAACAAGTGCCCAGTCAAGCTCGGAGGGACGGTTGTAAACACATTTTCCCTGATAGAAAACACTGTCGATATGTTCATAAGAATCTTTTGCAAGTCCAAGAGCCTGAAGCACCTCCTCGCAAATAGTGGAATTGCGTTCAGTCACCTCATCGCAGTCGATGGCAGCTCTTGCGCTGATTATCTCACAGGTGTTGATGCTCCAGTTGTATTCGGACATTCCGACACATGCATCGGTGGCGTTGCTGAATTTTTCGATGATCTCGGAGCGTGGGATGAACATTATCTCAAAATTTGCATCCTCCGCATCCTCTGTCTCGGCCATTCCGGGAAAACCGGGGATGGTGTTCAGCTTTACTACAAGCTCACGCACAAGGGCAATATCCTTTTCCTTCGGTGAACCTGAAATGCAGTAAACGATAGTATCCTTCCATCTGCAAAGGCGTCCGGAGGATGTACCGAATTCGCTTCCGAAGGCGATCTCGGAGAAATAGTCGAGGATCTCACCTGCTGTGGCAGATCTTATGGATATTCCTCCGTCGGCGGGAGCAGCAGGATCTGTGTATTCGGTGGAATCCTCTGTGGACGGTGAGGAATGTGTGGGGCCTTTGTCGTTCACACCTGTGTTACAGGAGCATAACAAAAGGCATACCGCAACACATATGACAAATAATTTAAAGAGTCTGGTCACGGCGAACCTCCGTTGTGGTGGGAACACTTTCAAGTGTCTCCCCGCATGCCTCCCAGAGTGATGTTGCAGCGGCGGCGAATCTTGCGGCAGCAAAGAAATTACCGCATCTGAGATATTCCGCAATAAGTGCAGGAGCGAAAATGTCACAGAAGGACTGCCCTTTTGATGTAATATCAAGGATACGTCCGTATTTTCCGTCGTACAGATATATACATCCGCTGTTCATGCGGAATACGGTGTACTCAACACTGCATTTTCGTGAAAGCTCAAGAGCCGCACGAAGTGCAGTGTCGGAATTTGAAGGAGCGATCCCCGTAACGGTACGAACAGACTTTGCATCTCCCACGAATGCTTTGATCTTTGAGGGAAGATGGATGCTGTCCTCGTCTTCATTATCTGCGATGCTCACATAAAGATCCGCATCCTTTTCCTTTGCGAATCTCTCGGCGGCAACAGCAGAGTCCTTTGAGCCTTCTATCCTCAAAAGCACACAGTCGGGGTAGCAGTTGAATGCCTCCTCCACATCGGCGGAGGTGAGATTTGAAGCGGCACCCCTGTAGGTTATCGTGCGCATATCTGCCGCATCCTCGTCGATCACAACACTGAGAGATGTTGCGCAGTTGCGGTCACGTACCATGAATCTTGTGTCAACGCCTTTTCCGTCAAGAACGGAAATGAGCTTTGTGCCGTTTGAATCCTGACCTACTCTGGCGAGAAGCACCGATTCCACACCCATCCTTGCGGCAGCGAGAGCAGCAGCTCCTGCGAGACAATCGGGGGAATATGCGTATTTGGTCCCGGCGGCCTTTTCACCCGCATAAGGCAGACGCTCGCATCCGAGCCTCAGTCTTACTCCTGCGGAGCCGATAACAAGAAGTCTTTTTTTCATAAACGGTACACCTTCTTTCGCTATATAATGTATGTAAACAGTATTTTTATCTTTTTCTGCAGAGCTTTACCAGTGCCTTCACTCCGATTTCTCCGAGCCTGTATATGCCGTCGATGACTCCTCCGAGAAGGAGCGACGCAAAAAATACGGGAAAGATAACAAGTGGAGCAGCTTTTATCCTGTCTGACATAACAGGGAACAGCTCTTTAAACTCAGGATAGAACAGCACATCGAATATCTGACTTACGAGATATGCCGCAAGAGTCCATCCCGAAACTACCTCAAGGATCTTGCGAAGGGGAGAGGGAAGACATCTCATGTCCCTTTCTGCGATAAATGAGAACAGAAGTACTGCAACTACGGCAACTGTCAACGATCCGTCGGTGATAAATGCGCCGTAGAAGAACTCACCGCCTCTGAGCCTGTAGAAATAATAGGCACCGAAGAGAGCCGCCGCAAGAACGAGGAGAAGAAGATTCATCAGTTTTTTAAGCTTCAGCGGAAATTCTCTCAGATAACATCCGATAAAATAGTATGTAATGGGATAAACAGTCGTCCACCATCCGGGGATCAGCTTGTTGTACGTCCTGTCAACCGAAGGCATGGACCACCATCCCTCCGTGACGAAATTAAATGTGTTGAGGATCCCGGGGAGGGCAGTCAGCACGAGAAACGTGACCACGAGGATAAGCTTTTTTCCGTGATCCTTCATTCCGTGATATGCGGCGTTGAGAAATGGTATCATCAGAAACAGTCCGAAGTACATCTCCATGTACCAGGCATAATCGCTGGCAGTGAAATCGAGTATTCTTCGTGCGTTGCTGAAGATATCTGCGGGATAGCTGTATTTGATTATCTTGAATACAAGGCATGCCACACTTGCGAGAATGTACGTTGCCGCAGGACGTGTTATGCCGAGGTAATATTTCTTTGATAAGGTCTTGTTTGTCTGCAGATATCCCGTGAGCATTATGAAAAGCGGGACACAGCAGACCGCAACGGAGTATGCCATGCTCATGAGGAGCATCATGGGACCGCCGACCGCCATTTTTTTATAATCCGAAAGTGCGAAAAAGTGAACTGATACAACGAGGAAAAACGCAGTGATCCTGAGTACGTCAAGAGAGGGATTCCTGACAGATCTTGCTTTTATCTGATTCACTTTTACACCACCTTTATATACACATAATTATACATAATATATTGTACCACTGCAGAGACCGGTCGTCAAGTGCAATAAGCAGGAAAACACGTGTAATTATAAAAACTCCTTGACAATTCACGAAAGAGTGTGTATTATAAATTCAGTAAACAATAAAAAATGAGAGGTAATAATTATGGAAATAAAAATCAAAAAACTCCGTGAGAATGCAAAGGTGCCCCAAAGAGGAACGTCTGCGGCTGCAGGTGCCGATCTGTACGCCTGCTTTGACGGCGGCTGGATAGACATTGCTCCGGGAGATACTGTTATGGTACCTACCGGTATCGCCGCTGAGATCCCTGACGGATATGCCGGACTTATCATGGCGAGAAGCGGACTTTCCGTAAAGCGTGACCTTGCTCCCGCAAACAAGGTGGGACTTATAGACTCCGATTACCGAGGCGAGATCATGGTGGCACTCCACAATCACGGTGCGCTCCAGCAAACAGTGGAGCTTCACGAGAGAGTTGCACAGCTCATGATAGTGCCATACGTCAAGGCGGATTATGTGGAGGTAGATGAACTCTCCGATACCGTGCGTGGTGAGGGCGGCTTCGGCTCTACGGGAACGAAGTGAAAAAACTAAAAATGCCGTCAAAGGTCGAGCTTGAATTGCTCGGGCCGGTTGTTTTCGGTTAAAATTCCGCATTGTCCTTTGACATACACCCCAATTACTGTTTTGTATAAAGCTTTTTGTAAGGGGTGCGGGGAACCCTTTTTCTCGAAAAAGGGTTCCCCGCATATTATTATTGTTATTATTATACGTTTTCCTATGCTCTTCCTTCAACTGTCTGGACCTTGAGGAGATTCGTTGATCCGGGTGTGTTGAGAGGAACGCCTGCGGTGATCACTACAGTATCACCGGGAGTTACGAGATCGATCTGCTTTGCACAGTCGATGGCGTGAAGAAAGAGACTGTCCGTGTCATCCTGACTTCTCGCAAGCACGGGGAATACTCCCCACGAGAGAGAAAGCTGATGGAATGTCTTCTCTGACGGCGTTGCGGCTATAATATGCTGGAACGGACGGAATTTTGATACTCGTCTTGCAGTCTGTCCCGATTTTGTCACCGCAATGATCGCACGTGCACGAAGATCTCTTGCAGTGGTACACGCAGCATCGCAAATAGCATTCGTTGTGTCGTTTGCATCATTCTCATGAACGATACCGCTGTATGCGTTCATATCCATTGCATCAAGCTCGGCCTGCTCCGCTATCCTCGCCATTACCTTTACAACAAGAGACGGGTGAGCACCCATGGCAGTCTCTCCGGACAGCATCACAGCCGATGTGCCGTCAAATACCGCATTTGCAATGTCGGTGATCTCAGCTCTCGTGGGAGTGGTGCTCTGTATCATCGATTCAAGCATCTGAGTCGCACAGATGACCATTTTTCCCGCCATGTAGCATTTGCGGATAAATCTTTTCTGGATTCCGGGAAGTCGCTCGTATTCGATCTCAACTCCCATGTCACCTCGTGCGACCATTATGCCGTCGGAATAGTGGAGTATCTCATCAAAATTGCGTACACCCTGAATGTTTTCGATCTTTGCGATGATCTTTATGCTGTGACCGCCGTTGTAATCAAGAAATTTTCTGACGGCGATAACATCCTCCTTCGATCGCACGAAGGAAGCGGCTATAAAATCAACGTCCTGTTCGATGCCGAAAAGAAGATCCGCCTCATCGGCAGGGCTTATGTACGGCATATCAAGAGCTACGTTCGGTACGTTTACACCCTTGTGGGTTTTTATCGGACCGCCGTTTTTTACGATGCAGTGTATCTCTGTGTCTGAGGATTCGTCTACTGTAAGGCGGATCCTTCCGTCGTCGATGAGAAGCTGATCTCCGCTTTTTACCTGAGACGGAAGCTCCTTGTACGAAATACTTACACGGTGATCGTCACCCTCGACATCGGCAGTGGTGAATATGAAGGGCTGTCCGTCACGGAGCAGTGTTCCGTCCTTGACCTTACCAAGTCTGATCTCAGGTCCCTTGGTGTCAAGAAGCACCGCCGCAGGCAGCTTTAGCTTATCACGGACTTTACGGAATAATTCTATGGTGCGTCTGTGCTCCTCGTGAGTTCCGTGTGAAAAATTAAGCCTTGCAACGTTCATTCCCGAACTGAGCATTTCCGCAAGAGCAGTCTCGTTTGAGCTTGCAGGGCCAAGAGTGCAGATGATCTTTGTTCTTCTCATGATGATCCTTTCTTTACATTGACGAAAGACCGTTATTGTTATTCATATTATAGCACAAATTTTCGTCATGGCAATATTCTTTTGCGGATTCAAAGATTTTTTACATAAGCGAGAAAACCGGAGGCATTTATGCAGACAAGCTTCCGTGTGATAAAAATTTTTAAAATCCTGTTTATAATTGCACAAAAGGACTTGAAAAATTCGGGAATTTGTGTTAATATAAACTATCAGGGTGTGTGAACCCAATAATGCTAAGGAGAAATATCATGAAAAAGATCCTTTCACTTGTTCTTGCGATGCTTATGCTCGTCGGAACATTTACTATCGGTGCTGTTGCCGCTGACGGCAATAAGGCGCTGAAATTTGATGACACCGTTATGTCTGAGGGCGGCGGAAATGTCGGCATGGGTGCCTTCGATATCAAAGATCTGCTCGGTCTTATGAATCCCGGATATACCGTATCCATGGATTTCACTTTCGGACGTGAGGGCGGTCCCTGCTACCATCCCACCGACCTTACACTGAAGCATACTTCCAAGTTTGCTGTCGTTCTCGGTGAGAGCGAGGGTAACTACAAGTACGTTGGCTACAGTGCGACCGAGGACATGTTCTTCGTTGCTACTTGCCCCAACTTCCCCGTATACGGCGAGGGAATTGACGGACTTGATTACCTTGCGACCTCTGAGAAAGGTCTCGTTAAGCCCGGCGTGACATACAAGCTCGCTTTTGAGTTCATTGCTGATACAGGTATCAACATTTACCTGGATGGCAAGTGCGTAGTTTCTTTTGACCTCTATGAGGATCTTGACTATGCTACTTATTTTGCTCACCAGTACTTCATGCTTTATCCTACTCACATCACTTGCATCGTTGATAACGTAGCTGCATACGCTGCAGGCGTATACGATCCCGAAACCGGCGAGGGTGCTGATTCCTACAAGTACTTCTCCGATTTTGAGGATGCAAAGATGGTTACAAGTGATGTCGTTGACGATGAAGGCAATGTAACCGGTACTACAACTGTGGTAGATGCTAAGGATTGGCAGCTTACCGAGGCATATTCTCTCGTTGATGCTTCTAATGATATCTACGGTCAGCCTCAGCCCGACGTAGAAGAGGGACGTGCAAACGTTATCTTCCAGAGCTGGCTCGATAAGAAGGCAAACGGACCTGATGAGATATTCTCCTCCGGAAGCGATTTCAAGATCGCACTCACCATCAAGAACAATACCGGTCTTGATTCTCTTGAGCTTGACCTCCTGAACGATCAGTACATAACCGTTAAGGAAGTTGTAGCGGCTGACGGCCTCACCGCAAAGCTTGACGGTTCAAAGCTCACCATCACCGGAAGCGGATACAAGGGTGAGGCGCTTGCAACCATTACCTACAATCTTTCAGCAGAGACCAGACAGGAATACTACTACCGTTACGGTGCAAACGTAAATACCGTTAAGGCTACCGGTAGCGAGGGCGTTGCAAATGTTGCCGTTACCAATGGTATCTCCAAAGTATACAACTATACAAAGGACGATCTTAACGATGACGGTAAGTACAACCTTCTCGACGTTGTTCTTGTTCTTAAGATCATTGCTAAGTGGGAGCTTCCCGGCATTTTCAGAGAAGCAGGCGATATTAACGACGACGGACGTATCAATTCCATGGACGCATCCTACTACCTGAGATGGATCGCAGGCTGGAAGGGCTACGAGGTCGGCGGTAAGACCATTTATTGATAGGCTCTTTTACAGAGAAAATCAAAGCATTTATTTAATGTAAAAATACGGCTCATGGTATAATGAGAGATCATTGTACCATCGCCGTTTACGGTAAAATATATTTTGGAGGTTAACATGAAAAAGCTTATTACACTTTTCCTTTGCGTAATGATGCTTGCTACACTTGCTGTAAGCACATCTGCTGCCGGCGAGATCTATTGGCATGAGGATTTCTCCGACAAGTTTACCAATCCCAACAACTGGATCCTCGAAGGAAATGAGTTCTTCTGTGACGACTTTACCGATGAGTCCAATCCCTGTATCGTAGCATACGATCCCGGTAGAGTTTGCCAGATGGAGTTCTCCGAGGATGTTCCGATTCCTCGTAAGTACACCAACTGCTCCATGATGGTTCGTGTTCAGGTCAGAGATTTTGATTCTGACAGAGCAGAGCATAAGGTAGGTCTCTGGTGGAGAGATGATTTCTATGCAAATGCTGACGAGCTCGGCCTTGAGCTTGGCGAGGTTTACAATGTTTGGGTGAATGCCGATACTATGGAGATGGAGCTTTGGGAAGAGGGTGTTGATGCTCCCCTCATGACTGCTCCCGTATCAGGTGTTGAGGTAGGTGGTGACTGGTTCACTCTCGGCTGGAAGATCGTTCCCGGCAATATCTCTTGCTACCTGAACGGAGATAAGATCCTCGAGTATGCATCCGCTAATGTAGCGGCTACCGAGAAGTCTCCTATCCTTCTTCTTAACAGTGCATGCTACTCTGCATGGGATGATGTTATCGTTGCAAGCGCAGATTACCAGCTCTTCAATGAGACTCCCGCACCTGCTCCTGTTGTTACCGATACTCCCACTCAGTCCACTGAGACTACTACCCGTAAGGAAGTAGTTAATGTTACCGATGCTGAAGGTAATGAGGTTACCGATGCTGACGGTAATAAGGTTACCGAGGAGATCATCGTTACCGATGCTCCTGCTGCTGATACCAATACCGGTGCAGTACAGGGCGGCTCTTCTACCAACACAGGAGATGCATCGTTCATCGTTATTGCAGTGATGGTCGCTGTTCTCGGATGTGCTGTAGTAGTTAAAAAGGTTAATGTTAGATAAAAATTAACCGCAAAACACCAAATATTACAGTAAATATGCAAAAAAACCAATTATTTTTTATGAAAATATTTAAAAAAGGGTTGAAATTGCAGACAGACTGTGATAGAATACCTATGTTCAATCGTGTTGTGATTGCACAGATCACGGCCGCTTGGAAAATATGTACATATAAGGAGAAAAAAACATGAAGAAAATTCTTTCTGTGCTCTGCGTTCTTGCTTTCATCGCAAGCTTCGCTTGCATCGGCGCTTCTGCTGATGATGCAGTTTCCTTTAACCTGGTTGCTGCAGAGGTAACTGAGGGTGTTGACACCTTCACCGTTGACGTTGTTGCTCACCTTCCCGAGGGTGGAGATGTAACTCAGGTTGGTCTGCTTCTCACCGTTCCCGAAGGAATTAAGCTTGATAGCTTCAAGAAGGTTTACACCGATGAGGGTATGTACACCTGTTCTGAGACTACCGATACCAACCCCTACATGATTCTTTGGGTTGCTGGTACTGCTTCTCTTCCTGTAGGCGACACCGTTCTTTGCACTCTTACTTTCAAGGCTGATGCTGCTCTCGCTGCTGGTGCAGAGTTTGCTCTTGACCTTGAGTTCGAGCCCGACAATATGCCTGCTACCGTTGCTGGCGATGCTGTTACCGCTACTTGTGGTGATTGCACTGTTGTAGTTGCTGCTGCTACCGAGGCTCCTGTTTCTACCGAGGCTTCCGAGGCTCCTGTTTCTACCGAGGCTTCCGAGGCTCCTGTTTCTACCGAGGCTTCCGAGGCTACCGAGGCTCCTGCAACCGACGCTCCTGTAACCGAGCCTACCGATACTACCGGTGCTCCTGCTACCGGCGACAACACCACTATGATGTTTGCAGTTGTTGCACTCATGGTTGTTGCTCTTGGCGCAGCTGTAGTTGTAAAGAAGGTTAACGTTAAGTAATTAAATACTTAATCATACAAAAAGTGCTTCTTTTGAAGCACTTTTTGTGTTTTGCAGATTTATTTTTCGAAATATCGGTCATTACGGTAAAATGTAAACAAAAATAAAACCGCATATGAACTTGAAAAAAGTACTTGCAATTATCAGTTGAGTGTGGTATTATATACATGAAATACTGTTTGTGGTTGCACAAGCAAAAATTACAAAGGAGATTTGGAAAATGAAAAAGATCATTTCCGCACTGCTTATCCTTACCATGATCTTTAGCGTGGTTTGCGTAAGCACATCTGCTGCCGCTATTCATGTAAACATGAACTTTGAGAGCATGGAAGTATTCACCTCTCAGTTTATTGCCGGCGCTTTCTATGTAGAGGATAACCTTCTTTATGGTTATGCTGAGGCTAAGGCTCTTCAGACTCAGTATGATGACTCTCAGGGTTGGTTCGACGACACCGCTTACACTTGGCTCACCTATGATGCATCTATTACTCTTGCTATCGGTGATGACGAGCTCAGCGAGACTGACAGATATGTAAACCTCGTTTACTGTAACGATAACGTAGTATTCGAGGGACGTCAGGAGGACAGACTTATGATGTCCTTCGGTTATGATGTACAGAATGGTTGCTTCCGTTTCGGTACCGGCTGGAATATCGATTCCGACGAGAACGAGCACAACATGCTTCCTTCCGTTGCTAAGGAGATCAACACCGATGGTGAGGATTTCTTCACTATGGGTATCTCTGTAAAGCAGGGTAACATCCGTTGCTTCTACAACGATGAGCTTATCTTCAACTTTGTTGATGCAAACAATGAGTATCTGATCGCTCATGAGATTACCTCTCCCTTCCTCTTCTGGCAGGACGGTAACTTCATCCAGATCTCCAACATCACCATTGGTGATCACGGCGCTCTCTATCCTGAGATGCCTGATGCTCCCATTCAGACTCAGGCTCCTGTAAATACCAATGCTACTGAGACTACCACTCCTCGTGTTACCACTACCAAGATCTCAGAGGTAGTGCTTACTGATGACAAGGGTAACGATGTGACCGATGACAAGGGTAACAAGGTTACTGAGACCGTTATCATCACTGAGCCTCCTGTAGCTGACACCAATACCGGTGCAGTTCAGGGCGGTAACTCCTCCAATACCGGCGATGTAACATTCATCGTTGTTGCTGCTATGGTTGCAACTCTCGGTTGTGCTCTTATCGTTCGTAAGGTAAGCGTAAAGTAATTTAAAATTACATAAAAATCGGTGACGAAAGTCACCGATTTTTTTATCTCCGGAATTAGGAACGAAATTTGTTAAAAAATATTGCAAACTTATGGAATTTATGATACAATGTAGTAAATAAAATGGTATTGATATAAATACCGACAAAGGAGTACATATGAAAAGAATTATTTCAGTAATGCTTATCCTTGTGATGATGCTTAGCATGGTTGTGGTAAACACTTCTGCAGCAGGCGTTATTTTCAGAGCTGATTTCAAAACTATGACCGAAGATCAGTTCTATGCTCAGTTTATGGAGGGCGCGTTCCACGTTGATGACGTCGAGGGCGTTCTTTACGGATACTATGAAGCAAAGGCGCTTCAGTCTATGTACAGTGATCCCGATGGAATCTTTGACAATACTCTCAATACATGGCTTACCTATGATGCATCCATCACCCTTTCTATGGCTGACGATGAACTTGTAGAGTATGACAGAACTATCAATATCGCATACTGTAACGATAATCCCCGTGTTAATGGTGCTGCTGAGGCAAGAGAGTTCATAACCCTCACCTACGATATCCAGAAGCAGGAGTTCAACGCAACTGTAGGCGGTTTCCCCGGTTTCACCGAGGGTGGTCTTCTCGGGGATCCCATTCCTATGGAGCTTGATGTCGAGGGCGGCACATTCTATACTTTCGGTATATCCGTAGAGAAGAACCGTGTCCGTTTCTTCATTGACGATCAGCTTCTCTATGATATTGACGGAACCTCCATGTACGTTGCTGATTCAATCAATTCCCCCTTCTTTATGTGGAATGACGGTAACTACCTGAATATCACCGATATTACAGTCGCTACTGCAACTCATCTTTATCCTTCAACAGGTTCTGCCCCCACTCCCGTGGAGACTACTGCTCCCACTCAGCCTGCTGAGACCACTACCCGTAAGGAAGTAGTTGACGTTACCGATGACAAGGGTAATGCTGTTACAGATGCTGACGGTAATAAGGTTACTGAGGAGATCATCGTTACCGATGCTCCCGCTGACACCAATACCGGTGCAGTACAGGGCGGTAATTCCGCAAGCACAGGAGATGTGACATTTATAGTTGTTGCTGCAATGGTTGCAACACTGGGATGTGCGATAATCATTCGTAAGGTGAACATATAAATTATATCTAAAAGCACCCCGCCGGGGTGCTTTTTACATAGTGCGACTGTTGACTGTGAATCAGATGTATGATAAAATAAAGATGTAATAAAACAGAAAGGTGGGATTTGTTATGAAAAGATTATTACCATTTTTTATGGCAGTGTTTATGATGTTTGGTACCGTCTCCGCTTCAATTGCTGCGGATAATGCTGAAATTACATCAACTGTTCCGCCTATTGTTATTGCAGTTACTGAAAATTCTGTTGTTCTTGCACCAATTATCGGATATGAGTATAAGATGGGTGACGGCGAATGGCAGACAAGGAATCTCTTTATGGGCCTTGAGCCTTTGACAAAGTATGTATTTTATCAGAGAGATACTGAAACAGGTATTGTAAGTGAGAGTACTTCTGTATGGACCGATAAACCGGTGGCAGAAGCACCGCCTCCTCCGGAGATAGATTATTATGGCGCATATAACGTATTTCTCGTGTATACACCGGGGTATGAGTATAAGATGGATGACGGCGAATGGCAGTCATCTGCGAAATTTAAATCAGATTTTTCCCGTGAGCACAGGTATTATCAGAGAGTTGCCGAATCAGGTGCGAATTACGTAAGTGAATCAAGTGAAGCACTTGTGTATAAGCTTGACAAGCTACCCGCAAGGGATATCATTGTTGATAATGATATGCTGGAGCCGGTATTTCTCACTGAGGTTATCGGATGCTATTATTTTTATATCGAAAGTGATTATTACGATAATAATTTAGAATATCAGTTTAGTATCGACCGAGAAGAATGGAAAAAATATCTGTATTTCGGGAATCTTGACCCGGATACGGAATATACGATTTACGTGAGACGAACTCCTAATGCAGCGTATTATCCTTCAGAGGAAAAAGTATTCTATACCTTCCGTACCAAAACCCTTCTTAATGCATCAAAGAATAGTAAGACTTCACCTAATCTTAAAATGAAATCTGATACTACAGTTGAAATATATGATCTTGTCGGAGTGAAAGATTACATTTTAACCGATGCCGATGGAAATACGGTTAAAGGTTGGCAGAGTTCCTGTGTGTTTACAGATCTTTCCCCCGATACGGAATATATGATTTTTGGCAGAAATCAAAGTACTGATTACTATATGGGTGGTATTACTAAACCCCTCGTATTTAAAACTTTGAAGCCGGGTGAAACGTATGAACCGTATGAACCGGGTAAAATAACCATATCAGACATTGGTATCGTAAGTCTCTCAGGAAGTAAAGAGCCCGGCGATCCGATAAGGGTGAGTTTTAGTAACCTGAGTTCATCCGTTGATAAAAGTAAGCTCAGATATGAGTGGTACCGTAATGGTGTTAAACTGGAAGGTGTTACGAGGCAGACATGCACCACTACAATTGATGATCTCGGATGTTCATTTACGGTAAAAGTTTATTATGACGAACTGACGGAATATATTGAGAGTTGCAGATATGATGTTAATGACTATATACTCGGAGATGTCAACGGAGATCTTAAGATAAACCTTACCGACGCTGCTATGACATTGAAACATATAGCAAAATGGAATGTTGACGGATTTAATGAAAAAACGGCAGATTATAAAAGAGACGGCTTTGTAAATCTGAGAGATGTTTCAAAAATGCTCCAGACCATTGCAGGATGGAAAGGATAATTAAAAGGAGCCATCGGCTCCTTTTTCTTTTCGGAATAATTCTTTACACAAAGGGAAAAATATGGTATCATAATAAAAAAGATCACAGGAGGCAGTATGAACAGCGAAACAAAAAGCCTTTTTGAATTTATAAAAAGATGCCCCGATCCGTACCATGCGTCGGCGGTGATTTGCGAACGGCTGAGAAATGAGGGATATACCGAGGTGAAGGAGTACGGCGGTGTCTCTTCGGGAAGATTTTTTGTAAGACGGGGCAATGCTGTTGCGGCGTTCCGTGTACCCGAATCTGCGGCAAAGGGATTTATGATAAGTGCATCTCATGTGGATTCACCCTGCTTCAGACTTAAAGCCGCAGGCTGCAAAAACTCGGTGGATTATTCCGTGATGTGCTGTGAGAGATACGGCGGAATGCTCCATTCCTCATGGCTTGACAGACCTCTTGAGCTGTCGGGCAGAGCTGTGGTGCGTACAGGCTCAGGCGTTTCCATGAAGCTTTTCAGGTCGGAATCCCCTGCGGCACTGATCCCTTCCGTTGCGATCCACCTGAACCGTAAGGCTAACACCGATTTCAAGCTTGATCCCGCAAAGGATCTCGTTCCTCTTTTCGGAGAAAAAGGAGCATCGGTTACAGAGTATATAGCAGAGCTGTGCGGTGTCACCACCGAGGAGCTCGTGTCCTTCGACGGTGTGCTTTCATGTGCAGATATGGGGTTCGTATTCGGCTGTGATGAGAGATTCATCGCATCTCCGAGACTTGACGATCTTATGTGCATAAAGACGATGCTTGACGGATTTCTGGAGGCGGAGGACAGTACCGCAGTGCCTGTGTACTGTGTCTATGACGGTGAGGAGATCGGCTCCAGACTCCGTGACGGAGCAGGCTCTGATTTCCTGTCTACAGTGCTTCGGATGATTGCAGGAGATGAGGACAGCTACCGATGGATGCTTGAGAATACAGTGCTTATTTCCGCAGATAATGCTCATGCGGTACACCCCAATCATCCTGAGCTGTCTGACAGTGCAGACGTGCGGCTGAACGGCGGTGTTACCATAAAGCGCAGTGCATCACGCAGCTATATGACGGAGGGTGATACCGATGGAGTGGTGTATGAGCTGTGCAGAAGAGCAAATGTGCCTGTGCAGCGGTTCTTCAACCGATCTGACCTTCCCGGAGGATCGACTCTCGGAGCGATTGCGGTCACGGGACTTCCCGTGCTTTGTGCTGATATAGGTGCACCTCAGCTTGCAATGCATTCTGCAGTGGAATGTGCAGGAGAGGCAGATGTAGAGCATATGACTTTGTTTGCAAAGGAATTTTATTCTTCGTCAGCAGAAGTGACGGCTGACGGGATCACGATAAAGAGAGGTATCTGAAAATGACACTTAATGATATGACAAGGCATCCCCTTGCTTTTATAAGATTCCCGAATGGAAAGCGCAAGGCTGCAACCTTCAGTTTCGATGACGGAAGTGTTGAGGATATGTGGATCGTGGATCTGCTTAGATCTCATGGTATGAAGGGTACGTTCAACATGAACAGCGCATGGACTCCCGACAGTGAGGATTTTGATTTCGACAGCCTGCCGTACCGCATTTTCTGCACAAAGGAATGGTGTCACAGAATGACGGAGGAGCAGATGAGAAAGACATTCCCCGGCTCGGGAATGGAGCTTGCGACTCATGGTGCCACTCATGCGGTGCTTAATTGGATCGACGATGATGCAATGATCCACGAGATCATGCGTGACAGGATCTTCCTTGAGGATATCATGGGCGAGAGTGTGCGAGGCCATGCGTTTGCACAGGGAAGCTATGATAAGAGAGTGCTTGAGGTGTTGCCAAGAGCAGGTATAGTTTACGCACGTACATGCTGGTTCCACGATGATTTTACTCTCCCCACAAGCTTTATGGAGTGGGGACCCACCTGCGGATACAATAATACTGCAGTGGTGGACAGATTCGTTGAGCTGAAGCAGGACAGCAACTGCATCTGGTTTGATGATGTTCATGCAAAGCTGATCTATCTTTTTGCACATTCCTATGAGCTGACAATAAACAAGGATTTTGACGTTATGGAGAGGAATGTAGAGAAGCTCGCTTCCGCAAAGGATGAGATCTGGTTCTGCACCAATATGGAGTATTACCGCTATACGATGGCGTTCAGAAGCCTTGATTTCAATCTTGCACGTGACAGAGTGTATAACCCCTCTGCGATACCCGTGTGGATCTTTATGAACGATAAGACCATAGAGATCGCCCCCGGGGAAACGGTGATGGTTTGATTTATTATTTTTATTATGCGAGAACCCCCTTTTTACAAAAAGGGGGTTCTCGCGCTCTCCCCCAAAAACTTTCAAATAAAAGGATATGTTATACGTTGTCCCGACATATACTGTATGTCGGTCGGATTATGTGGGACAGTTACGGCTCGGATGACTATATGCGATTTTAACGGAGTGAAAAATCGTGGCTTTCTATTACTAACGATTACAGAAGAACGAAACATGACGAAGTCAGGTTGAAGTTTTTGGGGGCGTGGGGACTTTTTTCAAAAAGTCCCCACAAATCGTTCTTCCCACAATCATTTTCCCCACAATCGTTCTTCCCACAATCGTTCTCCCCACAATATCAACAACTAAACGGGCTTGAGCCGAGCCTCACAAAATATCCCTGATCGTGCTTGCAAACGGGACACATGGGCGGAGTTTTTGTACCCTTGTGAATATGACCGCAGTTGAGGCATATCCAAGTTTCCTCAGTCTGAGATCCGAGGAGATCTCCCGATTCCATTAGCTCTGCAAATCTTCTGAAACGCTCGCAGTGAGTCTTCTCAATGTCAGCGATCATGTAGAAGGATGCGGCGATCTCCGCAAAGCCTTCCTTCTTTGCCGTGTCTCCGAAATTCTTGTACACATCATTGTATTCTTCAAATTCGCCGTGCTCTGCCATCCTGAGAAGCTCAGCAATGCTGTCCGACAGATTCACGGGATAACCGCCGTCAATAACGATAGTTTCACCTGCAAGAGTCCGCAGATGACTATAGAATATCTCTGCGTGCTCCTTCTCCTGATCGGCGGTGTACCTGAATACCTGACCGATGACCTGCAGCTTTGCTTTCTCTGCTGTTGCGGCAGCAAAATTGTATCTCATGTATGCCTGGCTCTCGCCTGCAAAGGCACGCATGAGATTTGTTTTTGTTTCACTTACGGGAAAATCCATAATTACCTCCAAAAATGTGGTTATATGGATATTGTTGACAAGTAAGACGCTCTGTATTCATATAATATTTTCACGAGTAATACTGATTTTCTTCACCGTACCACTTTACAAATGAGACATTATGGAGTAAAATATCTATGTATTTTAAAGCAACAAGGACGGTAGTTTTATGAGCATCAGAATCGGCATTTACGGCTACGGAAATCTCGGACGGGGAATAGAATGTGCCATCGGGCAGAATCCCGATATGACTCTTGCGGCAGTTTTTACCCGAAGAAATCCTGCAGATCTTAAGATCGCAACAGAGGGCGTACCCGTGTATTCTGCGGACAGTGCGGCAGAGCATAAGGATGAGATCGACGTAATGATCCTCTGCGGAGGCAGTGCCACCGATCTGCCTGTGCAGACACCCATGCTTGCACGTGATTTTACGGTTATCGACAGCTTTGACACCCACGCAAAGATACCCGAGCATTTTGCAAATGTTGATGCAGCGGCAAAAGAGGCGGGAAATGTTGCGATAATATCCTGCGGATGGGATCCCGGTATGTTCTCCCTTAACAGACTTTACGCAGGTGCGATCCTTCCCGAGGGTGAGGATTATACATTCTGGGGAAAGGGTGTCAGTCAGGGACATTCCGATGCAATAAGACGTATCGACGGCGTTGTTGACGGCAAGCAGTACACCATACCCGTGCAGTCTGCACTTGATGCTGTAAGAAGCGGTGAGGCACCCGAGCTTACTACAGGAGAAAAGCACACCCGTGAGTGCTTTGTAGTGGCTGAGGAAGGTGCGGATATCGCACGTATCGAGAGAGAGATCAAGGAAATGCCCAATTATTTCGCAGATTACGATACTACCGTTCACTTTATAACACTTGATGAGCTTCGCCGTGATCACAGTGGTATCCCTCACGGCGGATTCGTGATCCGTTCAGGTAAGACCGGCAAGGACAGAGAGCATACTCATATTATCGAGTACAGCTTGAAGCTTGATTCAAATCCCGAGTTTACCGCATCGGTCATCACCGCATATGCAAGAGCAGCATACCGTATGCAGGCGGCAGGGGAGATCGGATGCAAGACTGTGTTTGATATAGCTCCCGCACTTCTCTCACCCAAATCGGCAGACGAGCTGAGAAAAACACTTCTTTGATAATATGGAAATAGTTGTGCGAGAACCCCCTTTTTGAAAAAAGGGGGTTCTCGCGCTCTCCCCTAAAAACTTTCGGATAAAAAATATGGTCGAGGGATAGCTTTATTTATAGGATAAAGTAATGACGATAAACGGCAGTCGGCCGCCCGACCCCCTAAAAACTTTCGGATAAAAAATATGGAACACAAAACCGTCATAAACGATAGTTTGTTGAATCATATATAAAAGTTTTTGTGGGGTGGGACGACCTTTAGGTTGGCAAGCAAAGCGATGTGCGGGGGAGGGGAGCCTTTTTCAAAAAGCTCCCCTCCCTGATAAATAATCCACCTATATCTGCTTTGCCGTAAGCTCAATTATCAGCCGCATATCATCGGGCTGATTTTTTGCTTCGTGAGCAGCTTTGTTTCGTCTTATCTCGCCGCACTTTGTACATCGGTGAATGATGATAAAGCCTTTCTTGGGATCGGGAACGGCGGAAACAGGCTCCATAAGACCACCGCAGTCAGATGCACGGTCGCCGGGATTCACATCAAGATGTACCGAGCAGAGACAAAAAGGACAGTGATTGCGTGAGGTATATCCCAAAGGCTCTACCTCCCGACCGCAGTTCTGACAGATGAATGAGTTATCGTTTTTTGTAAATCTCTTTGTTTCCATCGGAATGTCTCCCACATTTTATACTATCATTATTTTAATATTTCCGAACTGTTTTGTCAATACAAAAGCCCGTGTAAGAGATAATTTCATCCTGCTGCATATTTCTGTTGAAATCATGAGGAAAATATGGTATAATATAAGAAATATGGCATCACACGGTGTTGCCGAGTTAAAATAACGGATGTACAGATATATATGAATAGAAATCATAGCAATGAAAGAAGGGAAGCGGAAGCACGGAGAACTCGGGATAACGACAGACCTCAAGGAAACGGACAGCAAAGACAACCTATCCCTCATTCTCAGAGACGGCCTGATCCAAGACAAGCAAGACCTGTGACAGTCAGATCCGGACGTCCTGTCTCCGCCAATCAGCCTCCAAAAGCTAAAAAAAGCGGCGGGATCGGCCGTGTAGCGGTAATATGGGGTGCCGTTCTTGTGGTCGTTCTTGCAGTAATACTTATAATTGCATTTACAATGGGAAGATTTGACGGAGATTCGGATGAATCACGTCCTGCAGCGGCAAGTGTGAGCGACAGTGATTCTGCTGAGACCACTACCACAGAGGAAACATATCCCGTGAGCCATGCCGCAACAGGAGACGAAACCTCAGGATTGCCTGCGGGACTTGATCTAACTCACGGAATACTCATTGATATCGAATCCAATACAGTTCTTCAGAGCAAGGGTGGAGACCGAAAGATATACCCCGCATCCATGACAAAGATAATGACGCTTATCGTGGCGGCTGAAAGCGTGGAGGATCTTGATGAGACCTTTACCATGACGGCGGAGATCACAGATCCCCTGTATCTTGCAAATGCCTCTGTCGCAGGCTTCCTCGTAGGTGAGGAGGTCACGATGCGTGACCTTATCTACGGACTCATCCTTCCTTCAGGCGGTGACGGAGCGCTCGGACTTGCATATCATATCGCAGGCAGTGAAGAAGCCTTTGCCGAGCTGATGAACGATAAGGCAAAAGAGCTCGGACTTAAAAATACTCATTTCACCAACTGTACGGGCCTTCACGACGCCGATCATTACAGCACCTGTCATGAGATCGCACTTATCCTTGAATATGCCATCAAGGATGATTTTATGAGAGAGGTATTGTCCACGTATCAGTATACAACAAGGTCTACTCCCGAGCATCCCGAAGGGATCCTGCTTACAAGCACGCTCCTCTCCAGAATGAACGGAGATGAGTCGGGAACAGTGTTCGTTCAGGGTGGTAAGACCGGCTATACCACCGAGGCTAAGAATTGCCTTGCTACCTTTGCCACAGAGCTTATCCCCGGAATGAGTGAGGATGATCTGAAGGCTCAGCCTACGAAGTATATTCTCGTTACCGCAGGCTCGGGGGAGAAATTCGGCCCCGTGTTTGCTGCAATAGATGTTTACAAAAATATCGGCGGCGAGAGTGATGACGGAGCTACTTCAAGTGTGGTGACGGAAGAGCCGACGGAGAGTAATAAAAATGATGAGCCTGAGGAAGAGGATGCTTCCGAAACGAAAAATATCATAATTTACACTGCCGCAGATCCGGAATAATAAGGAAATTTCTCAAGAGTGGCATAAATCTTATAAAAACTATTGCAAATTGCACTGAAATGAAGTATAATAAAGTGTAATTATGCGTATATAAAGAAAGGAGTTTCCTGCTACATAGCAGGAATACATTATCATGGTTATTGCAGGAGATTTCAAGAACGGCGTTACCTTTGACATGGACGGAAACGTAATGCAGGTAATCGAGTTCCAGCACGTAAAGCCCGGTAAGGGAGCAGCTTTTGTTCGTACCAAGCTCCGTAACGTTATCACCGGTGCTGTTACCGAGACCACTTTCAACCCCACCGATAAGTTCCAGGATGCTCGTATCGACAGACGTGAGATGCAGTATTCCTACACCGACGGTGATCTCTACTACTTCATGGATATGGAGTCCTTTGAGACTATTCCCCTTGATGCAGACAAGCTTACCGATACCTTCAAGTTCGTTAAGGAAGAGATGATGTGTACCGTTAAGTCCTACAAGGGTAACGTATTTTCCGTTGAGCCTCCCATGTTCGTAGTTCTTGAGGTTATCGACACCGAGCCCGGTATCCGTGGTGATACTGCTACCGGTGCTACCAAGAATGCTACTGTTGAGACAGGCGCTGTTGTTCGTGTACCTCTCT
>SVQM01000119.1 GCA_015065335.1 Oscillospiraceae bacterium | reverse complement strand
CGGTTATGCTTTCGTAGGATGGAACTGGAGTCCAGGGTATCACACCAAGAGTCATACTGCCGGTAAGACATACGTTACGTGGCCGGGCAGAGACATAACTTTGTATGCTATTTGGGCTAAGATGGATACCATCAAGTGTTATGATCCCGATGACGGTTACGGAACAGACGTTGGTAACTGCTACGGCTTCTTCGGAATCCAGGGATTCTACGATCCCAACTGTATTGATCCTCAGTTTGTAAGTGATCCCGCGTATCCCAACGGTGGATATCTGAGTCTTACACTTAACGATGATCTTTCCGGTTCTTACGGTGGAGATACGTCAGGTATAACGGGAGTTTATGATCCTTATATCAGATTTAATCTCGGTGATTACACTATTCATTCCGGCTCACATATGGTAATCGCATACAGAGCAACTACCGATACGACGGATAGTTACAATGCAAGCGTGTACTATGAAGTTAGTGGTAAAACGCCTACTGTAGCTTCTGCGGAAGTTATTGCAGATGGTATGATCCACTACATGATCATTGATATCTCACAGCTTGGCGGAACGATGAATATACTCGACAACTTCCGCTTCGATCCCTTTGATATCAACACTACAACAGAGGATCCTACTCAATTCCCCGCTTCCGGTGCAACATTCGATATCTTTGCTATCGCACTTTGCGATAACGCAGATCAGGCTGAGTTCTTCGGACGCCGTGCCGCTTCGGATTGGGTTCTCACCGAGAACGATTACACCTATACGTTCAAGTACACGTTCGAGAATACGAATACCTTTGATCCTGCGTTCTACAGTGATAAGGGCATTACTGAGATCCCTGAACTGAAGCTTACCAAGACAATTACCCGTGAAGAGCTTTATGCATGGTACAAGGATGCTCCTCTTGATGTATCCACTACACTTTATTGGGATAATGTTGATCCTGCAAAATCCGGTTACGGATTCCTGGGATGGATCATTACCTCTCCTGACGGTGGATTCTATAAGGGTGTCGGAGTCTTGAAGGAAGATGATCTCAACGCCTTTACCGGTGTGCTCGGAACAAGCCCTTCCACCTATGATCCTACACTTCAGCTTTGGTCAACAGGTGATATTGCGGCGAGTACGATTTATGAGTACATTCTCACGGCAAATTGGGAGGCCCTCTTCGGTTCAATCAAAATTCTCAGACCTACGGGTATGGATGCCGATGAACTTCAGGACTTCATATTCAACGTTAAGGGTAAAGCCGGTGCAACCGGTCCTGCTGCAAATACTTCCATTAATGTTGTGATCCATGATAACGATGTTATCATCGAGGGTGTACCTGTCGGTGAGTACGTTGTTACCGAGTGGTCTAACTGGAGCTGGAGACAGACTGTTGTTACCGTGGATCCAAATGGTGAGGTTACCACTGATGACACAGTTGTTGTCATAGCGGGTGATACGGTAGTATCACGTCACAAGGTGACCGATAAGCAGACACAGTGGCTTTCCGGAGATTCATATGGTTTATACAAAAAAGAAGAGGATCCTGAGTCATAAGAAAGGAGATGGTGCATATGTCTAAGTCAAAAAATAAAAGAAAACTCAATCGGATTACAGCGCTTACTATCGCACTTTCTGTACTCATTGTAGTTTCCATCGGAACCACTTTGGCCTTTCTTATAGTAGGAACCGATACCATTGTGAATATTTTTACTCCGTCGAAGATTGAAACCTCTGTAATAATTTGGGATAGTTATACCCAAGATGGTGTGAGATGTCGTGTTCGAAACGAATCCGACACGGAAGCTTACATCAGAGCTGCTGTTACTGTCAACTGGAAAAAAGTTTCCGCAAATGAAGGGGAAGCTGATTACGTCTATGCGATTGCTCCCGTGGAAGGTGTCGATTATTCGATGGAATGGAACACCAATAAAAGATGGATAAAGCATGAGTATTCTAACGGAGAGGTAATATATTACCAAGTATCTCCGGTTGGGCCCAAGGTTGGTAATGATTACGCTGATAGCTATCCACTGTTCAACAATTTCAAACAGCTTTCTACGGAAAATCAACCTGAGGGTTACGAACTTGTTGTAGAAGTAGTTGGTTCCGGTATTCAGAGCACTCCTGTGGAGGTAGTCGAAGAGCAGTGGGGTGTTACCATTAGTGGCGGTAACATCACCGGTGTTACAACTAATTAAGAATTGAGGTGGCGATGATGAAAAAATTACTTAGATCCGCACTCTCACTTCTTGTTGTGCTGACTATTGTCCTTAGCTTTACTATTACGAACTTTGCTGAAGATACAGGCGTGATTTTCAAGGGAATAGACGAAGGCTTTCAGTTTATCACCAATAGCGATTACGCGGAGAATGACTTGTTTGGCAATTTTAAGGATTTCATGCCCGGTGATGTTCTCACGGAAACAATCAACGTAAAAAACCTCGCTGATGACTGTGATTTCATTAAGGTGTACATCCGTGCGGAAGCACACGATGAGAATGACAACCCTCTCAGCGAAGGCGTTGCAAATTCCGGCGAGACCGTTGCGTCAATGACAGATTTCCTGTCTAAGCTTCACATGACAGTGTGGAACGGCGATAAAAACGGTGAGCCTGTTTACAAGGCATCCCCCGATCAGCTTGACGGCTTTGCCGAGAGAGTTCTCTTGGGAGAATTCCGTAAAGGTGAGTCCACTGATATGATCGTTGAGCTTGAGGTTCCTCTCGGGCTTGCAACTGAGTATCAGAACAGAACGGGTGAGGTCGACTGGATCTTCTCAGTCGAAGCGTTCAATGATCCCGTTCCTCCTCCGACAAACAACACCATGCTTACCGTTCGTAAGGTTTGGGTTGATGACGGAGAGAACAGGCCCGAAAGCATTACCGTAAATCTTCTTAAAAACGGTAAAGTTCATGCTGAAACAGTGCTGAATGCCGATAATCAGTGGACGTTCACGTGGGATGGACTTGAGGATTCAGCTAAATGGACTGTTGAAGAGACAAACGTTCCCGAGGGTTATTCGGTAAGCTACAAGATCGACGGTAACATAACTACTATCATCAATACCGCCGAGAAGCTTCCGGATGAGCCGATTATCCCCGATGAGCCCGTAAAGCTTACTGTAAAGAAGACTTGGTCGGGCGATGAGGATAAGATCGCAGAGCGTCCTACATACGTCGAGGCAACACTTTACAACGGAGAAAAAGCAGTAGAGACTGTAATTCTCAATGCGAGAAACAATTGGGAATACACATGGACAGACCTTTCCTCTGAAGGTGACTGGAGTGTGGTTGAGGTCAATATTCCCGATGGATATACGCCTGCTTACAGTACAGACGGCGATGTTGTTACCATCACGAATGTCGCAAAGCTGATACAGACCGGTCAGATGAAGTGGCCTGTACCCGTACTTGCCGGTATAGGTGTGGTAATGATCCTGTTTGGCGGCGTAATGATCCTGAAGAAACGCAGAAGCGATAATGTCTAAAAAATTCGGCATTATATTTGTGATAATTGGAGTGGTGCTGTTTCTTTCAGCACTGCTCCTTTTTCTTCACAACAAAAATGAGGACGTACAGGCCGGACAGAATTCAGAGGAGATTCTGGCTGACGTCAAGACCGCAATAATGGAGAATATCGAAAAGGCACAAAACGTTGCCGCAACAAAGGATGCTGTTTTGGACACCGAATCAGATACGGCAAATTCCGAGATCGTCTCAGATCCCGAAATTACGGGAACCGATGTGGCCTCTGATGGAACAAACAAAACGGGTGAAACAAATGTTACTACAGCATCCGTACCACAAGACGAAGACTATGAGGAAATGCCGATAGTACAGATCGACGGAAACCGATATATCGGAATCATAACGATACCTGCTATCGGAATTGAGCTTCCTGTTATAGCTGATTGGGATTATGAACTTCTCAATTTGGCTCCGTGCCGCCATTTTGGTTCCTCGGCGACCGATGATCTTGTGATAGCGGGTCACAATTTTGTCGCGCATTTTGCGAATCTCAGGTATCTCAAAGAGGGCGATACGGTAAGCTTTACCGATATGAACGGCGAGGTTATCGTTTATGCCGTGGAAAAGATGGAGATACTCGATGCTACTGCGGTAGATCAGGTACTTAACGTTGATTACGATCTCATCCTTTATACCTGTACGTATGAGGGAACGACAAGAGTCACCGTATTTTGTAACAGAATATAGTATTACAGGAACAGGATTTCTCGGATATTTCCCGGGAAATCCTGATTTTGTATTTAAGACGTGTACCTTTATTGGGACTCTCTTTTGTGTATAATAATGTTGTAAAAGAGAGGAGGAAGTATAATGTCTGTTAATCTTGATAATAAACTTGTGGTGGGGATATCCTCGAGAGCACTTTTCGATCTTGAAGAAGAAAACCGTATTTTTGAGGAACAGGGACTTGAGGCATATTCAAAATACCAGCTCGAACACGAAAAGGACATACTGAAGCCCGGAACAGCATTTCCGCTTATAAAAGCACTCCATAATCTCAATTCCGGAGATGAGCGTTTCACGGAAATAATAATAATGTCCAAAAACAACGCGGACACAAGCCTGAGGATATTCAACTCTATAGATCATTACGGGCTTGACATAAGCCGTGCTGCACTTGTGGGCGGAAAATCTATTGCGCCGTATCTTGAGGCTTTTCGGACGGATCTGTTTTTATCGGCGAATGAAGATGACGTACAAGAGGCGATAAATGCAAACATTGCAGCAGGAATAATATGCGCACATGCTGATATACCGATAAATCCGACAGAGAATATCCCGCAGATCAAAATAGCATTTGACGGAGATGCGGTGTTGTTTTCGGATGAATCGGAAAAGATATACAAGGAGCATGGGCTTGCCGTATTTACGGAGCATGAAAAGGCTAATGCAGAGAAGCCGCTTAACGAGGGGCCTTTCGCAAAACTGCTCAAGACCATATCCCTGGTTCAGAGAAAGTTCGGTGACAAGGAACCAATGCCCATAAGAACTGCACTTGTTACTGCTCGAAATGCACCTGCGCACGAGAGAGTGATAAAAACTCTGCGCACATGGGATGTGCGTGTGGACGAGGCGTTTTTCCTTGGAGGCGTAACAAAGAGCGAGGTGCTGAAGGCGTTTGGCGCCAACATATTCTTTGATGATCAGACGGTACATACAGAACCCGCATCGAAGTTTGTTCCGTCAGCAAGAGTGCCGTACAAGAATGACGGAGCGGCGTAAATTGATATGAGAATCTGAACTTTGGTTTGCGTTGGAGTTTGTACAAACCAAAGTGTGTTCTATTCGCAAACCCTTGCATATTTGCTACGCAAATCTGCGGAGTTCGTTCTTATATGGTATACGATAAAAAGAGGAGATACCAAAGCATCTCCTCTTTTTATGGCACTGCCCTTGGAGAATCTGAACTGTGGTTTGCGTTGGAGTTTGTACAAACCAAAGTGTGTTCTATTCGCAAACCCTTGCATATTTGCTATGCAAATCTGCGGAGTTCGTTCTGATATGGTATACGATAAAAAGAGGAGATACCAAAGCATCTCCTCTTTTTATGGCACCGCCCTTGGAGAATCTGAAATGTGGTTTGCGTTGGAGTTTGTACAAACCAAAGTGTGTTCTATTCGCAAACCCTTGCATATTTGCTACGCGAATCTGCGGAGTTCGTTCTAATATGGTATACGATAAAAAGAGGAGATACCAAAGCATCTCCTCTTTTTATGGCACCGCCCTTGGAGAATCTGAACTGTGGTTTGCGTTGGAGTTTGTACAAACCAAAGTGTGTTCTATTCGCAAACCCTTGTATATTTGCTACGCAAATCTGCGGAGTTCGTTCTGATACGGTATACGATAAAAAGAGGAGATACCAAAGCATCTCCTCTTTTTATGGCACCCCCTGCGAGAATCGAACTCACAACTAACCCTTAGGAGGGGTTTATTATATCCATTTAACTAAGGGGGCGTGATTGGTATTATACCATACA
>SVQM01000118.1 GCA_015065335.1 Oscillospiraceae bacterium | reverse complement strand
AGACCGATCTCGGGGTAGCCCTCTCTGTGAGCAACTCTTGCCATTGCAAGATACATACCAACCTCGGTGCACTCGCCTTCGAAGTTAGCTCTGAGGTCCATAAGGATATCCTCGGATACACCCTTAGCAACGCCTACAACGTGCTCAGCAGCCCAGGTCCTCTCACCAGCCTGCTCCTTGAACTTGGAAGCGGGAACACCGCACTGAGGACACTTCTCGGGAGCGGAATCTCCCTCGTGAACGTAACCGCAAACAGAACATACAAATTTTTTCATTTTAAAAACTCCTTTATGTAAGTTAAATGTTTTTTGAATTTCTGCATTTATCGCAGATATAATGAACAGTGAGGTCGTAGGAATCTACGGGAAGTCCTGTCTTCTCGCAGAGTACATCCATAAGACCATCGGTGGAAATATCGGAGACAGCCCCGCATGTATCACATATAATATGATCGTGATAAATGGGATTCTTATCAAATCTGTCAGGCTCTCCTGCCACCGTTACACGCATTATCTCTCCGGAGTCGCACATCAGACCAAGATTACGGTACACTGTACCCACCGCAATAGACGGCATTTTTTTCTGAGCGAGCTTATGGATCGATTCTGCTGTAAGATGATCACATGACTTGTAGATAATATCATGGATTAGCTGTCGTTGTTTAGTCATAATCTTCACCACATTTAAGAATGATTCCTAATTCTGATGTTATTATATCTTAGTCAAAACCGTTTGTCAATAGTTTTTAAGAAATATTCTTAAAAAAATTTTGGCAAACGGTTTAATTTTAATTAGAGAGACCGAACTGAGAATTGAAGACTCTCTCAAGTGAAGCGCTGCGGTAATTTATAAGTCCAGAAATATCCTCTCCCGGCATGGCAGAAGTACGGATGAGATCATAAGTACCGTAAGCGATCTCTGTGTAGAGATTGCCATAGGTATAAGAAAAATCATACACGATGTTATCAAAGATGTGATCGAGCATATTTGCAGAGTTGTTATCACGTAGATAATTATATTGGATATAACTTATATAACCGTCTTTGACGACTCCCTCGGATGCGGCATTCAGTGATTTCAGAATAGTTGCTGATTTATCGGGAGTAGATACCGTTACGGGGCAGGTGAACATTAGCGAATCAGAGCCCGCCAAGGAGTAGTACCGATCCGATGCGGAATATTTAGGAATGGGAGCGATACCCCAATCTGAGCTTGCGCCACGGAGCTGAGTAATTGACGAGAGCTTATCTATAAGGAAATATCCCCAGCCGTTTGACAGAAATTCTATTGATTTAGCATGATTGTGGATAGAGCCGGCATCGTTGTAAAGAGTCTTCAGGATATACTGGGTGCTAGCTGAGGAATCAGCATCGAAAGCCAGAGACGGTACCTGCATTATTCCCGAATCAACGATCCTGTGACCGCAGGATACAAAGACAGATTCGTAAACAGCATCGCCGAGATCGGTAGTTCCCCAACTGAAAACGCCGTCGGTGGTAGCAGCACTGCTGCTTATAATAAAGAATTTATCCCATGTCCATTCACCTGATTCAACAAGCGTGTACATATCGACACCTGCAGAATCACAGAGTGCTTTGTTGAAAAATACTGCCGGGAGGGAATAGGGGTAGATAGATGCGTACCCCGAAATCGCATAGGAATTGAAGCCGGCGGAACCGGCACCTACGGAGCTTTGATTAAAATATGAAGCTTCAAAATTGAGAGTAGGCATACTTCTGAGATTGAGAAGAAGACCATTTACGGCAAATGAACCTACCATATCCTGAGGCAACATGAGAAGATCGGAATAATACATTCCCGAATTGACAGCTGTGTTTACTTCCTCATAAAGAGACATATAATCCACTTTTGAGGATACGATGGAAATAGAGTGCTTGGCACTGACTCTTTTGTTGCGCTCATGAGCGACCTCGGATATAAACTCAAGACCTCCGTCAGGATTGAGTGAGGATGTATCCGGGGATGCTATCTTGAATACAGTGTTCTGATACTTCATATCAGTTATGGAAGAAAGGTTTTCCTTGATCTTCTGTGAGTAATCATTTTTTACGGGTTCGAAGGTGGTTTCAGGCTCATCTGATTCTGTCTCTGAGGACAGTGTATCAGTAGCGGTATCACTGCTGTTTCCGAACTTATCGTAATTTATGACAACAAGTCCGCAGCCGGTTAGGTTTAAAAATACAGCACAAATCAAAAATAAAGATAATTTGCGTAGGATATTCGACATATATCTCTCCTTGACAGTGTTATAATTGGATAAAAAACTCAAAATCACACACAGCATAATTATAGTATATTGTACACCTAAAATCAACACATTTATTGCAGGAATAATTTAAAATTTTTTGGCATAAAATTGGAGAGGGAGGAAAATTAAGGTTGAACGGACACTGTTAATGAGACAGGGTAAAAATTGGAATTGACGCCGATAGATACCACAGTTAAAGGGATACGGGAGTTTTACCAATATTTGTGCGTTGTACCGCAGGACAGGCAATGTTAGAATAAAACAGTGTTTTGGCACACAATAACCGGAAAGGAGAGGTTTATCCGGATGGGATAAATCGGTAAATTATGTTTAGCATGAAAAAAACCAGTAAGGAAAAGCTCATCTCCGCGGCAGCGGCATTTATATCTGCCGCAGTTCTTCTCAGCGGTTCGGGTATGAGGATGAGAACACTGGCGCAGTATGCAGAGGATGCATATGATATCGGATCAAGGACGGACTACGGTCAGAGAAGTGTAGTCGGTTCTGTTCCGGTTACGGCAGGTACTAATGCTGATGTAGCAGGTACAATGTCAAGGCGCAGTATCGCAGTCTATATAGACGGTGTGAGATATCCCGGTGATGCATTCCTTTATAAAGAAACCACTTATGTAGGGCTCCGTGAATTTGCAAAAACGATAGCAGGTGCAGCGGTATCATGGAACGGCAGTACAAATACTGCCACTGCAAAAACCTCATCTGTTACCGTCACAGCTACAAAGGGTAAAGAGTATATATCCGCAAACGGAAGATATCTGTGGACGAAAACGGGAATTATCATAAGAAACGACATAATGTATGTACCTGTGAGAGCGCTGTGTATCGCATTCGGCGCTGCTCTAACTTGGAACGGTACATCATATACCGTAAATATCAATAAAGGAAGCGGTACAATACGGAGTGGAGCATCATTTTACGATTCCGATGAGGTTTACTGGCTCTCAAAGATAATACATGCGGAGAGCAGAGGAGAACCTCTGACAGGTAAGATAGCCGTTGGAAACGTAGTACTCAACCGTGTACGAAGTAAGGATTATCCGAATACCATTTACGGTGTGATCTTTGATAAAAAGTACGGCGTTCAGTTTTCTCCCGTTGCTGACGGATCGATAAATCTTGAGCCGGATACGGAGTCGATAATTGCGGCGAAGCTGTGTCTTGAGGGATATACAGTCTCTACCTCCATATTGTTTTTTATCAACAAAAACATAGCGGACAATATGTGGGTGACAAATACAAGACCACTTGCGGTAAGTATCGGTAAACATGATTTTTATGCGTGATGATATAATAAACTGTCAATATTATGCTATTGCAAATTTTTTTGAAAAGATAGGGGCACGGGGGAAGGAAAGCTTTTTGAAAAAAGCTTTCCTTCCCCCGTATATCATTATTAAACGCTTACATAGTCATCGCACCGCCGTGACCACCGATGACGGTCCAGCCGCTGATCCCGAGAATATCTGGAAGTGCGGCTCTTTCTGCTTTTGCAAGCTCGGGATCTGTATCTACTGATGTCATAAGGAATGGTGCAAGTCTGTTAAAGCTCTTTTGATCGGCGGTGAATCCTTTGATATTTACAAGAATATCGCCCGTGAAAGCGAGTCCTTCATTCCTTTCCACGATTATCATTTCACCTGCCACATGCCCGCCTGCGCCCTCATACAGCTCAAATTCAAGCTCTCCTGCTTTGAGTGTCCCGATCTCCTCAAACATTCCGGATATTTTATCATCGTTACCACCTATGATCTCAAAATTATCCTTCATCGACGGATGATAATCCGATAGGATCTTGCTGATCTTTACGTAAGGAGCGTGAACAGGATTTTCCTCACGGATGGCCGGCCCACCACGGCGTTCAGCCATGAAGTTATCATAGCATTTGCGGTTAAGATACACTTTGTCGAATATGTCAAGGATACCTGCATGATCCACATCGGCGTGAGTGAGTATAAGACGGCGCTCTCTTTTGTCAAAATCAGAAATTTCCCGGCGAAGAACATTTAAAAGCTCATTCCTGTAAAGAGAGAAACCCGAATCAATAAAAAGAAGATGATCTCCTGCATCAATAACGCAGATATTGCTACCGCACGGTGGTTCGATGAGAAGTACCTCAGTGCCTCTTTTTCCTTTAATACGTGAGATCCTCGGTTTGAAGTCTTCACCCTTGCATTCGCACATCTTTTCAGCAAACTGTCTTATATAATCAAATGTCTTATATACAGGTGCATTTTTTTCGTCGAGAAGCTGCATAATGAGGTTGGAGTTTATGATAAGCTCGTTTTTCTCGTCGTCTTCAAGATCCATACGCTCCGCAATATCGGAGGCAAATGAAAGATAGAAAACAGTATTGTCAAGGATCTTCTCAGATCCTTTATAATCGATGATCTTAAGTCGGCAAAGAAGAGAGGCTCGTTTTATAAAATCTGATATCTCACGTCCGTTTTCAACATATAGCCCCATTTTGAAATATTGGTGATGAGTACCGTTTTCCTGTGAACTGATATAGCTTATATTAAAATTGTAATCGTCGATAAGCTCAAGAATCGGAAGAAGGGCACCGACCTCATCACGGAGCCTGAACTCAATGAGTATCACCTCTCCAAGAGATGATGGATCGTTGAGATATCCCAGACGTGACAGCTCCTCATCGGCAAGAGCAAGCTGCTCCTCGGTTCCGTCGACTTCGATGAACAGCATATGAGCATCAACGGCTTTATTATAGCTGACTCTTGTAATATTAAGTCCGAGTCTTGTAAGGCATCTGTCGGCACGCAGAAAGGCACCGATCCTGTCAGGCAGAACTGTTGTAAATGTTTTTTTCATAGGATCTCCTTCAGAGAGTAAGTACGTAAATATTTTATCACAAATCACTTAAATTATCAACCGTTCTGTTTTGAAAATCAACATTATATATCGGTATAAAAAACGTAATATGATGTGTTGCACAATTTTTCCACCACAATATGTATGATTTTTTTGGGAAGTTGCCGTTGACAGACAACATAATATAGTGTATAATATAGTCACAGTTTACATGACTGACGGAGCAGCGGAAAAACCGCAGGGGAATGTAAATTTTTAATGCCGACCGTCTGGGCGATCAGTTTTGACTGATTGCCCTTTATTTTATTACCGTGAAAGGATGCGAAACATGGAACATAAAAATTGGAATGGATTTGTCTCAGGTGCATGGCAGAATGAAATAAATGTACGTGATTTTATCCAAAAAAATTACAGCGAGTATACAGGTGATGACAGTTTCCTTTCCGGTGCTACTGTGAGAACAAAGGACCTGATGAAAAAGGTGGAATCGCTCTTTCAGCTTGAGAGGCAATACGGCGGAGTGCTTGATATCGATACGGCTACCGTTTCATCTCTCACCAGCTATTCACCCGGATATATCGACAAGGATAACGAGCTGATCGTGGGACTCCAGACCAACCGCCCTCTCAAAAGAGGCGTAAGTCCCTTCGGCGGTATCAGAATGGCTCGTCAGGCGTGCCAGGCATACGGATATAATCTTTCGAGGAAGATCGAGGAGGAGTTCCGTTATCGTACTACGCATAATGACGGTGTTTTCCGTGCATATACCGATGAGATGCGTCAGGCAAGAAAGTGCCACGTTATAACAGGTCTTCCCGATGCATACGGAAGAGGCCGTATAATCGGTGACTACAGGCGTGTAGCTCTTTACGGAATCGACAAGCTGATAGAAGAAAAGAAAAAGGATAAAGAGGCGC
>SVQM01000009.1 GCA_015065335.1 Oscillospiraceae bacterium | reverse complement strand
TTTGTCACCGACTTCGTGTATCCGTTTGCAGGATACAGCTTGTACGTACCACCCCTCTGGTAAAATCCCCAGTACCTCCGATTATCACTGTAGTTTCCTCCCGTAGCAATTATCATCCTGGCATTCGAACGGATGTGCTCACCTCTGGCACGTGCGATCTCTGTAATATCTTCAAACCGTTCAGGTCTTGACATCATGTAACTCCTTTCTCACTTGTTATATCGTAGCTTCTCCTTAGAGCTGCCTCAAAGAATTCATCTGTATCAAAGGAACTCTCTTCTTCACTTTTACGGGGATCAACACCGTCTACACTTTGTACCACTATCTCCGTCTTGTATCTTCTTTCTCCTCGGGCAGGATCAAGGAAGGATCTTATCCTCAACCATCCGTCCACAAAGAGTGATTCGCCCTTCTTTATGTACTTGCATACAAAAGTAGCATGATGCTTGTATAAGTCAATGACGAAAAAGTCTGCGTCTCTTTTGCCGGCACTGTTCTTGAACGGTCTCTGTACCGCAAGTGTAACGGTAGTGCACGGTATCCCTGTGGGCGTATTCTTCAGCTCCGGATCGGCACAAAGTCTACCGCAAAGCTCAAGCTTGTTCCTCATCAAGGTCGCCATCCGCAGGTCCACCTCCTTGATATTCCGCAAGAAGATCCTGGAGCATACCCGATGCCACTACCGATCCGTTTTTTTCTACTGCGCACTTCATCACGACACCGGGAAATATATAAGCTATGTACCGAAGCAGATCGCATACCTCAAGCACAGCCTTGTAGAAATCCTTGTCTATCTCCAGACCGTCAAAGAATCTTTCACGGCGGAGATCTTCAAAAGTTTTTACAGACTTCGTTTTCACTTCTCCTTCAGAAGCATCCGTTATTCCCGAAGTAACTTCAGGCGGATGAACAAAATCAGCCGGCACAGTAACCTCGTTCACCTTTTCCCACTCCTTCAGCCTGTTTGATACTGTCTGTCCGCTTACTCCGTACTTCTTTGCAATAGCGGAAAGAGGAAGTCCGTTCTTTCTCATCCGAACGATCTCCGGCATATCCGTGTCTCTTATGAGGGAAGAAGGAATAAACTTACCTTTTTCATCAACATACCCGGCATCATGCAGGATATGTATGATCTCTTCTTTGGAGGTACTGCACAGCTCCGCAAGGATCTTTATCTGTCCCTTCTTGTCCTTCGCCTGACGGTATGAAGCAGTGATCTCATCCACCGTCATAGCAGAATTACTGCCGATCTGATACTCACTCATTCTTCATACCTCCGGGAAACTGACTCATGTCGATCTTGATAACACCTACATCCGCAAACGCCATCGTCATTTTGATCCCCTCGTAAAGTTTTTTGCTTTTTTCATCGAGGAGCCCTTTAATTTGATCACTCAAGTGTTCAAACACGAATGCCCACCAAACAAGACTTTCTTTCGAAAAGGGCTGAATATTATCAAGTGCGTATTTCGCAAGAAACTGTATTGTTTCAAGGTTTATCTCAATGAGTTTCTTTGAGTGTTCCATTATAATATCACTGTGATCCTGCGCATTGCTCTCGTCAATGTTTGTCAGATCAATACCCAGTAGAACCTTTTTTCTGCTTTCCGCAAGCTCCAAAAATTTCTTCTGCATTTCACTTTTTGTCATTTTCAAAATCCTCACTTTACTTTTGTTTAATTATGTGGTATACTATCCGTAGGGGCTCTTCTCACTTTACGCCCCTACGGTATACCGGTTACGGACTCCTGCTTCGGCAGGAGTCTTTTCCTTTTTCGGAATGTCCATCAGTACGGACAGAAAATCGTACTCCGTAAGCCCAAGGATCCTCGCCGCTTTTACGATCTCACGCAGCTCCATCGCCCACGGGTCCCGCCTGATGGTGGTAAGCCTCGTCTTGGAGAACCCCATCCTCTCGCAGAAGTCCCCGTATGTAAGTCTCTGCTGACTGAGCCCCGTCTTTATGAGGCCCTCGATCCGGGCGATCTTCTTGTCCCTCTCCGACGCATTAAGTCTCGGCATCAGACGCCTCCTTTACAACCCCCGCCGCCTCAGCTCTCCTGCGGCGGTTTTCTTCGTTCAGCGCATCCGAGTGCTCGCAGGCAAGCTCATAGATCCTCCGATCGCATCTTTCCGCCTTGCGAACCGCAGCCTTTTTCGCACGTTCGACCTTCTCGATCTCAGCTCTGATCTCTTCAGGTGTCCTCATCTGTATACTCCTTTCAATAAAGTCTCATGAATACCATGAGTTTATAAATTCCTATACTGCATCCCCATCCTGCAAGTACGGCAAGAACTATAAGTACCGCACCAATGACCGCAGAACCGATCACCTCTGCAGGAAAGATCATCCGCCGGCATACCGGCTCGTTGATCTCTCGGATGTACCTGTCTTCTTTACTTCGCCTCATCATCCGGCACCTCACTTTCAAGAAGCTTCTTTACAGCAGCCGTGCACTCTTGATCACGTGGATGTGCTGTACAAACTCCGTCACTCTGGTGATGCGGACACTGTATGCAAGCTTTGTCAACAAACCCGTCGATGTCTGCGCTGTCCAGAATAAACTCCGCAAGCTCATCATCATTCATTGACCGGATCTTTTCTTTCCACTTCATTTACAATTCACCTCCCATTCACTGATGATCTGATCTGCCATCTCGCAGAGCTTCTCCGCCTTCGGGCCACGGTCAGCCCCTCTGATCGCCGCCGAGAATCTCGTGGGGGATGTGTCCACTCCTCTCCGACGGATCTCCTCAATGACCTCCACGCTTGTCCGACCAAGCTCGGCAAGCCTTGCCTTGATTCTGTACCTCACTGTTTGCCTCCTTCCATAAAGCATCCTCCTGCCATAATGATACCTCCTGCTCTGATGCGACGTCTTGCCTCGATATTATTCCAAGCCTTGATATCCTGTTCTGCATCAACGGCGCCACATTTACTTGCGATACCGTCTCCTGCCATGATGTTATGGCCGGCTTCTATACCAAACAATGATTTAATGTTTCTCCCGGCTGTAATGCTGAAAAGCGTTTCGATATCGCCGCACGTTTCTATATTCCCTCCGGCTGTAATGCCGAAATTCGCTTCAATGCTACCACCTGCCGAGATATTACCCCCTGCCGCGATACATCCTTTTACTTCGATATCTCTCTTTACTTTGATGTTTCCGTTAACAAATATAGAACCTGTTACTATAAGCTTGTCTCTGAGTTCAATCTCAAGATCTTCCGTAACCTCCAAGTCTCCTTTAATAACACAAGTTCCACACTTGACTCGTTTTAGTCCCTTATAATCTTCTGTGATTTTCATTTTTAACCTGCCTCCTTTTAAGATTGCTCTTTACACGCCCCATCTTCGCATGATATAATCAAAACGAAGGGAGGTGATACCATGGCTGATTTTTCTTTTACAGGATCCGAAATGCAAGTTATGATGATAGCAATGTTACTGTACAGGGATATGATCAATGATGATCTTGATGATATGGAACTGGATGATCCGGAACGCGGTATAGCTATCGATCAAAATAAACTTTCAAATTCGGTTATCCGTAAACTGAAATCCATTATGAATGAAAACGGAGTTGAAATACTGGAGCCGTAACTTCATTCTCACTTGATATCCTTTTCACAAGATTTCTAAAACGTCTGCGCTTTTCGGCACTCACCACTTTGCCGGAAGTGCAGCGTTTTTCTTTTAACCTCTTTAGAAAAGCAAGCGTATCCTTCGTTTCCACCCCTCTCTCCACCTCCTTCTCTGAAAAAGGGATAACTCTCTATGACAGCCTCCTCATCGGTTGGAAGATACTTAATAATATCTTCGTTAAAATACTTGTACTCCAGCTTCTTCTTCAGCGGATCCACTCACTCCACCTCCTTCTCTGAGCAGCTCGTCCACGGTGCAGCCAAACAAGTCTGCGAGTTTCAAGAGTGTCGCTGCGCGAGGAGTAGCCTGATTCGTTTCCCACATTGCTACTGTGCTTCTACTTACCCCTACTCCCCTTGCAAGTTGCTCTTGAGTCAGCTTTTTTTCTTTTCTTGCAGCTTTAATCAATCATCTCACCCTCCTTCATCATCTTCATAAAATCGCTGCCAATCGAACCCAAGGTTGGCGGCGATTTTTTTTGCTACATCCACATTTAATGGATTTCCTCTCGTTCCAAGTTCAATCGCAGCATAATAACTTTGAGAAACGCCAATTTCTCGAGCTACAACATACTGCGATTTACCTTGTTTTTTTCTAATACCGCAGAGCCATTCTCGCATCCGCGTACCTCCTTTCCGCAAACACGGAATGTGTTTACGCTGTGATTATAACACCTTCTTATGTGTTTGTCAACACTTTTTGTGATTTTATTTTGATTTCGTATTGTAATTTATTTCAAAGCGTGATTAAATATAAATATAAAGGGGGCGAATATTTATGTTTCGTATAAAGTTAAAAGAATTACGAGAATCCAAAGGTTTATCTCAATACACCTTTGCTCGTGACTTTGGTGTTAGCCAATCGGCAGTCGGCAATTGGGAAAGCGGAATAAGATTGCCTAAAGCAGATATTATTGAAAAAATCGCAGAATATTTCGACGTATCCGTGGATTATCTTCTTGGAAGAACAGAAGAAAAAAAACCCTCCGTCCAATCAGACGAAGGGATTGATGAAAATACCGTAATAATTTGCGGTCGAGACGGTAAGGCAATAAAGATGCACCTCTCGGACAAAGGTATTGATCTTATAAAGGGAATGCTCGAAGCTCTTGACAACGAATCGAGCGATTAATAGTTTTATTAAGTTATCAGAAAGAGGAAATAATTATGTATAAGCGTAGAAAAGCTATCGCATATTTCAGAGAAAGATGCAATATGACTCAAAAAGAATTAGCAGACCGCATAGGCGTACCCGTCTCCACATTGATCTCTTGGGAAAAAGGAACAGAAATACCAAACGGTGATTATCTAAAAGCTCTCTCTATTATTCTCAATGTACGAGAAAAATATCTTTTTATCTGGCTCACCCCTTGGAGCCCTTCAATATTCGAAGATTATGATAAAGAAAAAACAGCAGAAAATCGTCTCGCTATATTCCAACACAACGGGGTTCCAGAAGAAAAGATAGATGAATATATTAGTATTTCTCAAAGCATTCCTGATTCATATAAATCAGTGCATAGAGTTGAGTATGACTACCAAGAAGATGGTAACATGATAGCTGTATTTAATCGTAACGGTGTTCTAATAAGAACACAAATACCCGAAGAAACTAAAAACGATATTTTAACCGTGATAAATCAAACTTGTAACAAAAAATAATTATTGCAGTTATTTTTTGTGAGATTTTATGTAGGGCAAAAATTGTTCATACACTTTCTTTTCCAATGGGTGTGCTAAAAATTTTCCCCTCTCTTTTATAAGTTTCATTCGTTCCCATCGATACTGTGCTGCTTCTTTTGATATTTGACATAAATCAGCAATGTCTATGGCGGAGTTCACACCGCATCCCCAAAGAACACACGCTGGTGCTAAGAGACGCGATGCAAATACATTCGCTTCTCGTTCAAATATTTTTTCTTTTTCACTTTTTACTTCTTCTAAATCTTCAAATCTTTGAGCATGTTTTAGCAGATAATGCCCCAGTTCGTGAGCTATTGTAAATCGTTTTCGTTCTATTGACTCTTCTTCTGAAACGAAGATGATAGCGTTATTATCTATTATCATTACACTACCGCTTTGTAATTCCTCGGAAGATAGAGAATACGTCTCTGTAATCGAGATCAATGTCGATAACGGCACAATAGGTATGCCCATTTTTTCGCAGATGAAATCGACATTTACTGGTAACTCACAAATGTTTTGTTCAATCAAGATTTGCCAGGCGAGATCTCTGGCATTGGTATAATTTTCGTATTGCATTGCAATCACCTCCGTATATATAGTATAAAATACGGAGGCGGTTGTCACCATGCAATTTTCAAACACCAAGATCGAGCAGGATCTGCCACGCCGCATCACGTGACTTTTTATAATCTTTGTAATTCATAGAATCACCTCCGCTTATATGATAAAGGCGAAGGAAGATTTTGTCATCAAGTAAATTTTGGGAAGGAGACAACCTATGGCAACAAAGGTCAGTAAAGGACGCTACAAGTCCACCGTGTTTCTCGGTACCTTGGGCGGTAAGCGTAAATATAAAGTGTTCTATGCCGAGACAGCATCCGAGGCGGATCTGCTCGCATTACAGTATAAATTCGACAAAAAAGAAAAAAGTGATCCGGGTAGGATCACTATAGGCGAAGCTATCGATGATTATATCGCCGCAAAATCAAACGTGCTTTCTCCATCTACACTGCGCTCGTATAAAAGTTACCGACGTAACAGATTCCAAAATTTAATGGACTATAAGGTCTCAGATGTATCAACAATAATACTGCAGAAAGCCATTAACAAAGAATCCTCCGAACGTTCTGCAAAAATGGTGAAGAACGCATACGGACTTGTTATACTCGGTATACAGTTCTATCGCCCCGACTTTACTCCGAAAGTAACATTACCTACAGAGCGTCCGATAGAATATGCTACACCCGATGGTGATCATCTGAAACAGATCATGGATGCAGCCAAAGGAACATGGCTTGAACTCCCGATACTTCTCTCAGCGTGGATGTCTCTTCGCCAATCTGAGATAATAGGACTCAAATGGGAAGACGTGTTCGAAGATTATATTTATGTCCGTAACGCAAGAGTATATTCCGAGAACGGCATCGTGGAAAAAGGAACAAAGACATACTCATCCATACGTAAAATTCCTCTCCCCCAGTACATAAAAAACCTTATCGACGCAACTCCCAAAGACTCACAGTATATCGTGGATTGTCCCGGCAAAAAGATAACTGATGCATTTGTAAAGATGCTCCGAGACAACAACATCCCTCATTGCAGATTTCACGATCTCCGTCATGCAAATGCTTCCATAATGGTGATGCTGGGAATCCCCGACCGATATGCACAAACAAGAGGTGGGTGGGCTAACGGAACAACATTGTCTAAACGCTATCAGCAAACCTTCGCAGCCGAAGAAATTAAGGTTGCAAATACCATTGATGATTACTTTTCTAATCTCATGCATACCAAAATACATACCAAAGAAGATGAAATACCAATAAATACAGGAATTATAGAGGTGTAGAAGTAGGTTCGAATCCCACTCCCTGCGCCATGTAAAAACCCTCTTTTGTCTACCTGACAAAAGAGGGTTTTTACAATGATATCCGTTCCTGTCAGAACGGGTGATATATCTTCGATATGATATCGCACTGTCGTGCGATGATATATGCCTTCGGCATATGGAGGAACGGATATTATATCATATTTGCAGCGCAAATATATCATACGGCAACGCCGTATATCATATCGCGTCAGCGATATATCATTGAAAAGTGCAGCATCTTATGGTATAATCTTGACGAAAGAAGGTGCTTTTATGTCCGAAAACAAATTGCTTGACTTATCTTTTGAATTTGCGGTTGCGATTGTTAATCTTGTTGACGGTGTAACCGCACCGAAAAGTGCTTATATGACCGATCAACTTGCAAGAGCAGGCACATCGGTTGGTGCGAATATTTATGAAGCCCAATACGCACAGAGCAAGAAGGATTTTGTGGCAAAATTAGAAATCGCATTGAAAGAATCAAATGAAACTAGTTATTGGTTGAAATTGATGTGTGAAACCCAGAGAATAGATACGGCTACATATCAATGTGCGGAGAAACTTTGCGGTAATATTCGTAGGCTTTTGATTGCTTCCTGCAAGACAGCAAAGGAGTACAAATGAAAAACGAGAAACATAAGAAACGGTTAGGTCTATTCGTTTTGTTCCTTGAATTTTTTGGAACACTGTTCGTCGGATTTTGTCTCTGCAATGTAATAGCAGTTACTATTGATTGCGTATTTGACGGCTTCAATTCTTTTTTGGAAAAAATTATGGATTTGCCGTTCTTATTGTATCTTGGCTTTTCTTTTGTTATATCAATAGTGTTGACTATCGTCATGCAAAGTAAAACAAAATAACATTACTTTTGGTCGTTTTTACCTCTGTTTATACTACTTTTAGTCGCTCTTTCGCAAAAAAGAAGGTACGCAACAGCGTGCCTTCTTTGTTTTGTGTTGGCATATCTATCGGACCCATCGGTTTTGCAAAGCAAAAGTGATACATTTGCAGTACATTCTGCTGTATTTCTTTTTTTACCGTTTTTCAAGCAGTAATATTACTCATTATAAACCACTGTGTACCAACCGGAACAATAATCAAAAGATTTAACAAAATACGTATTTTTTGTTGACAAACACAGCTAATTGAAGTATAATTTAGATAACAATATTTTAGGAGGTTTTCACCATGTTTTGTGGAAAATGTGGCGCTCAGGTAGCTGACGGCAGTGCTTTTTGTCCCGCTTGCGGAGCAAAGACATCAGCCGATACTCCTCAGCAGCAGTCCGCTCCTCAGTTCGCTCAGAACCAGCAGTACGGACAAAATCAGCAGCAGTTTAATCAGAGACCCCAGTTCGGCGGTACAGGCTTCGGAGGAAACGGTGTACCCGGCAACTTTAATCTCTCATCTCTCAAGCAGTTCCTTCCCTTTGTAGCTGTGGGTATGGCAGTTATCTCACTTGTTCTTGCAATCATCAACTTCTTCGGACTTTATGATGTAACTGTATCCGGAGCCGGAATGTCTTCTTCAGGTCCTGTTTCCGATGTTATAGGTACTGAAGGATTTGGTGCTGTTTTGGTAGGTAACATTTTGTTTGGCATTGCAAATCTTGCAGTTGTTGCCCTCGGTGTTCTTTACTTTATTAAGTTCTTAGGAATCAATATCTACGATCAGATTTTCGGTAAGTTCCTTAACGGTAAGAGCCCTGTATTTATTATGGGCTTCGCTTGCGCAGCTTTTGCTCTTATCCAGATTATCTGTTATGCAGTTTCCGGTCAGTCAGTTTTCGGTGTTGAAATCTCCGTTTCTGCTAACTGGACTACTTGGGTTGCAATGTTCCTGTATGCTATTATCGGTGCTGTTGATCTCCTCGTTATCGAGAAGAAGCCTGCTCCCGCACCCATGTACAACAATTTCTAAGTTTTTCTTAAAATACCATAGCCACTCGGCTATGGTATTTTTTCTTGACTTGATGACCCCTTGGGTATATAATTATAGTATAATAATCAGGAGGTACATCATGTCCATTCTTAAAACCACACCTGCTGTTTTTGCCGTAGGTAATACATATCAAATAATGGTTCCCGTAACATCTTCCTGCCTTATGTGGGTCAAGATCGGTGAGGAGCTCTACTACGATGACTGCAATGGTATTATCAAATCTGATGTAACCACTCATCGTATCACTGTTCCCATGGAGGAGCTTGATCATGCCGGGGAGTACACTGTCTGTTTTCGTAAAATGATCGAGCGCAAACCGTATTACTCCGACACAGGTGATGTTGAAGAAATCAAGTTCTCCTTCCGTCCCGTTCCCGATAATAACATTACCGCATATCATATCGCTGATGCTCACAACAGTGTTGAGAATCCTGTAGGTGCCGCTAAATTCTTTGAGGCTGAAGCAGGCAGAATTGATCTTCTGATACTCAACGGTGATGTCCCAAATGACAGCGGTGCTATTGAAAATTTTGACAATATTTACAAGATAATCGAAGGTATTACAAAAGGTGAGATCCCCACCGTTTTCTCACGAGGTAATCACGACACCCGCGGAATTTTTGCCGAAAAGCTTGCTGATCACACTCCTGTCGATAACGGTAACTCATATTTCACGTTCCGTGTCGGCGGACTTTGGGGAATGGTGCTTGACTGCGGCGAGGACAAGGTCGATACCCATCCGGAATACGGCAATACTGTCTGCTGTCACGAATTCCGTAAAAAACAGACGAAATTCATCGAAAAGGTTATCCGTAATGCAGCATACGAATATGATTCCTACGGTATCACTCATAAGGCCGTAATATCCCACGTTCCATTTTATCGTACTTTCCCCGAACCGTTCAATATCGAAAAGGACATATATACGAAGTGGTGTTCCCTTGTCGGTGAACATATAAAACCCGAGATCATGATCCACGGACACGAGCATTGTCTTACCCTTGATATGCCCGGTGATGAATGTGATGTTATGGGGCTTCCCTGCCCCGGAGTTATTGCTTCGATACCGGATAATTCCGATCAAGCTTTCATCGGCGGCGGATTTATCTTCTCAGAAAATTCCGTTGACATTGTATTCAACGACAGATATAAGATCCACGAAAGACACAAAATTGAGCTTTGACGTCAAGACACCCCTCGGAGTGGGTATTCCGAGGGGTGTCTTTCTTTTTGTTCAGACTCTCTCACACCCAAAAAGCTCATCAAGGGTGATCGAGAAAAGTCTCGCTATCGGCACGAGCAATGACATATCGGGATACGCCTGTCCGCGTTCCCATTTGCTTACAGCCTGCATACTTACCCTGAGCTCATAGGCAAGCTGTCGCTGAGTCATTCCGTGAGCCAGTCTGAGCCTTCGTATATTTTGCCCCACGGGTGGCATATACGCTTCGGTCGTGCGACAAAGAATGACTTTACTTTTGTATCCATTAGCATCGCAGGATCTTTTATATCCCTCATTAAAAAGGGCGATCATTTCCGCACCTGCGGCTATTGGTAATATTGCTTCGCACCGATCAATACTGTTTTCTTTCACTTAGACGACCTCCTGTGATGTGATAAGCCGCACACAGAGATCTGTATAACTCACTACAGGTGAGCTACCGTTCTTCGCTCACGCGAGAATAGGTGAGCAGGAGAACGATACGGCAATAGTTCTGATATTAGTCATACCGTCTCCTCCTTTCATTAAAAATTACCGCACCGACATCCGCTGCAGTCAGACCTTCGGTACGGTAATATTTTATCATTTTACAAAACTTATGTCAATACAGAAATCATCTACCTATAGTTGAATATTATACCTTTTCAGTTTCTTTTTCCTTTACAAGACTGTCTATCTTACGGGCATCATCATGCTTTATGGGGACCCATGTTACATTTTTAAACACCGCCACGAGATAAACGGGGATAGAGATCATTGTATACCACGGGAATAGAAGCACATATAATATCAGTTTTCCCGTTGAACAACGGATATGTGATCTTTCTCTTATGGCAGTCAGTGCTCCTGCAAGAAGCTCAGTTCCATACATAGTAGCAAGAGTTATACCGAGATTTATGACCATTCCCTTGTAATCATTTGTACCGGGATCAAAAAGTCCTATAACAAAGCTCGTTGTGGGATAGATGATCCCGAGTATCCACGAGAAAAGTCCGTAGGGGAAATAATGTGTAAACATATCATAGCAAGTAAAGCTCTTATGCTTGAATATTCCCTTGAAGGCCTGAACACCGTGGAGAAAGAAATTTGTAAGTCGTCCCTTAGCCCAACGAACTCTCTGATTAAAAACCGTTTTAACATCGTGAGGCTGTTCATCAAAGAATTCCGCAGCTTCGCAGTACCCTACCTTGATACCCTCGCCTGCTTTAGCAAGAGTTATCTCGTCATCCTCAGTAAAGTTTACATAGTGCCATCCCTTTTCCATGAGGTCACTTGATATCAGGTATCCTGTACCCGTCAGGTGAGTTCCGATACCGAGAACGGAACGGGGACGATGACGTCCGAGAGAATTATGGCAGAAATGGATACCATAGGCGGCAGATATAAAATTAGTGTCGAAGTTTTTGGTGTTTCTGTAAGAGGTAACGATCTTCCAACCGTCATCAAACGCCTCATTCATACGACACACAAAATCCGGAGCAAGAAGATTATCCGCATCGAACACAAAATATCCGTCACAGTGGTCGATCCCGTAATCCTCTCTGATCCTTTCAAAAAGAAATTCGAGAGCATAACCTTTTCGTGCATGTTCGGGATCCTTTCGCTCATATACTACGGCTCCGTATTTACGACACACCTCTGCAGTACTGTCGGTGCAATTATCTGCCACCACAAAAATATTCGCAATCCTTCCGTCATATTTTTGCCTGCGTATACTCTCTATAAGATTACCTACAACCGCTTCCTCATTTCTTGCCGCAATTATGAATGAGTATGTATGAAGATTTTCAGCCTTCGGAAATTTCTTTGATCTTACAAAAAATCCAAGAAACTGATAAAGAGTCTTATGTATCATCATAACTCCGCCGATCATAAGGATCACGGAGATTATTTTATTAAGTATTTCCATTATTATTCCTGATTTAAAATATATTTCAATGTATTACCTTGAATCCTGTCAAAAGCTTTTACATAAAAGGTTTTTAAAAAGGGGTACGGGGGAAAAGCCTTTAAAGTTTTCCCCCGCATAAATACAAATAAATTAAGCGCTCTCACCGTTGTAACGGCTGATGATCTCGTCCTGTGCATCACGTCCGAGTTGAACGAACTGAATAGAGAATCCCCCAACACGAACGATAAGGTCACCGTGACGCTCGGGATGCTCCTGTGCGTCAAGAAGATCCTCAACATTTGCGGTAGTGATCTGTGCAAGCTGACCACCGTTTACCATATAATTCTTGACAGTCGCACCGATGCTCTCACGGAGCGCAGGATTAGAGAGAAGCTTTGTTGTAAGAACTACGTTCAGAGTAGTTCCGCCCACACCCTTGTGAAGAGGAAGCTTTGCGACGGAATTGAGCATTGCAGTAACGCCGTTCTTATCGGCACCGGGACGGGGTCCCATAGTATTACCGAGAGGCTCTCCTGCAAATCTTCCGTCGGGCATTGCACCCATGGAACGTCCGAATCCGATACCGCCTGTAAGAAGTGAGCACGCACCGGTATACACATCGCCGCGAACACTCTTATACTTGCCGCACTCGCTCCAGAAGAGGTCAAGAACACGTACAGCCATAGAGTCTGCTTCATCGTTATCGTTACCAAACTTGGGAGCCATATTAAGAAGCATCTGACGCTCCTTTTCATAGCCTTCAAAATTAGCCTCAAGCGCTGCCCAAAGAGTCTCCTTGGAGATCTTCTTCTCCTCGAATACCAGCTTCTTTATTGCAACAAGAGAATCTGACGTGGGAGGTACGCCCGCAGTCTCAACTACGCCGTAATTGTAGAGGGGACCGCCACAGTCATGGGGAATTCCACGCTCAAGACATCCTGTGGTGAAAGGAGTCTTAACGAGCTTTGCGAAGTTTGCACCGCGAAGCTCCTGTCCTCTGTCACACATGTAGCAGAACACTCTTGTGTAATATTCAAGCTGGGTCTTGAAGGAATCGAACAGCTCCTCAAAGGTCTCGCACTCAAGGAAAGTCTTTGTTTTTGGGCCGATGATCTTGTCGGGATGAGAGGAACTGTATCCACCGTGCATAGCTATCTCGAATACCTTTGCTACGTTGAACACGCCGTCCTCGCAACCGAAGTTGGACTTACCGGGGATCTCGATCTCCTGGCATCCGAGAGTTGCATAGTCACGTGCATCCTCAATCGGAACACCAATGTCGGTGAGTCCCTTGATCGCACAGGCATCGCCTACGATGGAGGGATCACTCATACCCTCAGACCAGATGGTGGTGATAAGGTTCATAAGATCCGCAGGGGTACCATCGTGGATACGCACGCACATTCTGGGATGAACATCGTGGATGCTGCGGAGCACCTGCAGGAACATATATGACAGCTCGTTTGTAGCGTCAGATCCGTCCTCAGGCTTTACACCCGACATTGTAATATTGTGAGCACCAAACTCCCAGATCTTAAACATAATGGAGGTAACGGACTCCTCTACGGAGATCTTGTCACCGTTCTCCATAGAATACTTATAGAAGGGATAGAGATACTGATCGGTACGTCCTACGCAGTCACACCAATCCCATACAGCGAGAGTCCACATAAGCTGCACCGCATTGTAAAGGGTAACGGGCTTATTGTGTGCAACGAATGCACAGTTCTCTGCGATATCCTCATAGTACTTCTTCTGCTCTGCATCAGACTCGGCTGCCGCAAGCTCACGGGCCTTATCGGAATAAAGCATCAGCCAGTCGGACATACCGCGGACGATGATGCGGTTAGCCTCATAGAAGTCACGGGTAGCCTGATCACGGTTATTCTTTGCTTCACACTCATCGATATACTCAAGCATTCCGTCAAGACCGCGCTCAAGAAGAGTATAATAATTAGGGATAGTATGCCCCTGATAACCACCTGCGCTGAAAATACTGTCAGAAGCAACAACACCGTAATTTTCGGGAGAACCGAAAAGCACGTCACCCATCTTGTGCGCGTGATCCCACGTGAGGGGATTGATGCGATGAGCAAGCTTATCCTGTTCTTCCTTGGTCAGTCCCTCAACCTCATAAGCAACACCCGGATTGTTCAGTCCCCAGCTGAAATGCTCCATAAGAGGATAACGAGGTCTCGGAATTCCCACGATGGCCTCGTAGGGATAAATTAGCACGGGAGTTACCATCCATGAACGGACGATAGCATGAGCATGGGCGATAACATGCGGTGCATCGGGCATCTCAAGGAATACGTCAAGCATAGGGTTCTTATCCTCAGCAGAGCAAAGGTTACAAGCAGTTCCCTCTCTTGCTCCCTGGGGGAGAAGTCTGGGCATGATAATCTCCTTCACCTTCGCCATACGTGGAGTGAATTCGAGCTTCACATCAGTTCTTTTGTAGTCGGTCATATAGTCCTCCGTTCTTCCGACTGTCGGATGTATAAAATATGTTCCATCTTAACTTATGCGGCAAGCCTTGCCGGAGATACGTGTGATCTCCTCGCAGTACGATTCAAGCCGCACTCTGTCGGGAGCTTTGCCGTCGTATGCGGCATTCTCACCGAGCTTTTCGGATTTGGAAACACCGAGCCTATGATAAGGCTCAAGATGCACCTCACCAATGCAGGAATACTTACCTGCAACCTCTCCGATACCCCTTATATGCTCGGGAAATTCATTCTCCCCCTCAACAATCGGACATCTGAGAGTAACTCTAGCACCAAGCTCACAAAGCAGTGCAAGATTTTCAAGTATTATCGTCTGAGGAACTCCGCACAGCTTTTTGTGCATCTCATCCCCTGTAGCCTTGTAGTCAAAATAAAAATCATCGGTATACTTTGCGGCTTCAACAATGATATCACGCTTTGCATGACCACAGGTCTCGATACAAGTGGAAATACCCTGATCTTTTGCAGCCTTTAGTACAGAAACGGCAAATTCTCCCTGATACAGGGGTTCCCCGCCGGAAAGAGTAACTCCGCCACCGCTTTCCTTATAGAGAGATGCATCACGCATGACCTCAGCCATAACAGCCTCTGTATCCATCAGCTTTCCGGCAAGAGACACCGCTTCCGTAGGACACACCTTGGTGCATTTCCCGCATCCTTCACACCCCTCACGGATAAACCCGTGAAGTCCTTCACGGATAAAATGCCGATGCCTTGGACAAGTATCAACACACTCACCGCAGGCAATACACCTTTGAGAGTTAAACATTATCTGTGGCTCTCTTTTTATTCCCTCGGGATTGTGACACCATATACATCTCAAAGGACACCCTTTGAGAAACACCACAGTTCTTACGCCCGGTCCGTCAAACAGGGAAAATCTTTGAATGTTAAAAACAGTACCGAGCATAACTCCTCCACGTAGCTGTATACCCAAATTTTCATCGTTATTATGGTATCACACTACTCTTGTTATTGTCAATAGTATTTTTAAAAATTAAATATAATTTTAAGAATCATTCTTAATGGTTTTTGGATAAAATTTATTTTTATACGAAAAGATCCGTCGGTCTGTGACCGACGGATCAAAAGCTATTTACCGTATGAGTAGATCTTTTCGAGAGTATTATCTCTGTCAGCGATCATGTTATATGAGAGCATCCTGTAATCCATAAGCTCAGGAATATCGGTAAGTGTAGTAGCATCATGGAACTTACCGTCTGCGGTACCGTAATGACCTTCGCATACCACAGGATATTTCTCATAAAGAGAAGTAAGATACATCTGTGTAGAGCTTCTGGGAATACCGGCTTTTTCGCAAAGAATACTTGACATATAGTTGATACTCGACTCAACTCCTGTTTCTTCCTCAATATCGTAATTTGCCCACATTACAAAAGGTACGGTATATCTGCGAAGCTGTTCATCAAGTGAGCCCGGCTCGATCGTAACACCGTACTTGGTGAGAAGCGCTTTCACATAGCTATCGTGAGGCTGATGATCACCGAACATGAGAATAACTGTCGGTTCATCCTGAGCCTTGAAATACTCTACGAGCTCACCAAATGCCTCGTCAGATTTATTTATAAGTGAGAGGTACATATTGATGGGGCTCTGAGATGCAATACCGCTCACATAAAGCTCGGGTGTAAAATTCTCAAACTGTGAAGAATAACCACCATGATTCTGCATTGTAACGTCAAAGACAAACAGTGGCTTTCCTTCATCTTTATTTTCATAAAGATCGATTATCTTACGGTACGTGGCAGCATCGGAATAATAGTTTCTTATCTTTTCAAAGCCCGAAAAAGAATCGGAGAAATATGTCTCATCGAAGCCGAACCACTCGTAAACATCGTCTCTGTTCCAGCCTGTAGCACCATAGGGATGCATGCCGACAGTAGTGTAGCCAAGCTCCTCAAGCTGTGTAGCGAAGGTAGGCGTATCTCCGGTAAGATACTGCTGATAGGGGATACTTCCGGGAGTAAGATTTGCCATTGATATACCGGTCAAAAATTCAAACTCTGAATTTGCAGTGTTACCTCCCTTTACTGATACGTGAAGTGTACCCTTCACCGTATCTTCGGTCATGCCGTCTATATAAGGAGTTACCGGCTTATTCTGTTCATAGTCTACCATGGTTTTAAGATCGGAGAACGCTTCATTCATAATGACGATCACATTGGGACGCTTTGAATCTTCGGTCAAAGTCTCTCCATCGTGCTCTGACAGCAAGCTGTCAAGCTTCTCGGGGCTATATCCGTCAGGCTTTTGAACACCGGTAAACTGAAGAGTATATGCATAAGTAACAGCGGCACCGTTTTTCTTGAACACCTGCTTAGGGGAGAACAGATACGGATACATTTTAAGCTCTTTGATTCCGTTCACTTGCACAAAAGATCCCGTCATCACAAGAGCGACAGCAGCAAAAACAGATATCGGCGCACGAAGCCACCATAAGCTTATCTTTATTCTGGGAGTACAAATGAAACCCAGCATTATTATAAACAGGAATGCACAGATAAGGAAACATACATGCCATGATATAATAATGGTATAGTTATCCACAACATCAGCAGCGACACCTGCCGATGCAATATCCCATGGAAACAAGGGTGAACCTCTAAACTCAAGAGTATAATAATTCACCAAGCCGAAAATCATCGGAATTCCTGCCGTCGTCACGATCGACACTTTCATGCTTCCGGTAAGGAATAACACAAGTATTGCCGTACCGTAGTAGAAGATCAAATTTGTGATGACGATAGGTTTAGTCATCTCAAACGGATTGTGGGTAAAATACTCAGTAAGCAGAAATACAGCTGCAGGAGTTGCGGCAGTAACGAGCCAACCGAAAAATTTTCCGAGACGAATACAGAACACGCCAATGAGGAGAGCTGCCGCCGATATTCCAAGGGAAAGCCGGAGCTCCGTGTTGTATGAATCGTCATAGACGATAACATCCTTTGCCTGGATCCATGCTATCACTACAACTATAAGCATTATAAGACCGGGGATCATTGTAACGAGGCGCTCCTTTGGAGATCTCGTATACCAATGTGGTTTTGTTGGGTCACGTAACTCTTGACGTATCTTTCTCGGTATTTTTATTATATAATCACGTATTTTAATTAGGATATCAAATAATGTCCCTTTAGATGTCACATCCGTTACTGAAGCATCCGGAATATTTCCGGATGCTTCAGCAGGAATAGTATTGTCTTTGTTTTCCTCACAAGAAGAACTAACGCCGTGACAGTCATTATCCTCAACATTATCAAGGATAATATCGCCATCGATATCATTCAGCTCTTTACTTGAATTTTTGTTTTTATTATTCATTGTACCTCTTTGTTAAATCAACTTACAAGATGTCTGCGAATGAGAACAAGGTCAGTAGAGTTAACCGCACCGTCTTCGTTGTAATCTGCACCTTCACATATCTCCATGGTTGCACCGGAAAGCTTTCTTCCAAGAAGAGTTACGTCAGCAGAGTTTACGATTCCGTCACCGTTTACATCACCGAGAAGAACGGTAACAACAACATCATCACCTGTGGGAACAGCATCAAGCTCTGTGTAATACTGATCGTAAAGCTCAAGCATTGTAGCATAATCCGCATCGCTGAGGGCATCATACGCTTCATCGAGAATAGAATCTACAGTTTCCTGATTGCTCTCGCTGTATTCTCTGCCGTCAATAAGATCAAGAAGCTGATCATAAAGTACATCTGCATAATCTGAAGGAGATGTATAAATAATTCCGTCAGCATAGATGATAGAAACGGGGTCGGATATACCCATTACCTCGCAGTCAGGATCAAATGCCTTGACAACGATCTTATACTCACCGTCATTTGAGTAATAATCCTCAAAGAAGAGCTCGCAGTCTGTACCGCTTGTACTGTCAATGAAATCTTCCCGTTCCTTGTTGTTTCTTGTATATACAACATAGACTTCATAGTAGTCTGCATCAAGCATAGCGTTCCAGATAACATATTCGCCATCAAAGAATACACCGTCGGGCTTACCGTATGTAAGCGCAGCTCTGGGAACAGTAACAGTGCCGGCACCGCTTATAACAGTCATGGGGACATCATTGATGTAGGGAGTAACGGTAACGGTCACATCGTATTCAGCCTGTCCTTCGGGAACGCTGAATGTGATATCAAGGATATCGGCATTTGTAACACCCGTACCGTCAGTTACGCAAGCAACAACGATAGGATTGGATGTCGTGGGAGACACCATGCTTACACCGCCGGGAATATCAGCCACATTAACACTTGATATAGTCATTGCATCATCGTAAGCGATAGAAAGCTCAAACGCATCATAACCGGGGCAATTTGAGAAAGCCACACCAACAGTAGCACTTCCGTCAGCAGCTTCAACGCTGTCGACGGTAACAGTGGGAGTAGTACTTCCCTTTACAACGGAATATCCGTAACCGGTTGTTCCGATATTAAGTCCGCATACATCATTCAGATAGTCGGTAGTCTCACCGAATGTTAACTTATTGAGAGAATTGCCTGTTGCTTCCTTGACATCGTAATCAGAATAAGCGATAATAACGTTATCAATGGAAGCACCGAGTCTGTAGTGGTTTATCTGGATACTATTGTAACCTGTATCAAAGCTGTCATTTGTTGCACTCAGTATCATAACACCATTCAGATAAATTGACACGAGATTTCCGACCTGTCTCACGGCAAACTCATAAGTCACACCCATCTCAAGAGTATACTCGGCAACACCGAAAGTGTACGCATCAGCAGTGCTGAAGCCGTAACCGGAACGAGTAGAGATCCTGAAGCAACTATTATCCCAATCGTATCCTGCGATATAGTTAGAACCGAATCTTACGCTGAAGTTCGCACCAACGGATTTTCTGTCAACACAAATATCCTCAACATAAACGAAGCCACTGTAATTTGTGAAATCTCTGGAGAGGGTAGCTACACCGTTACCACCGGATTCCTTATACTGCAGATAATCACCTGAAATGGAAGGAGCAACGGTTCTGTTGGGAAGCATATCACCGATCTCAGTCATGGGACGTCCGTTCTGAGAAATGGTGTATGTAGAATCAAAATCCCATATAGAAACACCTGAAACAGAGGTAACTCCGGTAAAATCTGTAGCTGCCACAACATCACCGTATCTGTCTCGAACATTGTAATCCTTACCGCAAACACGGACATTGTCGATAAGTACCGTACAGAACTGGGGGTAGAGGATAAGATACTTATTCTCTACCTTATCCACATTCGCCGCTACCATGGGAGTACCGTCGAGGTACACGATGATCTCATTTCCGTTGAACTGGAATGCCATCTCATACCATGTGTTCTTTTCAAGCTTATAATCACGGGATGCGTAGCATTTAAAAGAATCTGTCTGATTTTCTGCAACCCAATTAGTACCCTCGCCGGCAGTAAATGCACCCTTGCCGAAATTATATGCGGCATAGTTGAAATTTGTATCGCCGGAGAATACAGCGATCTGAGAGAACAGACCGGTTGCAGGAGTACTGTAGGATTCGATCATAACATCGAAAATGAGAGTACCACCGTTCTGCTCGATGATATAATTATTTACATCATCCGATCCTGCGGAATATCCGGAAGTTCCCGTTGTATCACTCAGACGGATACAGGTGTCATTTGCAGCACTTGTACCGATAACACATGATCCTACAAGCATTGCAATACTCAAAATTACGGATAACAGTTTTTTCATTTTGTCCTCCATTCATTCGCATCTGCGGAGATCTCCGTTTAAAAAACAGCGAAGATATTTATTAGACGAATATGAGAAAGCTCGCTCTCATACTTTTTCACAAATTAGATTATACCATAGTTTTTTCATTTTTTCAATATCTGCAACAACATATTTTATTATTTTTAAAAATTCCTCATCAAAATCATGAAAATTCCATTTACTTTTCATATCCGGTTCATTTTCCGTCTTTATGATACAAATTTAATAAACTGTATGTAAATGCTTTGTAAAACTCTTCCTATTATAATTGACCAAATGGATATATTAGTGATATAATTTATCTATTACTTAAGGGTAAAATTTTCGGTATACTACCGATCGAAAGGCAGAAATATGCTTGAACTGAAAAATATAACTAAAACATACGAGATGAACGGTGAGGATGTTCATGCCCTGCGAGGTGTCTCCACAATTTTCAGAAAAAATGAATTCGTGGCGATACTGGGACATTCAGGATGTGGAAAAACGACACTTCTGAACATAATTGGCGGTCTTGATAAATACACCTCCGGCGATCTTCTGATAAATGGTGTGTCAACAAAAAAATACAAGGACAGAGACTGGGATGCCTACCGTAACCACTCCATAGGATTTGTGTTCCAGAGCTATAATCTGATCCCCCACCAGTCCGTTCTTGCAAATGTTGAGCTTGCACTCACCATCTCCGGCATCTCCCGAAAGGAGCGTCGTCGCAGAGCGATCGAAGCGCTCGAAAAAGTAGGTCTTGGTGATCAGCTCAAAAAGAAGCCCAATCAGATGTCCGGAGGACAGATGCAGAGAGTTGCCATTGCACGAGCACTCGTAAACGATCCCGAGATTCTTCTTGCCGATGAGCCTACAGGTGCTCTCGACTCCGAAACCTCCGTTCAGGTAATGGATATCATCCGAGAGATCGCCAAAGACAGACTTGTTATTATGGTCACTCACAACCCGGAGCTTGCGGAGGAATACGCCAATCGCATCATCCGCATAAAGGACGGTCTTCTTGTTGATGACACAAACCCCTGCACTGCCGAGGAAATATCTGCACCTGTTGCCGATACTTCCAAAAAGAAAAAAGAAAAGAAGGCACGTGTATCCATGTCCTTCTTTACAGCACTTTCTCTTTCTCTCAATAATCTGATGACCAAAAAAGGGCGTACCTTTATGACATCCTTTGCAGGCTCCATCGGTATAATCGGAATCGCACTGATCCTTTCTCTTTCAAACGGAATAAATACGTATATCGATAACATCCAAAAAGAAACACTGTCTTCATACCCCATTACCATTACCAAAGAGAACAATGACACCTTTGCTATGATGGAATCTATGATGCAGCAAAATGTTGAATCAAGCGAAGAAAAGCATGACCGTGATGCTGTCTATTCCAACACTATTCTCTACGATATGTTCAATTCCATGACTGCCACTGTTATGGATTACAACAATCTGAAGGACTTCAAAGCCTTCATCGATTCAAATGATGATATCAGAAAATACGCCTCTGCGATCCAATACGGCTACGATCTGAACATGCCGATATACACAACGGATTCTGCAGGTGTCATCGTCGAAGCTGATCTTGCAAAGCTCATCAGTGACAGTATGGGCAACGGTGATTCTGCAATGATAAATTCCGAGCTTTCCATGTTCACACAGATCAGCATGTTCGAGGAGATGCTCACCGCAGAGGATGGTTCCATTTCCCATGAGATCACAGATAACTATGATCTTGTATACGGCTCATGGCCGAAAGAGTACAACGAGGTAGTTCTTGTTATCACTCGGGATAATGAGCTCTCTGATCTTGCTCTCTATGCTCTGGGATTCAAGGACAACTCCACATTCGACGAGATCGTAAATGCTGCACTTGCAGGCGAATCCATTGAAAATGACGGAAATGTCTCATGGAGCTATGAGGAGATATGCGAAAAGAAATACAAAATAGTACTTCCGGTTGAAAAATATTCAGTGCTTGAGGGTATCGGCGGATATACAGACATAAGTGCAACCCCCGCCGGTCTTGAATATCTGTACAATTCCACCGATGTGGGAACTGAGCTGAAGATAACAGGAATCATTCGTCCCGGTGATGATGCGGAGAGCACTATCCTTAAAAGTGCCATCGCTTATACCAAGGGTCTTACAGATCATCTAATAGAAAAATTCCGTTCAAGCGATATTATGAAAAAGCAGCTTGCTGATCCATCCATCGATGCGATCACCGGTCTTCCCTTTATAACTGAGGACACTGTTCTTCCGGGTGATGCAGAAAAGGTCACAGAATACAGAAATCGCATTTCGGAGCTTTCTGTCAAAGAAGCAGCCGAGGTATATAAGTATATCGCATCTATTCCTACCGAAGATTATCTCACTGCCATTATCAATGCACAGATAGGCAATATGACTCGTGAGGAGCTTGAGGCATTAGTAATCGAAGCATATGCAGCTGAAATGGGCGTTGATGCTCAGACGATAATGGGTTATATCTCCCAAATGAGCGACGAGGAGCTTTTCTCATCAATTGATATAAGCATGAGAAAAATGCTCTCTGAGCAATATGCGACAGAGGTTGCGGCAAACCTTAGGGACGTTCCCGACGAGGCTTTGCAGATGCAGCTTTTGTCAACTGAATGGACCGATGCTCAGTATGTCCTCATGTACGATGAATTCATGCCTGCCACTCATTCCGACAGCTCTTACGATGAGAATTTGAAGATCCTCGGATACTGTGATCCCGCTGATCCCGACAAGATAAACATTTATTCAGACAATTTTTCCGATAAGGATATGATATCCGAGATCATTGCGGACTACAACAAAAACGCTGCTGAGGAAGATGTTATCGAATACACCGATCTTATTGAGCTTCTTATGAGTTCAATAACCAGCATTATAAGCGGTGTATCCTATCTCCTTATCGCATTCGTCGGAATCTCACTTGTTGTCTCATCGATCATGATCGGTATTATCACCTATATCTCCGTACTTGAGCGTACACGTGAGATCGGTATTCTCCGCTCCATCGGTGCATCAAAACGGGATATTTCAAATGTATTTAACGCAGAAACACTAATTGTGGGATTTGTTTCCGGTGCGCTTGGAATCGCCGTTTCCGTTCTGCTGTGTCTCCCGATAAATGCTATCATCCACTCACTTACAGATCTCACTGAGCTGAGAGCCGTGCTTCCCGTTGCAGCAGGTGTAGTGCTTGTTGTAATAAGCATGGGACTTACACTTATTGCAGGACTGATTCCCTCAAGAGTAGCAGCAAAGAAGGATCCCGTTGTTGCTCTCAGAAGCGAATGATCCTAATAATGATAAAAAAATCACACATCTTTCGATGTGTGATTTTTTGTTTTTACTTTTTATCAGTCGTCGATGCTTGTATCAAGCGCACGGTCGTAAATTGCACAAACCTCAGCAGAAGGAGCCTTGGTCATGAGAGTTACAACAACAGTCACGATAGCACCTACAACGAATCCGGGAAGGATCTCGTATACACCGGTATTATAAACAACAGCATCTGTAACGGTGCTTGTGAAGAGTACAAGCCATGCGATATCCATAACGGCACCGCCGATAATTCCTGCTACGGCACCGGCATAATTAAGACGTTTCCAGAACAGCGAGAAGATGATTACGGGACCAAATGAAGCTCCAAAGAGTCCCCATGCGTTCTCGACCATCGCCATGATGTTTGATGCCCAAGAATCAGTCTTACCAAGTCCGCTGTATGCAATAGCAAAAGCGATCAACGCAATAATTACTACAACGATACGTCCAACCCACAGTGTCTCTTTCTCAGATGCCTTATTCTTACGGATAAGAGGATTGTAAAGATCACTTGTAAAGGAAGAAGATGCAACAAGAAGCTGAGAATCTGCAGTGCTCATTGATGCCGCAATGATAGCCGCCAACATCAGACCTGCAATAAATGCAGGGAAAATATCAAGAACAGTCTCGATAAAGATATTTGCCTGACTACCTGCGGGCAGGAGTTTTCCTGCAAGAGCTGTTCCGTCGGAGAGGATATAAGAACGTGCAAGAATAGCAATAACTATTGCCGCACCGAGTGTAAGAACCACCCATACGATAGCTACGGTAGATGCCTTCTTTATCATCTTGGAATTCTTGATAGACATAAATCTTACAAGAATGTGAGGCATACCGAAGTATCCGAGTCCCCAAGCAAGACCGGATACGATATCCTGCCAGCTTGCAGTAAACGGGTTTGCACCAAAAGCTGTTACTCCATCGGCAAAAGCATCCTTATAGGAAGGATCAAAGACACCTGTTGTGTACATAACGATCGGCACTGCCAGAAGTGCTACCAGCATCAGAAGTCCCTGAAAAAAGTCAGTCCAGCAAACAGCCTTGTAGCCACCCATGAATGTATACACAAGGATGATAACGGCAAAGATCATCATTGCAATCTCTTCCTTTCCCTGAAGTACGGGAAGAACTGCTACAAATACATTGGTTCCGGCATTAAAAGCAGATGCAACGTATACTGTAAAGCTGATAAGGAAGATAATCGCACATACGATCTTAAGTACAGGATTTGCAGTAGCAAAACGGTTGGTCAGATACTGAGGCAAGGTGATAGAGTCATTCGCCGCCGCAGAGAATCTGCGAAGTCTTCTGGCAACGATGATCCAGTTTGCGGCTGTACCGATTGCAAGACCGATACCGATCCAGACCTTTCCCATACCGAAAGCAAGAATACTTCCGGGAAATCCCATAAGAAGCCATCCGGACATATCGGATGCCTGTGCACTCATTGCCGTTACCCAAGGTCCCATTGAACGTCCGCCAAGGAAGTACTCCTTTTCACCGCCGCTTCTTTGACGAAGGAAAAATACGATACCAATGGCGAGGACTACAGCAAAGTACACGATAAACGCTAAAAGTTTCATGTAATAAATCCTCTTTCTTTTCTTGATTGTACCATTTATCAATTTAAGGCACAAATTATAGTATATTATATCATCTTACAGTCATACAGGTCAAGAGAATTTTGACAATTTATGAAAAAACAAGCAGAAAAATATAAAATATCTTCCTGCTTGCGGTATTTAATTGGATTATGCCTTATTCATCGGGATCCTCATTCATGCTTCCGAGATGGCTGAGCATAACGGCAAGAGACACTGCCATATTTTCATTCTGAATATGTACTCCATCGGGTACTTTAAGATACACGGGAGCAAAATTCCAAATAACACTGATCCCGCAATCGACCATTACATCACAAACATTTTGTGCCACAGCGGCGGGAGTAGTAATTATGCCTATCTTAATTTTATTTCTTACACAATACTCTTCAAGCTCATTCAAATGGTATATTCGCTTACCGAGATAAGTATCACCGATCTTCTTGAGATCCGAGTCAAAGGCGGCAGAAATATTCATACCGTAATCCTTGAATTTATCATATCCGAAAAGCGCCATACCAAGCTTTCCGGCACCAACGATAACGGCATTTTTACATTCACCGTATCCAAGACGATTTTCAATAGCTTCAATAAGCTTGATTCTGTCATAGCCGACTTTGGGCTTTCCCTCACCGCTCACTGCAGCGAGATCCTTTCTCACCTGAACGTCACCCAGCTTAAGGCCGTCAGCAATAAGCGTTGCCGACACATAGATCTGTTCCTCTGTCAGATTTTTGAGATAGCTAAGGTAAACGGGTAATCTTTTAAGGGTATTTTTTGGTATGCGTTTCATAAGAACCTCTGAGAATGCTGTGTTGTGCTGTAGAATCGCTCAAGCGATACTATGTTGATTATATCACACATTTTTCCATTTTGCAACATTTTTTCCGAACTTCTTATATAATTTTTCATTTTTGCAACTTATGCTGTGTTCTCACTTGAACTTAAGAAAAATCAGTGGTATAATATATAATGGTGTATAATGAACTTAAAAACAAGCGAGATTTATTATGGACAATAAAAGTGAAAATAAAAGCGGTGTCGGGGGATTTCTCGGTACTGCGGCAATAATGGGAGTTATCGTCATACTATCAAAAGTGCTCGGACTGCTCAGAGACGTACTTGTAGCAGATGCTTACGGTACGGGACTTGAGGCAGTTGCGTATGATACCGCCTCACGACTTCCCGTACTTCTTTTTGATTTCGTCATCGGCGGTGTGGTATCTGCCGCTTTCATTCCTGTTTTCAACGAGCTTCTCGTGAAAAAAGGAAAGGATGATGCAATGCGATTCTCTGTCTCTTACGTAAACCTGATCCTTCTCATTACCACAACGTTGTCTGTCATCGGTGTGGTTTTTGCTGATGTTCTTGTCGGATTTCTTGCCCCTGAGATCTCTGCCGAGGCAAAATCCATGGCAACAGATCTAACAAGGATAATGTTCCCCATGATAATCTTCACCGGACTTGCCTTTTCATTTGTGGGTATACTTCAGTCCATGGGGGAATTTAAGATCCCTGCTCTTATAAGCCTCCTTTCAAATGCTATTATGGTGATATACCTGTTCACTCTTAATAATATTTTCGGCATCGTGGGACTTGCTGTCTCAATGCTTCTCGGATGGGCATCCCAGGCAATAGTTCAGATGCCGAAGCTTCACTCCTTCGGTTGGAAATACAGTTTTAGATCTGATTTCAGATCCCCTTATATAAAAAAAGCACTGAAAAATGCCGTACCTATCCTTCTCGGCACCTGGACTCAGCCCGTATGTTCGCTTATCAATACAAGATTTGCATCGGGATTGAACGAAGGACGGGCTATTACCGCACTTGGTTATGCTAACCGTTTGTATACGATCATCGCAGGCGTATTCACCTTCATCTGTACAAATCTTCTGTTTCCGTATTTTTCACGTGCATCTGCTTCCGGTAACAAGGAAGAAGGCAGACGGATGATGACAACATCAATAAAAATCCTTGTATTCATCATCGCACCCATAACTGCAGGTATTATCATCCTCTCTACTCCCATAACTGCTCTCATTTACGAGAGGGGTGAATTCACATCATCTGACACTGCGCTTACTGCAACCGCTCTTTCCCGATATGCCATCGGTATGATCTTCCTTGCGGCAAACGAGGTCATCGTCAAAGCATTCTTTGCTGACGGAAACACAAAGATCCCCATGATCTCCTCCATTGTTTCCATGATCGTAAACATTGCGCTCGTTTCCGTTTTTGCCGACAAGCTTGGTGTTGGCGGAATTGCACTTGCTTCAGGCATTGCCATGATCCTCAATTTTGCAATAAACAGTATCGTAATGCGTAAAAAAGACGGGCATCTGTTTGGCTTTGGAGATATACTTGATTTTATGAGATCAATAATTGCGGCTGCAGTCATGGGTACTGCGATATTCTTCCTAAAAGGATACTTTGCCTCCCCCATTGCAGCAGTCTCAGTGTGTGTTCCCACCGGAATGGCAGTATATTTTATAATCTCGATAATTCTTCGTTCTGAGGAGACATCATTTATCCTAAAGCATTTCACAAAGAAAAATGATCATGAAAGGTAAAAAAATCATGATTTACTGCACAACAAAACGTGTATTTTCTGTATTATTGACACTAATCATTGTTTTTTCGGTATTCACCGCATTATTACCACAGAACAGTTTTGCAGAAGCCCCCACTTCTAAAAGCATATCAGGTGGTATCGTTCCTGAGAGATTCTATCCCTCAAAAGAATTCATCTCAGACATAAAGAGGTGGGAAGTAGCAGATAAGAATGTTTCATCTGTTACCTCCGTTGACGGTGAGGATCTTCTGAGGATCTCCTCCGAAAACAGCTCAGTTGACGGTAAGCTTGTATATAATGAGACATATAACTGCTCCTCATATAAGGAGGCAGGAATATATCTTCGTCCTATCGGTGATACAGAATATACCATAACGCTTACTGTACAGCACAGTAACGGAAAATCATCCTACAGCGAGACCGTATCATCAGGTGAGGAATATTACATCTTCACTGCTCTTCCCTCTAATACTACCTATATTTCAAGTATTAGCTTTAATGCAAGGCTTACTGATACGGATAAGGATGAAAGCAAAGCAAAAGCTTCCGTTATTCTCAAGGGTGCTTCCCTTTCAAAAACCGATCATTCCGATATCATCAACAGGTACTCTGCATTCAACATTACCGGAATAGACAATAGCTCTGCTGTTGATGCCGGTTCCCGTGTTACTGCAGGCCCCATTATTACAGACATATCCGGCGAGACCGTTGCCATAAGGGTATTTCTTGACGGTGATCTCGGTGGAGTTACCCTAAACTATGCCGAAGACGGTGAGAATTACAGCGTATACGGATCATCTGTAATAACTGACGGGAGATCGTGCTATATTTTCACAATAGACCGACTTATAAGCGGTGCTTTTTACAGCATTGAATTTACCGGTATCAAAGATAACTCCGTCACCGTCTCCGCTGTGGATTTTATTCCAACTGAAAGTGTAAGATCATCTGTAGCTCCATGCACTGTTTCGAAGAATTTCTACAATGCAGAAAACGAAACATTAAATATCACAGGCTCCATTGCGAGAGATACTGTTATTAAATACATTGACAAAAGTCTCTGCCTGTTTGAGTTTTCCATGTGGCAGACAAGCTTTGATACGATACTTGCAACTGATCCCATAGACACTGCCGATATGTCGACCTCATTCAGCTTTTCCGTACCAGTAAGCAAAGACAGATTTCCTTTCTGTGTATATATTATCGCAATCAATGACGATGGTAATGTACAGCCTCTGAGTGATCCCATTTATCCTCACGTAGGTACCGGTCATGTAGGAATAAGCCTGACAAATTCCTTGTACGGCAAAACTCCCGAGGCTGCCGTGATCTCCGGGTATGACAATTATATTACAGATATTGATCTATCTTCTCTGTTCCTCGAAGGTAGCTCCAATAACAGCTCTGTATTCACTCATGACAATTTCCCTTTCTACATAAACAAGGATACCACATCTGAACTTACTAAAAAAGTTAGATTTCTCAACGACGCAGGAGTGGGTACTATCTTCAATATCACGCTGGACAGTGACTTCAGCCCAAAGAACGAATCAGATTGCCGTACCCTCGCCGCCGTCATCTCATATCTTCACGGTGAATACTCTCCCTTCGGCTTCATCATAAGCGGAATTACGGGATCATTAGATGGAAAAACCATCTCCACGTATGCGCAAAACAAAGCTTTGATCCTCAGATTAAGTTATGCTGCATCAGAAGGAAACAGTGTGATCTACACTGATATCGATGCATCAAAAGAAGGAGAAACTCTTGCGTGGTTTCTTTCCGGTTTTACAAAGAGCTTCTCTGTAGCAAATCTCGAATTTATCCTCACCGGTATATCATCCACACATCAGCTTGATGCTGTTGCGGATTCCGCAGCCGATGGAGGTTACAGCTACGGATTTACCGTTATGGCAGAGCATGGAAATAATATTATCGCACCTGTATCAGGATCTACACATATCAGCAGATCCGTATCATATATCCATCATCTTACAGATGATGACGATATTCCTACTATACAGAACACATGGGGAAATTACAAATCAACAGTCTCAGCGGAATATGATACTGATAATTCAATAATTCTCTGGGATTTTACAAAGTCATATGACACAGGCAGACTTACCATATCTCCGCTATCAGATGGAATATTTACAGTTACCAATTATGCGCTCGAAGATTTCACCGGTATATCATCCTGTCGTTCCGTTAAAACTACCCTTGATCTTTCATCCCCTGTTCTTATTGCAAAGCCCGAGGCTCCAATGATGCTTACGGATGCACCAACTGTCAGCTTTCTCGTGCAGTGCAATTCAAACAGCAGTTTCACCCTTGAGTTTATATTTATGTCGGGGAAAGACCGTGCTGTATTTTCGGCGGAATACAGTGGCTCGGGAATATACATACCATCATGCGACCTATCCGTAACCAATATCCACCACAAGATCGACCGTATTGCCATCGTTTTGAGTGAAGGAAACGATGTTGAGCTTAACATTGCAACCATTTCCGCCACCGGTTCAGGTTCCGTAAAAGATGCTGAGAGCACCGTATATCTTACACAAGCTGATAACACAACAGAGAATCCTGTTGATGGAGCCTATGACACACCTAAAAGCTCTACTGTCATATATGCCGTTATCGGTTCCGTGATTTTAGTTACCATCATCATCTTTGCCGTATTAAGTATCAGAAAATCTTAAGAAAAAACGAGCTATGGCTGATCGTCAATGACGATCAGCCATAGCTCATTTTTGCATTATCTTCTTTATCGCTTTTCCGATATGATCCGCAGTATCAGTTGCCAGAACTGAATATTCCGATAATTCCTCTGCAGCAAGCTCTCCTGACAGGCCGTGAATATATACGCCCGCAGTTGCAGATGTCAATGCATCCTTACCTGCCGCAAGAAATGCTCCGATAATACCGGTCAGCACATCTCCCGAACCACCTTTAGCAAGTGCGGATGAGCCTGTATTGTTTATAAATACACGATCATTCATCGCAACAACAGTTGCTGAATTTTTCATAACACAGACCACACCGTATTCCTTTGAAAAATCTGTAGAGATTTTCACGGGATCATGCAACACATCACTGATGCTCACCCCGCAAAGTCTGCTCATTTCCGCCGCATGAGGTGTAATTACCGTAGGTGCTGTTCGCATCCGAAGCTTTCCCTTTAATTCATCACATTCTGCGATCAGATTCAGCGCATCCGCATCTGCCACAAGTGGTAAATCCGACACAAGTGCCACTTTTACAAGCTCTGCGGCATTACTGCCTTTACCGAGTCCGGGACCGATCACGCAGGAATCAGCCGCTTTAAGCCTTTCACTGAGAATGACCGCCGCATTATCTGCCCATCCCGTAACGATCGCCTCGGGAAGTCTTGTCTGGATTATCGGCAAATTAGCTTTTGGTGTAAACACCTCAACAAGTCCCGCACCTGATCTGTAAGAGGCAAGGGCTGAAAAATACGCCGCACCGCACATCCCCTCCGATCCCGCAACAGTCAACACTCTCCCGTATGTCCCCTTATGGCTGTGGGGATCACGATGTGGGATCAATTTTTTAATATCTTGGATCTCAGCAAGCTCCATGATCAGCGCATCATCGGATATTCCGTCTTCACCGATGCCGATATCAGCCACCATTGTCCTTCCGCAATTCTTTCGTCCCGGATAAAGAAGATGTCCTGCTTTAAGCCTTGCAAATGCAATCGTAAGCTGTGCAGTGAGCGCTCTGCCCATTATACCGCCTGTATCAGCATTTACGCCCGAGGGGATATCGAGTGCCGCAACAGGCACGCCCGAAGCCGCAACTAAGTCTATCACATCTGCCGCCTCATCTCGCACATCTCCCGTGATACCGATTCCGAGAAGTCCGTCCACGACCAATGTTACACCTGCAAGTTCAAGCTCGGTCTGCTCGTTGACTCCCTCTTTTTTCAGCACATCGTACCTGTATGCACACTCCTCAGTCATTCGTGACACGTCACCGCACACAAAAAACTCAGTCTTCACCCCACTTTCATGGAGAAGCATCGCTACAGCAAGACCATCTCCGCCGTTATTACCCGTACCGCAGATGCAAAGCACCTTCGTAAGATCAAGACCACTGCTCATGATCTCACGGAATGCTGCATCGGCAGCTCTTTGCATAAGCTCCCTTGAAGGGATACCCACAGTTTCTATTGTGTAGCTGTCGCATTTTTTCATTTGCTCAGCCGTAAGAATTCTTTTCATTCACCGATCCTCACAAATCTCATCCGCACAAATATATCCCCCACAGGCAGGAATACACATTTCACTTCTTTCTTTTGAATACCGTCCCCGAACGATCTTTAAGCGTTTTCCTTTTGCCTCATAGAAGCACTCAAATCCGAAAAATGCACGAAGGATCCGGTCACATTCTTCCCCGCTCATATCCTCGGTGATCGTGGCATCCTCATCTGCAGGACACCTCCAATATTCGCCTTCACCTTGAGGTATGGCCCCACTCAAAAGCTCATCAAATCCATTTACGAGTTCCCGTGTCATTCCGGGTAACAGCATTTGGAATTTCTCGGTAAAGGACTCAAGATCCTCACGTGGAGATACATCAAATTCTCTTTGGAGGATAATATCGCCCGTATCAAATGAATCCTCTATCTTATGAAAAGTAACGCCGCTTTTACGGTACTCTTTGAGTATAGTCACAGGCATTGGCCATGATCCCCTGCCATCCGGCAAAAGTGACGGATGGATATTTATCATGGGCATATCCTCGACGACGGGGATCTTATAATAATACGCACCGCAAATAAGGAAATCGCATCCCGAATCTCTCAGTGAGATCACATCAGTCTCCGTTATCCTATCGGTGGTATAAGGTATACCGTACTTCTTTGCACGGCTTATTATCTCCGTATTGAATTCATATACATTATCAACAGGACAGGTAAAAATGCGGTCGATCCGGACTCCTTCTTCGATAAGAGCATCAAGTGCAGGCAGCATCAGATCAAGTCCAACATAACAAGCTCGCACATTATCACCTCCCGACAGTTTTCTGTTATTATTATAACACCTCTTTCACAAAATGTAAAGACGGACAGCTCACCTGAAAAGGACAGCTGTCCGTCAACATTATTCTTCCCAAAGTCCTGCGTATATTCCGCCTGCATGAAGAAGCTCTTCATGAGTACCTCGCTCTGTTATACCCTCATCGGTTATAACAAGGATCTCATGGGCATTCATTACAGTTGTAAGCCTGTGTGCCACAACAATGGTAGTTCTGCCTACACAAAGCTCCTCCAGCGACTTCTGGATCATTCTTTCGGTAACATTATCAAGTGCTGACGTTGCTTCATCAAGAATAAGTATGGGAGGATTCTTAAGGAATACTCTTGCGATGGAGATACGCTGTTTCTGACCACCGGACAGCTTCACACCACGCTCACCCACTACCGTATCATAGCCATCGGGAAGAGTCATGATATAATCGTGGATATTCGCCCGCTTTGCCGCCTCCTCAGCCATTTCACGGGTAACATCGCCGCAACCGTATATTATATTCTCATAGATGGTAGCATTGAAGAGGAACACATCCTGCGCAACGATACCGATATTTCGTCTGAGACTTGAACGGGTATACTCGCAAATATTCCTGCCGTCAATGGTGATCTCACCATCTGTGATCTCATAGAATCTCGGAAGCAGGTGACATATTGTAGTTTTACCTCCGCCCGACGGTCCTACAAGGGCAACTGTCTTTCCTGCATCTATCCGCAGATCAAGACCACTCAGCACCTCGCCGGATTCTTCATCATAGGAAAATGTGACGTTCTTATATTCCACATTCCCCTTGAGTATCCCCGCATCTACCGTACCGGTCTCCTCCTCGGGAGCCGTATCCATGATCTCACAAAATCGCTCAAATCCACTCATACCGTTTTGATACTGTTCAACAAATCCCACAAGCTTACGTATCGGATTCATAAACACGCTTATGTACAAAGCAAATGAGGTAAACTCACCAACAGTTATCATGCCTTTGTAGCAAAACACACCGCCGCAGACATACAGAACCACCTGCAAAAAGTCACCGATAAAGGTGATTCCCGTATGGAATTCCGCCATTGCCTTGTAGGCGGCACTTCTTGCTGTGACGAATTTCTTGTTTCCCTCAACAAAATTACGGCTTTCTTCCTCTTTATTGTCATATGCCTTTGACACACGGATCCCGGAAATACTGTTTTCAAGAGATGCGTTGATCTCACCAACCTCAACTCGTGACTGAGTGAATGCATCACTCATCTTTTTACGTTTTTTCACGGCAAACACCACCATGAAAGGCACTGCGGCATAAACGATAAGTGTAAGCGGAAGGCTGATGCTAGCCATGAGGATAAAGGATCCAATGAACATCACAAGAGAGAGGAAAAGATCCTCAGGACCGTGATGGGCAAGCTCGGACACATCCATAAGATCGTTTATGATCCGGGACATGATGGTTCCGGTTTTATTATTGTCAAAGTAAGACAGAGGCAGTGTCTGAAGTCTGTCGAATATGTCACGGCGCATATCCGCCTGCATCCGCACACCGACGATGTGTCCGTAATACATTACGAAATAGTTGAGAAATATTTTAATGATATACACGCCAAAAAGTACGGCGGCACAAATGAGGAGTGCATTTATCATGCCGTTTGGGATATATCTGTCAAGCATCTCTCCCGTAAGCACGGGATAGAAAAGATCACAAGCCGCAAGGATAAACGCAAACACCATGTCAAGGATGAACATGGTCTTGTGAGGCTTGTAGTAAGATATGAATCGTTTAATCAAGGAAACACCTCCTTTTTAATCTTTTCTTTTTGCGAGAACCCCTTTTTGGACAAAAAGGGGTTCTCGCGCTCTCCCCAAAAAGCTTTATATAAAAACGAAACTAAGAAAGTACAAACCCTTTGAATCATGGCATATATCATCTTGTTTTTATTTAAAAGTTTTTCGGGGAGGGGTGCGGGGAACGCCCCTTTTTTCAAAAAAGGGGGTTCCCCGCAAAATAATTCAATAATGTCTTGTCACTTAGCCACGCTGTCGCAGTAGATGCAGCGGTAGATGCGCTTTTCCTCGTCGCAGAGCTTGAAGGCGTGAGTAAGCTCCTGCTCGGTGGAGGTAATGCATCTGGGATTCTTACATTTGATAATGTCGGTGACAGTCTTCGGCAGACCTATCTTTGTTCTCTTGGTCAGCTTACCGTCATTTATGATGTTCACGGTAACACCGGGATCGACGTAGCCGATAACATCAAAATTCAGGTCGATCACGCTGTCGATCTTGATTATATCTTTGCGTCCGAGCTTCTTACTGTCAGCATTCATAATTATCGCCACAGAGCAATCAAGCTTGTCAAGGTTCAGAATATTGTAAAGCTCCATGCCCTTACCTGCGGTAATATGGTCAAGAACGATTCCGTTTGTAATAGGGGTAACATTCATTTTTCAATTCTCCTTTCAGATCAGCTCAAGGAGCATAAGGATCAGTGCCATTCTCATGTACTTTCCGTTCAGCACCTGTTTGAAGTAGCACGCACGTGGATCCTTATCCACTGCAATGGAGATCTCGTTTACTCTGGGCAGAGGATGGAGCACGCACATATTCTCCTTTGCGGGAGCCATCTTCTCGGGAGTAAGGATGTAGGTATCACGAAGTCTGATATAATCAGCTTCGTTGAAGAATCTCTCACCCTGAACACGTGTCATGTAAAGGATATCAAGCTCGGGCATTACCTCGTCCATGCTGAGTACTTCCTTGTAGTCTGCACCCTTATCATCGAGGAACTCATGCTTGATATAGTCGGGGAGGCGAAGCTCCTCAGGAGAGATCAGTACAGTCTTGATATCATTGTAACGGGACAGTGCACCGATAAGGGAATGTACGGTACGACCGAATTTGAGGTCTCCGCAATATCCTACGGTGAGTCCGTCGAAGTGACCTCTCTCACGCTTGATGGTGAGAAGATCTGCAAGAGTTTGTGTGGGGTGATTATGTCCGCCGTCACCTGCGTTGATAACGGGAATAGTCGCACTCATGGATGCAACGAGAGGTGCACCCTCCTTTGGGTGACGCATTGCGATAATATCCGCATAGCAGCTTACCACTCTGGCGGTATCGGCTACGCTCTCACCCTTGGATGCGGATGAGGACTGTGCTTCGGAGAATCCGAGGACCTGTCCG
>SVQM01000117.1 GCA_015065335.1 Oscillospiraceae bacterium | reverse complement strand
AGCACTTCGGAGAAGGTCTTCTTTATAAGCTCACCGTGCTTCCAGATGTACTTACCTGTACGGCTTCTGTTCTCAAGATATACTCTCTCCTTGTGAGATTTCGGAATGATTCCGCGGATATAGTTTGAGAACTGAGGGAAAACGATATCTGGAATACCGAGTTCACCGAAATCTGCGGGATTGACGAGTGCAGAAAGATATCCGTCGTAGCTTACGGAACGGAGTGCTGACATGATCTCATCCATGGGGAGCTCACCCTCACCGACAAGTACGGGAGTGACGGTGCCGTCTTCGATAGTATAATCGGACATGTGAACATACTCAACATATGCACCGAGATTCTGAATAGTTTCCTCGGGAGACTCTCCGGCGCATTTTGTAGCGGCAGGATTCCAGAGAACGGCGAGATTATCGTTCGCAAAAATATTAAGAGTCTCGCAGAGGAATTTGGTATCAGCAAAAATGCCGGTAGTTTCAACGAGGATCGTTACATCTGCGGCAGTAGCGGAATCGATAACACGTCCGATGTAATCGATCGTGTTTTCACGAGCAGTGTCGGGATCGCATCCGTCAGATCCGCTGATCCTCACGTATCTGCATTTCATACTCTTTGCAATATCGATGGCACGGAGGATCTTTTCTGAGCTTCCGTCGATATCTCTTCCGTCAAAGATATCACAACCGGCACCGATCATCGAGATCTCAAGGCCCTTGGCAGCGAGTACTCTTACAGATGCTTCGATCCTCTCGTAAGAGAAGGGAGCACCTACACCGGAAACAGCCTCATCGGAGATATCGTGTATCTCTATTCCCGAAAACTCCTGCTCAGCGGCGGCGGAGGCAAACTCCTGAAAGCCCATCTCTATCCAGCCGTAATTGGAAATTGATATTTTCATGAGAACAAATCCTTTCTTTCTCAGATACCGCGCTCTTCGTAAACGATCTTGTTAAGTGCGGAAATGTAGGCGGCAATACTTGCTCCGACGATGTCAGTGGAGATACCTCGACCGGAATAAAGTCTGCCCTGTGAACGGAGCTTTACGATGGCATCACCAACAGCCTCACGGCCTTCGGTCACAGACTGTATCTGGAAATCGTCAAGCTCAAAGTGGTGACCTATTATCTGCTCAATTGCGAGGAAAGCGGCATCGATCGGACCGTCACCGACACTGACGCCTTCAAGCTTTCTTCCGTCACGATCGAGAGTGATGTGTGCAGTAGAGGTGATAATATTACCGCTGTTGATAACGAAGCTGTCAAGAGTATATGTAGTAGGTACCTGCATCGCAGATGTTGCGATGATTGCCTCAAGCTCCTTCTGAGTTACCTTTTTCTTTTCTGCAACGGTACGGAACACATCATAAACTCCTGCAAGATCAGCCTCACTGAGATCATATCCCATGGACTCAGCGGCATTTCTGAGAGCGTCGATGTCGGAGTGACTGTCGAGAAGAAGAGAAGAGGACTCATCCTCATCGTCAAAATCAGTCTTGCGACGGCCGTCTTCCCAAATGGCACTTATCTGAGCCGCAGTACGGCGAAGAACTGTCATATTAACATCGGTGTTCGCATTCATGTAATCACTTTTCTGAGAGAGAGCAGTGCAAACGGAGAGCAGAGAGGGAAGTCCCGTTCCGCAGATACCGGTCTTAACATATGAACATCCGGCACGAACAGCCTCAAAAGCACAGGCAGCGGCGACACCGAAATTATCGGAGCACTCGACACCGACGGCTACATCGGAAGAGATGCCGTCACGAATGTAAGAAATAAGCTCAGAAAATTCCCAAGGCATCATAACACCGGCAGTATCACAAAGAGTAACGGACTTTGCTCCTGCCGATACAGCAGTATTAACTGCACTGAGAATGAATTCTCTGTCCGCTCTTGTAACATCTACAGCAGCAAATTCAACATCATCGCAAAGAGAAGCTGCATGACTTACAAGTGTAGTTATATTTTCAAGCATAGCCGCAGGCTTCTTGTGACAGAGATATTCCATCTGCACAGCAGAAACGGGAAGTGCGATTATAATTCTTGCTGATTTTGCAAAGCTGAGAATTTCCCATGTGGTGTCGATCTGTTCGGCAGTCATACCGCCGATTACAGCAAGCTTTGCGGAAACCGCGGCAGCAGCAGTTTTAAGAATAAGTCCGTCAGTCTTTTTTGAGGAAACTGATCCCATTTCGATAACATCAACTCCGGCACGGTCAAGAAGCTTTGCCGTTTCGATTACAGCCTTGAAGCCGTAAGCATTTCCGCCGTGTTCAGCCGATGCCTCGGCCTTATATCTGAGCGTAGCATCTGTAATAATAATTTTATTCATATAAAATACCGTCCTTTTGGTATATTTTTGTGTATGTATGGTAATAAAAAAACCCCGAAGCAATCTGCCTCAGGGACGATAAAACTACCGCGGTACCACCCGAATTACTGTATAAACAGCCTCTCTGTAAGGATTCAAACAAATCCTCTGCCATGATAACGGGGCAAACCGTAGCTTCCTTTGAAGAAGCTCTGCTCGGGAATGAGTGATGAAATAAGGCTCATCGGCTCGCAGCGACCGCCGACTCTCTGTAGAGCATTTGATTCATGCAGTTTCCGTCATTGCATTTCAAATATGCATATATTATATATGTTCGGATTTGATTTGTCAAGTGCGTTTTTCTATTTTTTATCAATTTGGATAGTTGCACTACTTGTTGAACATATTTGAGGGGTGTTTGATACAATTTGCCGTGGCAGAAAATGATATTTTGAAAATAATTATTATAAAAGTGGTGAAAAATCAGAAAATATGTGGTACAATAAATATAACCGTGAATAAGGAGGGTTTAATAAATGTATTTTTATTATGACTATTACTATCTGTTGCTCATTCTCCCTGCGATGATATTTGCTTTTTGGGCAAGCGCACGGGTTAAGACGACATTTAAAAAATATTCTGCCACAGCATCTATAAGAGGCTTCACCGGAAGAGATGCGGCAGAGGCAGTTCTCAGACAAAACGGTATAACCGATGTAAGGATAGAATCTGTTGGGGGTGATCTCACCGATCACTATGATCCGAGAACTAAAGTCATAAGACTGTCGGAAAAAGTGTATCACGGGAATAATGCCGCTGCTATAGGTGTTGCGGCTCATGAGGCAGGGCACGCTGCACAGCACCATGAAGAATATGCACCGCTTAAATTCCGCAATGCTATAATCCCCGTTACAAATATCGGCTCGAGGCTTGCAATGCCGCTTCTCCTTCTCGGGCTGTTCCTCTCATATTACGGCGAGAAATATCTTGTAGTGGCATATGCCGGAGTGATATGCTTCTCACTTTCAACACTTTTTCAGCTCTTTACTCTTCCTACTGAGTTCAATGCCAGTAAAAGAGCTCTTGAAGCAATTGAGTCCGGTGGCATCCTTGCTGAATCGGAGATACCCGGAGCAAGAAAAGTTCTAAGTGCAGCAGCTCTCACTTATGTTGCGGCACTTGCCGTTTCACTTCTCCAATTGCTGAGACTTATCCTTATAGTGAATAACAGACGTCGTGATTGATGTAAATAAAAGCTGTGGGTGATCACAGCTTTTTTCATTTCACTGAAAAGATCATCTGTTTTTACACCGAGTATCTTCAATATGGCGGATGTCTCTTTATCGGTTGCAATAAGTATCTGTCTTTCAGGTTTTGAATATCTTGTGGGATTTATGTCAAATCCCATGCTTACATACGAGCAAAATAAAAAATCTATGCTCCCACATTGGAAAGCATAGATTTTTATACAGTTATTACAAAAATATCTCATATACAAGCTCCGTCCGTACTTCATCACCCGTTGAACGATTCGTGCGTGTACCTGTGAAAGAATGTGTCATACCGAGCTTTTCCATAAGCTTGTATGACGCAACATTTTCCGAATCACATCCTGCAAAAATACGTCTGACACCGAGATCATCCCGTGCAAATTCCATAACCGCACGTGCAGCCTCAGTTGCGTATCCCTTACGGAGGTGATCTCTGTGAAGTACCCAGCCAAGCTCTGCCTCACTTCGATCCTCCATCATGTAAAGTGTGATACCACCAATGTGAGTATCTCCGAGAAGTATCACGAATTCATATCTGTCAGGCTTTTCTTGATTCCATTCAGCTTCGGCATCACGGAGAAATTCCGCAGTCTCATCAAGATCGGCATAAGGAAGAAACATCATAAATTTAGTATTTTCAGGATCGCCTGCATATGCGTGAGTGGAATTAAGATATGATATGTCCGCAGGGCGGAGAATCAGACGGGAAGTTTTGATTATCATGTATGTCACCTCATAGTAGTATGATAGTATTATAACAAAAAAGTGATGTTCTTTCAATAAGATTGGAAAACTCGATTTGTTATAATATAGTGATTGCGTTACTATTGAAAAATCCACTCTGATGTGTTATAATTATAACGCATATAGTATAGATCGGAGGTAATGGAATTGAGATCTCACAGAAAGAAAATGATAGCGCCTATAGTGGTATCCGTAATTATTGTGCTTTATTACATAGTTTATTTTGCCTTTTTGATCTCTTTCCTCGATCTTATATGGGGACTTATACTGGGAATAATACCTCTTGTACTCGCAATTGCTATGATAGCTGTTTGCGTCGAGAGAATAAAAGAAATAAGGAAAGGTGAAGAAGATGATCTTGGTAAATACTGATTTTATCACGGGACATGAGCTTGAGACTTTGTCTCTCGTGAAGGGAAGTACCATTCAGTCAAAGCATGTCGGTAAGGATATCATGCAGAGCTTTAAAACACTTGTCGGAGGGGAACTGAAAGCCTACAACGAAATGATGAACGAAGCTCGTGCACTTGCTACAAAGAGAATGGTAGAGGAAGCGGAGATGCTTGGCGCAGATGCTGTTATAAATGTTCGCTATGCATCGTCTGCCGTATTGCAGGGCGCAGCAGAGGTCATCGTTTACGGTACTGCTGTAAAATTTGTAAATAAGTAATTTTATATTCAAAAAGCGGAGGTTTTATCCTCCGCTTTTGTCTGTTAAAATTTTTACGCATAAATATTATTGATAGCCAATTGCTTCAATGATGTTTTTTATGGATCCGTTAGAATCGGCATTTGCTTCTGCGTATATTACTGTATTTCCTACTCTTGTACATACGGTGTAATAATTATCGTGCTTTACCCAGCAAACCGTAAAATTAGAGATGGAAGAGGTATATTTTTGGTTCGTATTACTTGAACCATAGCGACCGCTGTCATATCTGAGATAATTCCAGTAAGAAACTCGTGCAGAATGAGCAGATTCATCATCATCAAAAATAAAAAAGTTAAAATTGATACCGTTATCAGGATCTATGAATGTTAATGCTCTTTGGATAGCTTTGCCTTTACTGTCATTTTTATCTTTCCATGCATCTCTGAACATTTTTGTTGTGTCTGTAGGTGAGAAGCCTTGATCTTCAACTGCTTTCCAAACCTGTTCGTAAGTTGCAACGGTTTTTGGTTGTCCGTTTATGAAAAAATAGATTAAAATACTGCCCAAAAGCGTTAATACGATTATTGGAAATAAAATAAATCTCAAATTTTTCTTAATCAACTCAAAATTGAATTTATTGCTCATTAAACAATCACCACATTGAATATAAAATAGCCGATAAGATTATATCATATTCAATATTAAAAGACAATACCCGTCGTTAATGAACGACGGGTATTGTAAATCGTATTAGTTGAAGTATCTCTTGAGCAGACCTTCGAATGCCTTGCCGTGGCGGGCCTCGTCTCTTGCCATCTCATGAACGGTGTCGTGGATAGCATCAAGGTTAGCTTCCTTCGCTCTCTTAGCGAGATCGAACTTACCTGCGGTAGCGCCGTTCTCAGCGTCAACTCTCATCTCAAGGTTCTTCTTGGTGGAATCGGTAACGACCTCACCGAGAAGCTCAGCAAACTTTGCAGCATGCTCAGCCTCTTCCCATGCAGCCTTTTCCCAGTACAGACCGATCTCGGGGTAGCCCTCTCTGTGAGCAACTCTTGCCATTGCAAGATACATACCAACCTCGGTG
>SVQM01000116.1 GCA_015065335.1 Oscillospiraceae bacterium | reverse complement strand
AAGAGCAGTTCCGAGAACGCTCCAGATAGCGAAGTGAGTACGGTACTCAAGATCGGTACAGCCGGATACAGCAACGTTACCCTTACCGTACATACCGCAGATCAGCATGTCGATATCGTTGTAGCAACCGGTAGCGGAGTAGGGCCACTTTGCGAGCTGGCTGTTGGTGAGGTCACGGAAGGAACCGAAGGAGTCGTTGATGTCACCGGTAGAACGGTACAGGTGAGCACCGGTGGAACGGATCCAGGTTTCTACAGCTTCAGCACCCCAGTTACAAGCGGAGAACACGATGTCACGTCCGGAAGCCTTAAGAGCCATAGACATTCTGTTGTAAAGGTTACGACCGGGTACGTTGGGCTTGTAGCAGTTGTCGTACTTCAGGTAGTCAACACCCCACTCAGCAAAGGTCTTCGCATCGATGAACTCGTACTGATAGCTTGCGGGATAGCCTGCACAGGTAAGAGGACCGTCGCAGGAGTACATACCGAACTTCAGTCCCTTAGAGTGGATATAGTCGGCAAGAGCCTTCATTCCGCTGGGGAACTTCTCGGGATCAGCAACAAGTCTGCCGTCTGCATCTCTTCCGGATTTGATGAGATTGCCCTTTTCGTCTCTCTCATCTCTTACGGACCAGCAGTCATCGATTACAACGTACTCGTATCCTGCGTCCTTAAGTCCGGTGGCAACGATAGCATCAGCGGTCTCCTTAATGAGATCCTCATTGATGTTTGTACCAAAGGTGTTCCATGAGTTCCAACCCATAGGCGGTCTTTTGATAATCATAATTTCCTCCATAGCCGATATGGCGATTCGTTTTAGGCCTGTTTTGACCAGTTAATTTATGGTATCATATCGGAGGATAAATGTCAATAAATAAACAGATTTTCATGAGACTTTTTTGCTGTTTTCATGCGAGATCACCGAGTGTGGCTACGGCATCACGGCATATCAGCTTGCAATGCTCGTTTATGTAATATGCTGTATTCTTATTACACAGATGTCCGCCATGCTCTTCCGGAAGAGGTGACCGTTCTTCAATGATGAGATAATAGCTTCGTTTTCCGTTGTCCTTATATGCAGCACTACCTCCGAGATAGTTGGATATCTTCAACCCTCTGCAGGAATGCATCATATGTGACATATCATCAAAGGAATAAACGAACAGACCTCTGTTTGCTGTGGGGACAGGTATCAAGCATTCCTCCGTGTCACGATGAAGCTCAATCGCAGAGATTATGGGATAGTCAAGCCGTTTTACAAAAATTTCACACTCTCCTCTTTGAGATGCGTATAGCTGAACGAAAAATTTTTCTCCATCCGACACGAATCCGCATATTTTACCTGCATCACGCAGGATCTCACGTATTACTTCAACGGAGCGTAGTTTGTCGTTTTCAATGTTATCACAGTCGAGAGAATATGCTATCATATCTTCCTCTGTGAGCATAAGCTTTAGTGAATCATTACTGATCTTAAGTATATCCATAAATGTACCTCTTTCCAAATATATTCACGGTACTGTCATACTATTATTATAATCCCGATACCGAAAAAATGTAACCCCTAAAAATATGGAAAGAGGGGGAGAAAGGGGAAAGGAGCCCGGAGGCTCCTTTGAGACAATATGAATTTATGCTTTTTCCCGTTCAAAGTAATATTTTTTATTATGAGATGATATACTCATGACAAATCCAAGATAGATGTATACGGCGAGCATGGACGAGCCTCCGTAAGAGCAAAAGGGCAGAGTGATTCCCACTACTGGGAGCATTGCAAGACACATTCCGATATTTTCAAGTGTCTGTGCAACGAAGAGGGTACATATTCCCATACATATAAGTGCACCGTAATCCTTTCTTGCGTGTCTTGCAAGAATAATAAGACGGATCACAAGCACGGACATAAGGATTATGTAAACAGCTCCACCGACAAATCCCAGTTTTTCACAAAGCACCGCAAATATGAAATCGGACTCTTTTTGAGGTAGTGTCGTAAAAACGGATCCGCCGAACAGACCTGCTCCGAACATTCCTCCTGCAGATATAGCTGCACGACTGAGGAGGGGCTGATAACCTACATCCTGAGGATCAAGCTCAGGTGAAAATCCGAAGATGATGCGCTCCTGCTGATACAGCTTCATATTTGACCACAGGAATGGTGAGAGTATTGCGATAAGGGCAAATGCCCCGGCAAAATACCAAAGGGAGAGTCCTCCGCAGTAAAGCATTACAGCCATGATAGTGGCAAAAACGAGTGTAGAACCGAGATCGCCTGTAAGAAGTACAAGTCCCATTATGATGCCGCCGTGGAGCGCAAGCATCAGGACATTTTTGATATGATTTATATTCTCTTTAACTCGGTCGATGTGACGGGAAAATGTTATAATAAACGTGATCTTTACAAATTCCGATGGTTGAATGGAAAAGGGAAGTCCCGGTATCCACAACCAGTTTTTATTACCCATACCGTTATCGACACCGAACACAAGCACCGCTGCCATTAGAACGATCGAAAGAACGAATATCGGAACAGTCATTTTTGATATCAGCGCATCGTAATCGATGTACGCAAGTATCAGCATTACGATGATCCCGAGAAAAGAAGCAGCACTCTGAACGATAAAATGCTTTATTCCCCATACGTCTGATGCTCCGTAAAGTACGAGGAGACTCAGGATATTCATGCCGAGTGCGCAGAAGACGATGATGTAGTCAAGCTGCTTGAGCCTCTCCTTGAGAGAAACGGAAAATTCCTTTATACAGATCTCCTCCTATCGTAAAATCATTATAAATCCCGAAGTAGCCGATCGTGAAAACCGGCTACTTCAAAGTTGATCTTAATATGCTTTGCCGAAGCAGACCATCTTGTCTGCTTTCTTTCCGCAACAGACACAGGTATCGGAGAGATGCTTCTGATCGAAGGGGATACAACGTGATCCGACTCCGGTCTCTTCCTTGATCTTATCCTCGCATTCCTCGTCACCGCACCACATTGCGAATACAAGTCCGTCACCCTTTTCAGCAAGTGCCGCATTTATCTCATCAAGAGTTGTGCAGTAGTAAGAACGAGCCTCTCTGTTAGCGAGAGCCTTCTCGTAAAGGCCGACTCTTACAGCCTCAAGACGCTCAGCAGCCATCTTTTCAAGCTCATCGACGGAAACGAATACCTTCTCACGGTTGTGACGTGTTACCATTACACACTGACCGCCCTCGATATCACGGGGACCGAGCTCAACACGAAGGGGTACACCCTTCATTTCGTACTCGGAGAACTTCCATCCGGGGCTGTTGTCGGAATCGTCAAGCTTTACACGGAAGCCTGCAGCCGCAAGTCTGTCCTTCAGAGCATTTGCCGCATCAAGAACGCCTTCCTTGTGCTGCTGTACGGGGATGATAACGATCTGAATGGGAGCGATGGCGGGAGGGAGAACAAGACCGTTGTTATCACCGTGAGTCATGATGATCTCACCGATCATACGGGTGGTACAGCCCCATGAGGTCTGGTGGGGATGAACGAGTTTGTTTTCTTTATCGGTGTATGTGATATCGAAAGCCTTTGCAAATCCGTCACCGAAGTAGTGAGAGGTAGCTGCCTGAAGAGCCTTACCGTCGTGCATAAGTGCCTCGATAGCGTATGTATCCTCAGCACCTGCAAACTTGTCGGAGGGGGTTTTTACTCCCTTGATAACGGGGATAGCAAGATCATTCTCATGGAAGTCTGCGTATACATTGAGCATCTGTACGGTCTCAGCCACAGCCTCCTCAGCGGTGGCGTGCATTGTGTGTCCTTCCTGCCAAAGAAACTCTCTTGAACGGAGGAAGGGACGGGTGGTCTTTTCCCATCGTACAACACTGCACCACTGATTGTAGAGCTTAGGGAGATCTCTGTAGGAACGGATGATATTAGCATAATGCTCACAGAACAGTGTCTCGGATGTGGGACGCACGCAGAGCTTTTCCTGAAGCTTCTCGGAACCGCCGTGAGTTACCCATGCGACTTCGGGAGCAAATCCCTCAACGTGATCCTTCTCCTTCTGAAGAAGACTTTCGGGGATGAACATAGGCATATACACATTCTCGTGACCGAGAGCCTTGAAGCGGGCATCAAGATTTGCCTGAATATTTTCCCATATTGCGTAGCCGTAAGGGCGGATGATCATACAACCCTTTACGCTTGAATAATCGATGAGGTCAGCCTTGGTACAGATATCTGTATACCATTTGGCAAAGTCCTCATCCATAGATGTGATCTGGTCGACCATTTTATCGTTTTTCATTTTATATCTCCTGTTTTCTGTTTATGTAGTTATTGTACCTTGAAATAAAGGATTTGTCAAGATATTCAAGCTTTTACGAGCCTTGCAAATGAGCCCATTAGCTTTTTCTTTCCCACTTTTTCAAAATCTATCTCGTAGAGCATATCTCCACCCATTGCCTTAGCGGAGACGATTGTGCCTGTACCGAAGGTCGCATGCTTCACACTATCACCGGGAGAAAAGGTCTCCGAGACATTGACACTTACCTTTGGCTTAGCACCGTAAGAAGTATTTTGATTTGATCTTGACGTTGTACCGCTGAACAGAGATTTGCCGGTTGATTTTGCAGATGATCTCGCAAAGCTGTTCTGATATCCGGCGGATCTTCCCGCACCGTATCCACGGTCATATCTTTCACCTATATAATCGTTATCGTCAAAGAATGAACTTGTGGTATCCTTTTTGTCAAGGAGCCACGGCGGTATCTCATCAACGAATCTTGAAAGCCTGTTGTACTGTGTGCTTCCGTTGAGCATACGCTCATGAACGTGAAGTATGTGGAGCTTTTCCTTTGCTCTCGTGATCGCAACATAAGCGAGCCTTCGCTCCTCCTCAAGATCGGACGGATCGGCAGATGAACGGAAGCTTGGGAATATCTCCTCCTCCATTCCCGGAAGGAATACAACGGGGAATTCAAGGCCCTTTGCACTGTGGATGGTCATGAGAACGACAGCATCCGCACTTTCATCATATTTGTCTACATCTGAAACGAGAGCTACATCCTCAAGGAATTCAGATAGGGAAGGAGCTTCTGTGCTTTCTTCGTATGTACTTGCAGTAGAGACCAGCTCTCCCAGGTTATCAAGTCTGTCGACTTCCTCCTCACCCATTGAACGGATCATTTCTTCATATCCCGAAACATCCATTACCTTTTTAATGAGTGCCGAAGGAAGAAGCGTGACAGCCGCTTCTCGGAGCGCATCCATCATCTCGGCAAAAGCTTGCATCTTCTTTGCAGATGATGAGAGCTGAGGATATCTCGGAGCATTCCTCATAAGCTCAAGGAGGGAGATGCCTTCGGTTGAAGCTATCATTTCTGCTTTTGCGACGGACGTGTCTCCTATCCCTCTTTTGGGAATATTTACGATCCTTCGCAGATGAACGGAATCGAGAGGATTATTTATAACACAAAGATATGCGATGATATCCTTGATCTCCATGCGATCGAAGAAGCGTACACCGCCGAGCAGTCTGTAGGGGATACCGCTTTTTGCCATAGCCTGCTCAATAGATCTTGACTGAGCATTAGTGCGGTAAAGTACTGCGAAATCACGATATTCATGTTCGCCGTCTTTTATGGAATCTGTGACGACATCACATATGTGACGTGCTTCGTCAAGCTGATTTTTAAGCTTTATAAGGGAGATCTGATCACCCTCTGCACCATCGGTCCAGAGATTTTTTCCTCGTCTGCCTTCGTTTTTCTTGATAACACCGTTGGCAGCATCAAGGATAGTCTTTGTGGAACGGTAATTCTGTTCCAGCTTTATGACTTTAACACCGTCGAACATGCTGTCAAACTGCAGAATATTTTCAATGGTAGCACCTCTGAAGCGGTAGATGCTCTGGTCATCATCGCCTACGACCATAACATTGTTATAACCGCCTGAAAGAAGCTTTGTCAGCTCAAGCTGTGCTTCATTTGTGTCCTGAAACTCATCAACACAAACATAACGGAATCTCTGCTGCAGCTTTTCTCTCAGTTCGGGAGAATTTTTCAGCATAAGCACGGTCTGCATGATGATATCATCAAAGTCAAGAAGGTTGGATTCCTTCAGTCGTGCGGCATA
>SVQM01000115.1 GCA_015065335.1 Oscillospiraceae bacterium | reverse complement strand
TATGGATATCGTTAAGGGAACGGGTGTTACTCCTGAGCTTGAGTCTGCATTCCACAAGACTATCAAGAAGGTCTCCTCCGACATCGAGGAGATGAAGTTCAACACCGGTATTGCCGCAATGATGGCACTGATCAACGAGATCTACGATCACGGCACTCTTACCACCGATGAGCTGAAGACCTTTGCAGCACTCCTTTGTCCCTATGCACCTCACCTCTGTGAGGAGATCTGGGAACAGCTTGGCGGTAAGGGACTCCTTGCACTTGCAGGATGGCCCGAGTACGATGAGGCGAAGACTGTTGATGCGACGATCGAGATCGCTGTGCAGATCTGCGGTAAGCTGAAGGGTACTATCTCTATTGCTGCTGATGCAGATCAGGCTACCGCTATCGCTGCTGCTAAGGCTGATGAGAAGATCGCCGCTGCACTGGACGGTAAGACCATCGTCAAGGAGATCTACGTCCCCGGCAAGATCGTTAATATTGTAGCTAAATAAGATATGGATTTATACATGCGAGAAACCCCTTTTTGAGAAAAGGGGTTTCTCGCGCTCTTCCCCAAAAACTTTTGAATAAAAGCATAACAAGGTATAGCTTAAACCGTTAGATTTTGGTTTTACTATACCTTGTTTTTAGTATAAAAGTTTTTGCGGGTGGGGTACGGGGAGGGCGCTTTTGTCCAAAAGCACCCTCCCCGTCAAATAAATCTGTTAAAAATTCTCTTCTTCCTCGTAGAGCTGCATAAGCCTGTCCTCTACTGTGATACGCTCGTCCTCAAGCTCTGCGGCTTTCATGTAATCCGAGCCGCACTGTGACAGCTCATCGGTTAGCTCGACGAGTCTTGCTTCAAGCTTTTCGATCTCGGTGGCAACGTCACGTTTTCGCTTTTCCAGCTTGCGAAGCTCTGCCGCTTCCTTCTTTCGTTCAAGGTAAGCATCCTTGCCCGATGATGCACGTTCCTGCTGAGGTACATATTCCGCAGGAGCATCGGCGTAGTTCTTCATCTCTTCGAGATGATGCATATACTCATCATAAGTTCCGTGATAGTCGGTGACTTTGCCGCTTGCATCAAATATGAGAAGCCTTGTTGCAAGCTTGCGGATGAAATATCGGTCATGGCTGACGGAGATCACCGTTCCGCCGAATTCGGTTAGTGCTTCTTCAAGTGCCTCACGTGATGAAATATCAAGATGGTTCGTCGGCTCGTCGAGGATCAGTAGATTCATCCTTGACAAGATCAGCTTAGCAAGTGTCAGCCTTGCTCGCTCACCGCCGCTGAGAACCGAGACTTTTTTCTCAATATCATCCCCACGGAAATTGAAAGCCGCAAGAATGGAGCGAAGCTCCGTCTGCGTTGACGCAGGATATGCGTCCCAAAGCTCCTCAAGCACCGTTTTGCCGGGGGAGAGATTCTGGTTCTCCTGATCGTAGTAACCGATCTCCACATTATAACCGTAATCGATCCTACCCGAGATGGGGAAAAGCCTTTCCATAAGTAGCTTGATGAGAGTGGATTTTCCGCAACCGTTAGGACCGAGAATGAACACTCTCTCGGCTTTTTTTACTTCAAAGGAGAGATCCTCAAAAAGAGTACGCTCTCCGAATCCCATCTTTACCTTCTTTACTGCAAGCACATCGTTTCCGCTTTCGGATGCCGCAGTGAATGAAAAGCTGATCCCCTTGGGCGCATCCTTCGGCCTATCTACCTTTTCCATTCGGTCGATGGCCTTCATTCGGCTTTCTGCGGCAATGATGTTACGCTCTCTGTTCCAACGTCGCTGATTCTCAATGAATGCCTCAAGGCGTGCTATCTCCTTTTGCTGGAGCGCATACTTCTTTTCCTCAGCCGCACGGAGAGCTTTTTTCTTTTCTGCAAATTCCGAGTATGAGCCTTTATATAAGCGACATTCCCCATGCTCGATATCCAGAGTCTTGTTGGTTACACGGTCAAGAAAATATCTGTCATGGCTGACGAGGATCAGCGTCTTTTTGTATGTGGAAAGATGCCCCTCAAGCCACACGAGAGTGTCGGCATCAAGATGGTTCGTAGGCTCGTCAAGCATGAGGATATCAGGCTCCGATGCAAGAAGTCTTGCAAGAGTAAGTCTCGTTCTTTCTCCGCCGCTGAGGGAGGTGACGGGAACACTGTGAAAATCTTCAGTGAAACCAAGTCTTACGAGAAAGCTCTTGCAGCGTGACTTGTACTGCAGTCCGCCCTCGTCGGCGTACCATGTGCTGACCTTCGCAAGTCTTTCGCCTGCTTTTGCGGCTGTGTCTCCGCCTTCGAGAGTAGCGTCCTCAAGCTCCGCCATCTCCCTTTCCCATTCGATCAGCTTCGGGAAGGCGGCATACATCTGCCCAAGAACAGTTTCGTCCACCGGAGAGTTATCATAAGTAGGAGCGATTATGTTAAAATCCATGTCCTGCTCCATGAAGCCGATGGATGCACCGGCAGAGGTGAATATCTCTCCGCCCGTAGCTTCATACTCGCCTGCGATTATTCTGAGAAGTGTACTTTTTCCTGCACCGTTTACTCCAACTACTGCGAGTCTGTCACCGACTTCTATAGAAAAAGAGATACCTCGAAGAATATCTCTTGTTCCTATACTGAAGCAAATATCTTTTGCACTCAGTGATGCCATTGTATGATCCTTTTCTTTATTTATATACTGTTTAGTTTCGGTAATTATCGTTCTGCCTCGGCACAGCGCCATTCTGTCTCGGCATAGCGCCGTTCTGTCTCGGCATAGTACCGTTCTGCCTCGGCATAGTACCGTTCTGTCTCGGCATAGTACCGTTCTGTCTCGGCATAGTACCGTTCTGTCTCGGCATAGCACCATTCTGTCTCGGCATAGCACCGTTCTGTCTCGGCATAGTACCGTTCTGCCTCGGCATAGCGCCGTTCTGTCTCGGCATAGCGCCGTTCTGTCTCGGCATAGTACCGTTCTGTCTCGGCATAGTACCGTTCTGCCTCGGCATAGTACCGTTCTGCCTCGGCATAGTGCCGCTTGGTGCTATCCTCGGAGGCTGGTTTGCTCTTGCTTCGGGAGGAATCTTTACAGCAGGCTTGCGTGTCCCAACCCGATATTTGCTATATGATATATTACGGACTATGACGAAGACAATAAAACCGAGGACTGCAACTGCTAAAACAATAATGAAGATTATAAGTATAACAGTTCCGATTCCGGAACCATCATCTACAGTAACATTGTCGAGCTTTATGTCATATATTCCTTCAAACTCAACAAGCAGCTTATCAAAAAAAGTGATGGCACCTCTGTCGTAATCCTTTTCCTTGAAATAAGGCTCAAGGTAATTATCGAACAGAGCTTTTATTTCCTTTAATGTCAGCTTGTCGTCGATGCCGGTTCCGGGCATGATCCAATAATTATCATCGTCGATGACAAGAAGAACGAGAAGACCGTTCAGCTTATCGGAATCACCGATTTCCCATTCGGTGTACATCTTTTCTGCATATTCTTTTATGGATTCGCCGTTTGTGGTTTTAATGGCGGCAATGACGATCTGTGCACCTGTGGCTTGCTCCAGCTTTTTGTTCATGGAAACGATGTGTTTCTCTGATTCTTCGGAGATAACATCTGCCTCATCGTACACATAAAAAGATTCAGATGGTTCGGGTATAGCGGCGACCGATGTGATACAGCAAGAAACGATCATCACGATTAAAAGTATAGCTGAGATGAATATGTGTCTTGTTTTCATTGATCTGATCAAACCTTTCTCATATTACTGATCTTCGTCAGATTCGGAATTATCAGAGGTTTCAGAGATAACGGATGCGTCAGAGACGGGATCCTCGGTGAGGTGATCTGCTTCATCGGTGCAAATCTCATCAGCGGCAATATCCGCCGTGCTGTCAGATTTGTCCTCAATAATTGCGGGAAGGGCTGCAAGTCTTGCAAGCAGGAACATGAATACAGCTGCTCCGAGACACCACTCGATAAAGCCAAAATTGAAGTCTGCATTGTTTGTGAAGATAATAATGAGCTTCGGGAAGGTTGCACATCCGGTAAATGCGATCGCTGAAAGGATAAAGAAATAATAGCCGCCTACGGACTGCTTATCGATACCGAATCTGATCTCCTCTGCAAAAAACAGAAGAAGAAATGCGAACATGGTAAGATTGATCGTGCGGATAGGAGAATTTATCGGTGCACCTACACGGAAATACTCATCAAGAAGTCTGAATGCTGCCCAAAGAGCGGGGGCGAATGAAAGGAAAAGCATGAAAGACTTGCTTCCGAAGAAGGGCAGAAGTATAAAATAAACTGCACTGATGACAGCGGTAATTATTATACCAATATCAAGCTTTGTGAGTGCCCCCTCACCGGAGAATGTAAAATAAGCACCGGCGATCATAAGAAGTCCCGTAAGAACTGATGTGAATACGGTAGGGATCCCTGCTGCAGGGGAATCCTTGAATGAAACTTTCTTGCGTATGATAATACAGGCTATTACTGCTATTACCGGAACTGCCAGCGGCAGGTACAATGCTGTTGCGGCAGCGACGGAGCCGACATCAAAATAACCAAGTGTATGGTCAAAGCTTTGAGTCATTGCAATGTAGCTGAACACAGATGCTATGATCGTGATGATGAACGTCAACGCAACAGCTACGGTCAGGGTGTATTTGACAATTTTATTCATGTTTTCAAACGCTTCCTTTTATATATTTATAGCTAATATTTATGATACCACATTTTGTACTGTACTTCAATATTAAAAATGTAACTTTATGAAATAAATTCCCATAATAAAGCTATTTCCTCAATGATTGTGCAAGTAGCACAAAAATGTCATGTGGAAATTGTGTAAAATTCTACATGGCAAAATGAAGTCAAATTTGCGAGATATTGTTGCAATATAAGAATAATTATGGTAAAATTATAAGGCTTGATGTGTAGTCATGCGAGAGGTTGCTGTTCTCAATACTGCTGAGGACGGGGAATTTTCGTTATGATGTGTCCGATACCGTTACGATTCGGGCAAGGTGACACGTCGGTGTTATCCATCCGGAAGGCCGGATCCTGTATGCTGCGGGTTCCGGAATAATTAAGGGCGGAGAAGAAACACCCGACGGCGTGTTCTCCTCTCATCAAAGAAAAACAGGAGGTAATATTAGGATGGCAGTAAATGACAAGGTCAGAATCAGACTGAAGAGCTACGAGCACACACTCGCTGATGCTGCAGCGGCTAAGGTCGTAGAGGTTGCTAAGAGAAATGGCGCCGAGGTTTCCGGTCCCATTCCGCTTCCCACTGAGAAGGAGATCATCACGATCCTTCGTGCTGTTCACAAGTATAAGGACAGCCGTGAGCAGTTTGAGCAGCGCACTCACAAGCGTCTGGTTGAGATCAAAAAGCCCTCTAAGGAGCTCGTAGAGGCACTTATGAACATTGAGCTCCCCGCCGGTGTAGATATCGATCTCAGATAAGTCTTCCTTATATAAGACGATCGCACCGAAAGCCAAACTTATCCACCGTACAGAGCGCAGCGCCAAAATCCTGATGCCTCTCCGAGGCCACCCAACAGTTTCGGAAGATGAGCCAGGTCACCGGCCATTGCTTGATGGCGGAAAGGTCATGTTGATGATGCCGGAACGGCTATCCGGTAGAAAAGAGTCACCAACCAATAACCTTCAGGAGGAATAAAGATGAAAAAAGGAATCATCGGAAAGAAGCTGGGTATGACCCAGATCTTCGACGAAACCGGACTTGTGATCCCTGTAACAGTAATTGAAGCAGGTCCTTGTCCCGTAGTGCAGAAGAAGACTGTCGAGACCGACGGCTACTCTGCAGTGCAGCTCGCATTTGGCGAGAAGCGTGAAAAGCTCGTGAACAAGCCCATGAAGGGACACTTCGCGAAGGCAGGTGTAACTCCTGCAAGACATCTCAAGGAATTCCGTCTTGATGATGCTGAGAGCATGAATGCAGGCGACGTAGTGGCCGTCGATACCTTCGCCGCAGGCGAGAAGGTCGACATCACAGGCACTACAAAGGGTCGTGGATTCACCGGCGTAATCAAGAGATGGAACAACCACAGACTCAGAATGACTCACGGTACAGGTCCTGTACACCGTCAGGTTGGTTCTATGGGCGCATGTTCCAGTCCTTCGAGAGTATATAAGAACAAAAAGATGGCAGGTCAGTACG
>SVQM01000114.1 GCA_015065335.1 Oscillospiraceae bacterium | reverse complement strand
CGTCCCCGTCAGTGACCTTGTAGAGAAGCGGTGTTGAACCGGTACCCTGCTTGTCGGGATCAACTGCAGGGAGAGTGGTGCTTGTCACAGTGTCAGCAGTGGTCGTGGTTGTATCAGTGGTCGTCGTGGTGGTGGTAGTTGTAGTATCTCCGCCTTTTTTGCCTTCATCACATCCCGCAAAGGACAAGCAGAGCACAACCGCAAGAAAAAGTGCTAATAATTTTCTATACATCATATATTCCTCCGTTTATTTATTTTTATCAAGTATCCAGCCGAAATCTCCGTGATATATCATCTGCCTGGTCATTCCGCCGTCGATACAGATATTCTCGCCTGTAATAAATCCTGCCATATCCGAGCAAAGATAGAGCACCATATTTGAAATATCGGCAGGGACCCCCACACGTCCCACAGGCTGCTGTACCGCATCGGCACCTTCGTGCATTCTGTACGCCGTATCTATCCATCCCGGAGATACGGAATTCACTCGCACCTTTCCACAAAGGCTCACCGCAAGAGCATGTGTAAGTGCAGATATCCCACCCTTGGCGGCCGTATAACTCTCGGTCTCAGGCTGACTCATGCGATCTCTTGAGGATGAGATGTTCACGATTGAACCGCCTTTTACAAAATACGGCATAAATAGCTTTGACAGATAAAAAGGAGCTGTCACACCCACTTTCAGAGCATGCTCAAAATCCTCATAAGATCCCTCGGTAATACCGCACATCTTCGGTGCGGCATTATTTATAAGATAGTCCACACGACCATAGTCCGAGATCACCTTTTCTGCGAACCTTTCAAGTGTTTCCCTGTCTGCAATATCCCCCACAAAATAATCATTTTGGAGAAGATCAATAACGCACACAGATGCGCCCGCCTCGGCAAATCTCTCTGAGATACACCTTCCTATACCTCTTGCACCGCCCGTGACCACGGCTACCTTACCCGTGAAATCAAACATACACTCACCTCTGTATGATTATATCTAAAAACATTATACCACAATCTTTCTGATTATTCAATCGGATATTTCAAATGGGGAAATACGATAATTTGTTTATCTGATCTCATAGCATGCTCCAGTGCCGTCTTCGTCCCGCTTTTGCGGGAGACAGGAACGCTCATTTCATCGTAATATACGATGCAGTATTTACTGTTATTTATCATCTCGTAATTGCGCTCGACGTAGGCAGCTCTGCCTGCTCTGCGGAGCTTTTCGGGATAATAGGTATCGTCGTAGAATCTTAGCAGATATGCCCTATAATCATCGGTAATGTTGGGATATTCCGCCCGCACGTAGATCCGTTTTACGTGCGGGTATTTTTCTTTTAATTTGGTCACGAGTTCAAGGCACAGGCGGTCAAACTCCGATTTGCTCCCGAACAGGAAGGTGTCAACATTTTCGTCCGTAATCAGTTTTTCAATGGTTGCGGTGAGCTTCGTCCTCAGTTCGTCGGTTTCGTTTATGGTTCTGTGACCAAAAAAGCAACAGGTATTTTCGTGCATAAATTTGCCTCACTTCAAAAGTTTAATGCTCTGCATTCCACGCATTATCTCTCATTATTATACTTTTGCTCTATATATTAGTCAAGTGCTCTATAACGAATACAGTCAAACAAAAGCGGAAAAAGTATAATTATATACAGAGAGGCTGGTGAATAACAAATGAGCAAACAGATAGATTTTAAAAATAGAGATAGATTTATTCAGTTGGGTATTGCTATTGCCGCACTTCGTAAAATGCGTGGCATGTCACAGGAGCAATTAGCTGAAAAATCAAATGTCAGCCGTTCACACATTAGTGCCATAGAAGCACCGGGGCTTGTTCGGCCTTTCTCGTTAGATGTATTCTTCAACATTGCTGATGCTTTGGAAGTTGATCCTGCAGATTTAATTAACGCAGCAGTGTTCCCCGACAAGATCTTAAAGAACAAAAATAATTTATAAATAGCCAAAAATCTTCTGAATATCTTCGTGATAACAGATGTCCCACAGTATTTAAAAAGGTTCACTTTATAATCGTCGTTGATGACCGAAAGCTCTCCCCGCACGTAGATCCGTTTTACGTGCGGGTATTTTTCTTTTAATTTGGTCACGAGCTCAAGGCACAGGCGGTCAAACTCCGATTTGCTCCCGAACAGGAAGGTATCGACTTTTTCGTCCGTGATCAGTTTTTCGATGATTGCGATGAGCTTCGTCCTCAGTTCGTCGGTTTCGTTTATGGTTCTGTGACCAAAAAAGCAGCAGGTGTAATTCTTCATTTTCTTTCACTCCAAGTAAATGATCCCTCATCTATTATACATTATTATTGACTCAAAGTAAATAATCATTTACTTTGCAAAAGTTATAATTTGCTTTGTTTCCCTGTAAACTATTTATATAAAGGGAGGCGCAATGATGAAAACAGAGTTTGCTGATAAATATATAACCTTAGGTTTGAAAATTGCCTATTACCGAAAGAAAGCCGGTTACACTCAAGAATACTTTGCGGAACTTATTGATAAAAGCGTAAACTTCGTAGGGCAAGTAGAAGGTCCCGGCACAGTACGTGGTGTCTCGCTTGAGACCTTATTCAAGATCGCACAGGTATTAAAAATATCCCCTTCTAAGTTGTTAGAAGAAGACTGATCGACAATATAACAAAAACTCTCTACTGAGAAATCGGCAGAGAGTTTTTTTCGTCATCAAGTATTTATTTTAATCTAAAATAGCAAGTCGCTTTTCCGTTGCCCTCACGTTTCAGCTCACCTGCGGCGACCATCTTACGAAGTGCACCTTCAACCGAGCTAATGCTGAGCGACGGACACAGCTCACGTATATCTTGCTTGGTGAAACGTCCGATTTTATTAAGCGTTGCCTTGCGTACCATTTCGACGGCGGGAAGCTTTTCTTCCACAATGGCAAAGCGGTCGCCAAAGTCCTTATAAGCGGCAAGAATGGTTCCGAGCAGATATTTTATAAACGGTACTGCGTCCTCAGTTCCATCGTGCCAACCGTGCTGTGATCTGTTCAGCGCATCATAGTAGAGGTCCTTGTTCTTAGCGATCTTTGCTTCAAGGGAAATATACTTACCAATCGGGAAGCCACTGCGATACAAAAGAAGAGTGGTAAGCAGTCGGCTCATTCTGCCGTTACCGTCGTTAAAGGGATGGATGCACAAAAAGTCATGAATGAAAATCGGTATGGCAATCAGAGGCTCGACCTCGAAATTACCGATGACTTTATTATATTCCTCACAAATGCGGTCAAGTGCTTCGGGCGTTTCAAAGGGCGAAAGAGGCGTGAACAGAATCTCGGTGCGACCGTCGGGATAGGATGTACTGATATAGTTCTGCACGTTCTTTGTAAGACCCGCCATAGGATTGTTCATATGGCTGTACATGATCTTATGAAGCTGAAGAATATAGTTCTTGGATATCGGAATGGCGTCAAAGCTGTCGTGAATAATGGCAAGAGCATCACGGTATCCGGCAATCTCCTGCTCATCACGGTTGCGTGGCGTTGTCTTATCCTCTACCAATTGCTTGATACGGGTGTTGGTCGTAACGATGCCCTCAATGGCATTGGATGCCTCGGTGCTCTGCACCTTTGCAATCTCGACCAGCTTTTCAAGCTCCCCGGGCTTCTGCTTCAGATACAGTTCTTGACGTCCTGATTCTTTATAAATAGCGGCAACAAGTCCCATGACCTCAGAATCCCATTTTTGTTCCTTGATCGCCGAGTAATTGAACGTTCTCATTCCCTTATCAACCTCGCTTTCCCTTAAACGATAACATAAAATAAGGGTATTGTCAATAGTTTGCACAAATTTGCCCTTATTTATTTATGTATTATAAGGGCATTTAATAATTCAGGGCAGTTTCAACAATGAAGCCAAGTAGGTTTTTCTTCATAAAAATCCTTCAAAAAAGAGCAAGCCCTTACCACCGGAGTGGTAAAGGCTTGAATTTTGTATCGAGAAAACCCGCATAAATAAAGGGTTTTTTGGACTTTTCTTAATCGAGAGGCTTCATTGTGGGGAACAGCAGCACGTCTCTGATAGATGCGCTGTCGGTAAAGAGCATGGTCATACGGTCGATGCCGTAGCCGATACCACCCGTGGGAGGCATACCAAGCTCAAGTGCATAGAGGAAGTCCTCATCGGTGGTATTTGCCTCCTCGTCACCCTGTGCGAGCATCTCCTCCTGCGCCTTGAACCTTTCTCTCTGGTCGATGGGATCATTAAGCTCGGAATATGCGTTGCACATCTCCCAACCGTTCATGAACATCTCAAAACGCTCTACGTACTCGGGATTCTCCGGCTTCTTCTTGGTAAGGGGAGATATCTCGATGGGGTGATCCATTACGAATGTAGGCTGAATGAGCTTATCCTCAACAAATTCCTCAAAGAACAGATTAAGGATATCGCCCTTCTTATGACGCTTTTCAAACTCAACTCCGTGAGCCTTTGCAGCCGCCTGTGCCTCCTCAAGAGTGTGTATCTCATTGAAGTCAACACCTGCGTACTTCTTTACCGCATCGATCATAGTGATCCTCTCAAAGGGCTTACCGAGGTCCATCTCCACTCCGTTATAAACGATGGTAGTGGTACCGAGAACCTCCTTTGCCACATAGCGGAACATATTCTCGGTGAGATCCATCATTCCGTGGTAATCGGTATACGCCTGATACAGCTCCATGAGAGTAAACTCGGGGTTGTGACGGGTATCAAGTCCCTCATTACGGAACACACGTCCGATCTCGTAAACTCTCTCCATTCCTCCGACGATAAGTCTCTTCAGGTAGAGCTCAAGAGAGATACGGAGCTTTACATCAAGATCAAGTGCATTGAAGTGGGTGTCGAAAGGTCTTGCTGCCGCACCGCCCGCATTTGAAACGAGCATGGGAGTCTCTACTTCCAAAAACCCCTGTCCGTCGAGGTAATGTCTGATTGCAGAGATGATCTTGGAGCGCTTAACAAAGGTATCCTTGGACTCCTGATTTGTGATAAGATCCACATATCTCTGGCGATAACGCATATCCACGTTACTGAGCCCGTGATACTTCTCGGGGAGCACCTGAAGACTCTTGGAGAGGAGAGTAACCTTCTCTGCATGAACAGAGACCTCTCCTGTCTTGGTCTTGAACACCTTACCTGCGATACCCACGATATCACCGATATCCAGCTTCTTAAATGCCTTATACTCCTCCTCACCGAGGCTGTCTCTGGCAACATAGCACTGGATATTTCCGGGAAGGTCCTGCACATTACAGAAGGATGCCTTACCCATGACTCTCTTGGACATCATACGTCCCGCAATAACAACATCCTTATCCTCAAGAGAATCGAAGTTCTCCTTGATATCGGTGCTGTGGTGTGTTACATCAAATTTTGTAATAACGAAGGGATCTTTTCCCTCAGCCTGCAGTCCCGCAAGCTTCTCACGTCTTATCTTTGCCTGCTCGCTGTAGTTTATTTCGGGAGCAGCTACATTCTCATTTATGTTCTCGCTCATTTTCCAAATCCTTTCTCGGAGTCATTATATGAAATCAGTTAGCGGGCTTTGCTCTCTGAACCTCAAGGATCTTGAACTTCATCTCTCCACCGGGAGTTTCAACAGTTACCTCATCGCCTGCCTTATTACCGATAAGAGCACGTCCGATAGGGCTCTGATCGGAGATCATTCCCATGAGGGGATTTGCCTCATTGGGGCCGACGATGGAGTACTCGATCTCCTCATCCTCCGCTACATCGAACACCTTAACGAGAGTTCCTATGTTTACAACGCCTGACTTATACTGATCCTCTTTAATGATCTCTGCGTGGTTGATGAGATACTCAAGCTCAGCTATACGTGACTCCACCTTAGCCTGCTCATTCTTCGCCTCATCGTACTCGCTGTTCTCGGAGAGGTCTCCGAAGGCTCTTGCCTCTGCGATCGCAGCCTTGATCTCAGGTCTGCGTGCCTTGAGAGCTTCAAGCTCTGTGACCAGTTTCTCAAAACCTTCCTCGGTATACTGAGTTCTCTTTTCGTTTTCCATGATGATTATCCTTTCGCGCTTTGCGCTCTCAATTTTTCAAAATTTCGGAATTTATCCCGATTACATTATACTCACGCAGCCCCGGTTTATTCAAAGGTTGCGGCGGCAGCTCGGAGCTGATTGTCCTCACTGTCTGTGTATTTGTAGAAATTCTTGTCCTTCAGAGCCTCATCTATCTCCACCGGCACATCAGGCACAAGTCCCACGCCATCGTAATTCTCGGTTATGGGAGGACAAT
>SVQM01000113.1 GCA_015065335.1 Oscillospiraceae bacterium | reverse complement strand
TCACCAGCACGCGTCTTGGCTCAAAGCACTCCATCAGCTGTTCTTCTCGTAAACGTCGTATTCGTCCCAGATCTCCTCGAGACGCCGCAGACGTGCCGCCACCTCATCGTGACTGCGCATCGACACCGCGGCCACCATTGCGTTGATGATGCTGAGAGGTGCCACAAGCGAATCCGCAAAAGACGCCATGTCACTTCTTGCGGTCAGCACTTCTGCGGCATGTGTTGCGATAGGCGAAGAGGCACTGTCTGTTATTGCGATGACCTTTGCTCCCGCTGACGCGGCGAAGTCCGCCGCTTTTGCAATATTCGAGGAATATCGCGGGAAACTAATCGCGATCATCACATCGTTTTCTCCCACCTTCATAAGCTGCTCGAATATTTCACTACCCCCGGATGATCTGATAAACTTAACGTTATCGTAGATGATATCGAAATAGTAATACAAAAACTGAGCAAGTGCAGCCGATGAGCGCACTCCGGTAATATAGATATTACCCGCACCGTCAATGGCATCCATAGCACGGTTAAAGCTGTCGCGAGACAGATGTTCCATCGTGTAACGGATCTTTTCCATATCGGATGTGAGCACACCTCCCGGAATATCGTCACCGAGTCTTGACTCAGAGAGCCTGATCCTCTGAACAGACGTAAGCCTGTGGCGTGACGCATCCTGGATCCGCTGTTGAAGCTCTGGATAACCGTCGAGTCCAAGCTCAGCGGCAAAACGAACCACTGTGGATTCAGAAACTCCCGCTGCAACACCGAGTGCCTGCGCAGTCATGTATGCGGCAGAATCAAAATGCTCAAGAAGATAGTCCGCGACCAAACGGTGACCCTTGGACATTCCGTTTCGCTTCTCTTTTATAAGATCAAGTATATCGTTCTGCATATAAACCTCTTGCACTGTATCACGCGAGAAATCCCAATGTATTTTCGCGCACAGAAAGTTTCAAATCGTTCAAACAGCCCGGAGAGTATCCGGGCTGTTTTGGATTATTCGTCAATCAATACTCCGCAGTCTTCTTGTTTCCGGAGATGTAATCACGCTCAAGCTTAAGCTCACCGGCATCCATACGGAAGATACGGTCCGCTCTGTCTGCGATAGCAAGGTCGTGAGTAACCATTACGAGAGTCATTCCAAACTCCTCTCTTGTCTTGAAGAGAAGGTTCAGAACCTCATCGGCGTTCTTACGGTCAAGAGCACCGGTAGGCTCGTCAGCCATGATAATGTCGGGGTTGTTGATAAGTGCACGTGCGATAGCAACACGCTGCTGCTGACCACCGGACAGCTCACTGGGAAGGTGATTCAGACGCTCACCGAGGTCAAGAGTCTCAACGAGGTGACGAAGGTTCTCCTGGTATTCCATGTCAGCCTTATTACACATCATAGTAGGAATAAGGATATTTTCAAGCGCGGTAAATTGGGGGATAAGGTTGTGCTTCTGGAAGATGAATCCCATGTTCTCGCCGCGGAAACGTCCGAGTGCATCGTGACCGAGCTTTGTGATCTCGGTACCGTTGATGAATACGTGACCTGCGTCGGGTCTGTCAAGACCTGCACAAATGTGAAGGAAGGTGGACTTACCGGAACCGGAAGTACCGATGATAGCGACGAATTCGCCCTTTTCTACTTTGATGCTGGCGCGATTTACAGCGGTAATAACAGAGTCGGACTGCTTGTACTGCTTGATCACGCTCTCAGTTTGAAGCATATATTCAGCCATTTTCTCAAATCCTTTTCTTTCTGTAATTTAGTTATCGGCAGATCAGTCATCGCTTCCGCCGGCGCCACCGTTCTCAAGGGTAGCACGGTTCTTGATGTAACTCTTGAAGGGGAGATATGCGGAAAGGAATCCACATCCTACAGATACAACGATGCTTATGAGAAGTGCGTACCAAGGCATATAGAATGCATAGCGCACATTCTCACCGCTGAAGTAAGGCATAAGAACGTTGTAGACGTAGAACAGTCCGTAGCTTCCGAGGAAGCTGAGCACGAAGCTGACTACAAGTGACAGGCCTGCCATGATAAGACCGCCCTGAACGTAGATCTGACGGATCTCCTTTACCATAGCACCCATAGCCTGGAGGATGTTGAACTCAGACTCACGCTTCATGTAGTACAGTGACTGTGAGAAGAACCACATGATAGGTGAAATTCCGAGAAGCAGGATGGAGATACAGATATAAAGCTCATTGTTATGCTTATCGTATGCTACGCTGTTTCTGGATACCTGATATGTATTCTCAACACTTACGTTACCGTAGTCACGGCCCCATGCACGGATGTCCTCATCGACCTTGGCAAGTGCCTCACCCTCGAGAGTCTGATCGATGTAGATGTTGAGCTTATAAGCCTCAGCAGGCTTTCCGGTAACGCTCTTGTAATCTGTCTCATTGAAGAAAATAGGCATATCACCGGAAGGAATATCGGTAAGGATAGCACCGATGGTGTACTCCTCGTAGGAGTACTTGAACTTCTCGATCTGTGCACGGAGGAGCTGAGCTCCGGTGAGGTTTGAATCAACTCCGGCGCCGCCGGTCTTCTTTGCAACCCAGATCTTATCGCCTACCTCATACTTAAAGGTAGTAATATTGGAGATAGAGTCACCGATGATGACGGTCTTCTCGTTTGCGATAGAGTTGAGATCGCCCTCGTAATTGTAGAAGGTCTCGAGAACCTTGATCTGCTCGGCATCGGTTGCATTGTAGACAACGGAGCTGCAAGCTCTCATATCGCCATCACCCTTGTAACCGGTACCCTTGTAGTTTACAACACCTGATGCAAGGAACTTGACATCGGACTTGTCAACAAGGATGTGAGATGCAAGATCGGATGCCTCCATGGAGTTATCTGCAACCTGAACGGCATCGATACCCTCAATGGCGTAAAGCTCTTCGCTCATATCATCACTGTACTCCATGAAGGACTCCTCAAGATCGATCTTGAAGTCGGGACGGTTGTACTCGAGGTCAGTGGTGTAGATGTTTGCGAGGTAAAGTCCCATGATAAAGAACGCACAGAACACGATCGCTGTGGCAAGCAGGTTCACGCTGTACTTACGGAAACGCCATGCAGAATACAGCTCGTACTTTGTGGGGAACTTCTTCTTGAATACGTTGATGGAATATTTTGGGGAGATAACGAGGTTGGAGTTGTCCTGAGTTACGATCAGCGACATAGGCTGACGGATAGCCATGATACGCATGGGGAAGAACACGGCAAACAGAACAACGATAAGGCTGAAGATGAACACCTGCAGGAATACGAGAGGATTGAACGCAAAAGCGAATCCGGAGGGCAGGTATATCAGATAAACCACTACCGTGGAGAGAATTACCGACGGTATGAAGGTTATACAGGAGATCATGAACATCTCCCAGAACGCGGTACCGAACAGTTTCTTGAAGTCTGCACCGTATGTCATATACACACCGTAAGTGAACTTATACTGGTTCACACGGATGTTGTACAGTGAAGTCATAAGGAAGATAGACAGCGCGAGAAGCAGTCCGGAGATCGCCCAGTATGATGCATTGCTCGCGATGATGTTTGACTCGATCTGTATACGGGGTGACTCATAATAGAAGAAGTCAGGGTTTCCGCCGGGAACCTCAAGAAGAGAGCCGGACTTGTTATCCTTGTCGTAATACTGAGTCTTGAACTTTGCAAGGCTCTCTGATGAATCCTCACCTGTAAATGCTATGCGGACATCATAGTAAGGATCCACGTCTGCATCACTCTTGACAGGCTCACCGACGATCTCGTAATAACGGTCACCTGTAAATGAAGATCCACCGTACTCTACGATATGATTCTTTTGCGCATCGCTAAGCTGAGAGAGCATGATATCGTAGTTGTACTCCTGAATTGCGGAATCACGCTCAACAGTTTCGTTGTTGTAAGCTGAGATAGTCATGATGCCGTAGAACATCTGAACAATAAGCAGTGCGATAAAGAAGTATATGTACTGCTTGAAATTGAAGAAGATACTCTTGTAGGCGATTTTCAGACTTCTCTTGAGATATTCAAATAATCTTTCCAAGATTTCTTCCAGACCGCAATTTGCGGTCTTTTCCTCCCTTTCCTTATTTTTATTTTCACGCATGACTGCGCAGGTACGGAATTAAAATGCAAAATCCGGCAAAAAACGCCGAAATTTCGCAAGCCTCAAATATTATAGTCATATTTGAGTGGAAATTATATCATATTTTGTAAACAAGCACAAAATTTGTCGATTTTCGGAGGATCAGAGGTCGTATCTGCCCTCTATTGCACGTCTCATCGTTATCTCATCGGTATATTCGAGGTCACCGCCAACGGGAACTCCGTTTGCTATACGGCTCGTCCGTATGCCGAGAGGTGAGATGAGTCGAGAGAGATACATGGCCGTAGTCTCGCCCTCTACCGTGGGATTCGTTGCAAGGATGACCTCGGTCACTTCCCCGCCGTTCAGACGGTGAAGAAGCTCTTTTACCGTCAGATCATCGGGACCGATACCCTTCATCGGAGATATTGATCCGTGAAGCACGTGATAGAGTCCTTTATAGCCTTTTGCTCGCTCGACGGCGGCAACGGCACGGAAATCCTCGACCACGCAGATCTGACTGCGGTCACGCTCGGGATCCTCACACACGGGGCAAAGTCCGCCTGCTGATATATTCTGACATTCGGGACAGTACCCGATGTCGGTCTTTACGGCAACGAGAGCGTTTGCAAATTCCCTAACATCATCCTCAGACATATCAAGCACTGAGAACGCCATGCGAAGCGCACTCTTTCTCCCGATGCCGTCAAGTCTGCGAAAATGATCCGAAAGTCGCTCGATCTGCTCAATATATTCAGCTATTTATCAGAACAGGCCGGGCATACTGAGAGATCCGGTGATCTTGGACATCTCGCTTGAGTTTGTCTCATTCACCATCTTGATCGCCTCATTTACACCTGCAACAAGGATGTCCTGGAGAGTCTCGATATCATCGGGATCCACGATCTCGGGATCGATCTCGATATTCAGGATCTCGGACTTACCGTTGATCTTAACGGTAACGGCGCCGCCGCCTGCCTTGATCTCATATTCCTTTGTATCAAGCTCATCCTGAAGCGCAGCCATTTCCTCCTGCATTTTCTGAGCCTGCTTGATCATTCCGTTCATATCGGTAGGGCCGCCGCCCATTCCCTTGGGAAGTCTTGCTTTCATTTTGGTATCTCCTTAACAGTATTTACGATTTTCTATATGATATCGCCACAGGCGAACACATAACAAATTACAGGCCGAAAAGATCATCTGCGGGAGATGCCTTTTTAGTCTTCACAGCCTTTTCTATGCTCACATCGGGAACTGCACTGCACACACCCGAAAGCAGGAATGCCTCCGATATCGCACGCAGGACCTCAGAGTCGGAGAGCATCATATGGGAGAGATCGTTCTGCGGGATCACTCTCACCTTTCGTCCGTCGGACGATATCTCGACCCTTGATTCACGGAAGAAATCAACTGCCATGGGGCTTGTCTTTGCAAGCTTTTCAATGACTCCGCTGATATCGGACACAGGAGCATATTCACCGAATGCCACTGCTTCGTTCTTTACAGCCTTCTTTTCGGCAGACACCGACTCGGGCACAGGCTTACTTTCAACGATCTTTTCCGAAGCTGCACTGCCATCGGAGGCTGCCGTATTCTCAGGCTCAGCCTTCACTTCTGTCTTAACTCCTGAATTTGCGGGTATCTCCGCAATAACGGCACCTGCACTGAGAAGCTTCACCTTATCCTCAAGCTCGGATATGCGGGCCATAAGTGCCTCGGGTGAAGAATCGGCAGCAGGCTGACACATTTTAACAAATGCGAGCTCTGCCGTAACACGCTTTGTCTGAGGTGAGCGAACCATCGTCCGCATAGCATCATCGAGAATGCCCGACTGATAAACAAGCGCCCCCAGCGAAAAAGATGAGGAAACGGAGGCGAGCATTTCCGCCTCGTTTTCGGTTATATCAAGGTAGGATCTGAAATCCTCGGCGTATTTGGCAACGAGCATATCGCGCCAGAAGGAGATAAGCTCCTGCCAGTATACGGCGATGTCTTTGGTTTCCGAGATCTTTGCAACAATATTGAAGAGAGAGCGCATGTCCTTTGCGGCAACGGCTCTTGCGGTATCGCAAGCGGCAGCATACCCTGATACACCGAGCACCTCATGCACGTGCTCCTCGGTAACTGCGGCACCTCCGCCCGAGCAAAGCTCAAGCAGGCTGACAGCATCTCTCATGCCGCCCTCAGCGATCCTTGCGATACGCTCAGCGGCACCGTTTTCGAGTGTGATATTCTCACACTCCGCAAT
>SVQM01000112.1 GCA_015065335.1 Oscillospiraceae bacterium | reverse complement strand
GGCTGACGGTGAAGGTGCGACCAAGCTCCTTGAGTGTCACGTTGCAGGTGCTCCCGATAAGGCTACCGCAAGAACTGTTGCGAAGTCCGTGGTGTGCTCATCTCTTCTCAAGGCGGCAATGTTCGGTGCGGACGCCAACTGGGGACGTGTGCTTTGCGCAATCGGCTACAGCGGTGCCGACATCGACGTTACCAAGATCGCACTGTCATTCAAGTCTGCGGCAGGCGAGCTTGCAGTATGCGAGAACGGTGCGGGCATCGACTTCTCTGAGGAGGTTGCAAAGGTAGTCCTCTCCGAGAGCGAGATCGAGATCAATATCGACCTGTGCCAGGGCAGTGAGTCTGCTCTCGCACGCGGCTGTGATCTGACCTACGATTACGTAAAGATCAACGGAGACTATCGTACCTAAGCGGGGAAGCCCCCGCGGGCAAGGCTCGGTGAAATCTGCGCAAAGCGCAGGTGAAATCCGACTTCGTCGGGTGAAATCGTGCCGATGGCACGGTGAAATCCGTCTGCGACGGGTTATGGTAGCTTTGCTCCGCAAAGCAATTTAATTGAAAAGGTAGTACCTATTTTCCTACTTATTTGAAAGTTTTTGGTGAAGGGGTGCGGGGAAGCCACTTTTTTCAAAAAGGGGTTTCCCCGCCAAAGATACAATTATGGATATAAATAACGCGCAGAGGGCGGAGGTGCTGGTTGAGGCACTGCCCTACATACAGAAATACTACGGCAAGATCGTAGTGGTAAAGTACGGCGGAAACGCCATGATAAACGAGGATCTCAAGAACTGCGTAATGGGCGACATCGTGCTGATGCACATGGTCGGCATCAAGGTAGTGCTCGTACACGGCGGCGGTCCCGAGATCACCGATATGCTCGGACGGATCGGCAAGGAATCCAAGTTTGTTGACGGACTTCGTGTTACCGATAAGGAGACTGCGGACATCGTGCAGATGGTCCTTGCGGGTAAAGTGGGTAAGAGTCTTGTAAACTTCCTGCAGAACAAGGGCGGCAAGGCGATGGGACTCTCCGGTATGGACGGTCACATGATCGAGGCGAAGCCTCTTGATGAAAGACTCGGCTACGTTGGCGAGATCACAAATATTAATCCTCAGCCTATCATAGACGTGATCGAGAACGGTTACATCCCCGTTATCTCCACTGTGGGATGCGATACCGAGGGTAACTGCTATAATATCAACGCAGACACTGCGGCAGCAAAGATCGCAGGCAAGCTCGGTGCGGAGTGTCTTATCTCCATGACCGATATTGCGGGAATCCTCCGTGATAAGGATGATCCCTCCACTCTCATCCGACGCATCAAGGCGGACGATGCTCCCGAGCTTATGAGAAGCGGCATCATCTCCGGCGGTATGATCCCCAAGATCGAATGCTGCATAGATGCCATAAACAGCGGCGTGAACAAGGTCTTCATCATCGACGGACGTATCCCTCACTCCATTCTTATGGAGCTTCTCACCGATGAAGGTCTCGGAACTATGTTTAGAAGATAATTCGGGGAGAACGGTTCGCAGGGACTTTTTGAAAAAAAGTCCCCGCACTCCAAAAAACTTCAACCTGACTTCGTCATGTTTCGTTTTCCGTGGCTGTACGCAACTGCAGATGTTGATTTCTCACTACCGTTGAAATCAACGATAAAGGAATACCGTGATAACGGTAAACCGTCGTTTAATTGTAGCCATGGTGGAAGCATCGGGCTATTGGATTTGCAAAGCATTTTATCGAAAAGGCATTACCTTATCCTTCCTTTAGTATAAAGCTTTTTGCGGAGGGGTCCGGGGAGGTGCTTTTTCCGGAAAAAGCATCTCCCCGGCAAAAAGAAAGGATCAAAATTATGAATTCACATGAAATAATGGAGCTGGACGGCAAGTATGCCGCGAATACCTATGCAAGATTCCCTGTTGCTCTCGTAGAGGGCATGGGATCTGAGCTGTACGATGCCGATGGCAAGAGATACATCGACATGGGTACGGGAATCGGCGTGTCCGCATTCGGTGCCTGCGATCCCGAGTGGCAGATCGCAGTGACCGAGCAGGCGGCAAAACTTCAGCACACATCAAATCTTTACTATAACGAGCCTTCCGCAAAGCTTGCGGAGATCATCTGCAAGGGCACAGGCATGAGCCGTGTGTTCTTCTGTAACAGCGGTGCAGAGGCAAACGAATGTGCCATCAAGGCTGCCCGCAAGTACGGTGAGGTGACTCACGGTGCGGAGCACTACACCATAATCAACCTGAAAAACAGCTTCCACGGCAGAACGATCACCACTCTTTCCGCAACGGGACAGGATGTTTTCCACAAGGATTTCTGCCCCATGACTCCCGGGTTCGTTTTTGCCGATGCAAACGATCTCTCCTCCGTCGAGGCACTCATCGCTGAGCATAAATGCTGTGCCATCATGATCGAGGTAGTACAGGGCGAGGGCGGCGTTATCGCTCTTGATGCAGATTTCGTCAAGGGATGCGAGAAACTGTGCCGTGACCACGATCTTCTCTTCGTCATCGACGAGGTGCAGACAGGTAACGGACGTACGGGTGAGCTTTACGCATACATGAACTTCGGCGTGAAGCCCGACGTTTTCTCCACCGCAAAGGGAATCGCAGGCGGTCTTCCCATGGGTGCCACCGTAATGAACGAGAAGGTTGCTGCTCTGTTCACTCCCGGCTCCAACGGATCCACCTTCGGTGCGAATCCCGTTTGTGCCGCAGGTGCGGTGTCGATCCTTTCCCGTCTTGACAGAGCAATGCTTGACGGCGTAAAAGAGAGGGGCAGCTACATCCGTGAGAGACTTGCGGATGTAAAGGGCGTGAAGTCCATCAGCGGTCTCGGACTCATGATCGGTATCGAGCTTGAGTGCGATGCAGGCGCAGTCATCACAAGACTCATCGAAAAAGGTGTCCTTGCGTTGAAGGCGAAGACAAAGCTTCGTCTCCTTCCGCCGCTGAACATCCCCATGGATATTCTTGCAGAAGCCATGGATAAGATCGTTTTGGCAATCGGGGAAGAGATGAGCAAAGCTCAGTGAAGAGTGAAGAGAGAAAAGTGAAGAGAAAATGAAACTTTGCTTCGCAAAGTAATATAATTTGAAAAAGTAACACCTAACTGCTTTTATATAAAAGTTTTTGGGAGAGGGGTACGGGGAGAACCCTTTTCTCAAAAAGGGTTCTCCCCGGTATCATTGAAAGGATTAAACCAATGAAACATCTTCTTAAGCTGGGTGATCTTACGCCCGTAGAAATCACAGAAATACTTGATCTTGCAGACGTACTTAAGGCTGAGAGAAAGCAGGGTATCAAGCGTCCCATTCTCGCAGGCAAGAGCCTTGGTATGATCTTCCAGAAGTCCTCCACCAGAACGAGAGTATCCTTCGAGGTGGGAATATACGAGCTTGGCGGTCAGGCGCTGTTCCTCAGCCCCCGTGATCTTCAGATCGGTCGAGGTGAGCCTGTCGAGGACACTGCAAGAGTTCTGTCCCGTTATCTTGACGGAATCATGATCCGCACCTTCGCACAGTCCGAGGTAGAGGATCTTGCAAAGTACGGCTCCATTCCGATAATCAACGGACTTACCGACTACTGTCATCCCTGCCAGGTCCTTGCAGATCTTCAGACCATCCGTGAGAGAAAAGGCGGCCTTGAGGGACTGAAGATGTGTTATGTAGGTGACGGAAACAATATGGCAAACTCCCTTATCGTCGGCGGTATCAAGATGGGTATGAATGTGTCCACCGCTTGCCCGAAGGGATATGAGCCTGACTCCGATATCATGAAGTGGGCAGGTGAGACCGGTCGCTACCTCTGCTCCGAGTCCATCGAAGAGGCTGTAAGCGGTGCCGACGTTGTTTACACTGACGTCTGGGCATCCATGGGTCAGGAGGATGAGGCTGCGGAAAGAAAGAAGATCTTCAAGAACTACTGCGTGAACGCCGAGACAATGTCCTATGCGGCAAAGGATGCAATGGTGCTCCATTGCCTGCCTGCACACAGAGGCGAGGAGATCGCAGCAGACGTTATCGAGGCTCATGCCGATGAGATCTTCGAGGAAGCTGAAAACAGACTCCATGCACAGAAGGCTGTAATGGTCCTCACCATGGGTGAAGGCTGATAATATACATTCAAAGCTCCGATGGGTGACTGTCGGAGTTTTTGTTTTTTTCTTTGTTAAGTTTTAAGCTTTATTATTGACATAATATGTATAAAGTGTTATAATATACGATGGTTTATAATCCTTAACAAAACCTCAAAGGAGTTTGTGAAAATGAAAAAAATTGTATCAGCAATTCTTATTCTGACTATCATGCTTTGCTCGATGGCAGTTTCTGCGTCTGCAGACGGAGTATTGTATATGGATGCAGATTTCTCATCCGAAGAAAACTTTGCGAGGGATTTCTTCCCTGAGGCATATACGGTTTATGATGATTGTGCTGTAGGCTACAGTGAAGCAAGAGCACTTCAGACTACCGGCCGTTGGGCGGCTTATGACGTAAGCTTTGATGTAACTTTTGGAGTGGATGAGCTTGTCCCCGACGGTTCAGGCAGAAGCTTGTCTTTCGTGTACTTTAATAATAATATAGTATACAAAGGTCTTTCAGATGAGCGTATGACAATTTCTGTATGCTTTGATGTAAGTAATTCTGAGGTCAGCCTTGTTGCAAATGATTTCGTGAAAAGTGAGAGCTGCGAAGTGCTTGCAGCTTCTGTTCCTTTCGAGATCGAGGACGGAAAAGAATACCATCTTGGTGTTTCCATAAATGAACAACATATCCGTGTGTTCTCTGACAGTACTCTTCTTATCGATTATTATGATACTGAGAATAAGTACTATATCGGATATACATTTGAAGAGGTGGAGCCTGAGATCCTCGTATGGTGGAACAACAATAACTACCTGATGTACTCTGATATCAAGGTGTCCTCCCCCGAGTATCTGTATCCTCCTACGCCTGTTTCCGACAATACCGGTGCTGTAGACGGCACTACTGCACCCGTGGTTACAACCACTGCAACCTCTGTTGTTGATGTAACCGATGACAAGGGCAACGTTATGACCGATGATTCCGGTAACAAGATCACCGAGACCGTTATCATCACAGATGCTCCCGTTGCTGACACCAATACAGGCGCAGTACAGGGTGGTTCCTCCACCAACACAGGCGATATGACCTTCATCGTAGTTGCTGCAATGGTTGCAGCTATCGGATGTGCTCTTATCGTTCGTAAGGTGGGCTCAAGATAATTCTCTGACAGTTCAATACAGGAGTATATCGTGAAAAAGCTTATTTCAATTCTTCTTGCAGCAATAATTGCTGTGACCGCTGTGGCATTCACGTCAGTCGCAGAGGATAATATATATGTCGATGCTGATTTTTCATCAGATGCTTCCGCATCAGTGCATTTTTATCCCGGTGCGTGTACAGCAAATGACGGTATTCTTGTAGGATACAAGGATGCCATGGCGTTTCAGTCTGTAGGTGCATGGGCATCATATGATACCACATTTGATATCGCCTTTGCTGAGGATGAGGTCGCAGGTGAGGATGCTCAGAGAAGCTTCTCCTTCGTGTACATAAATCCCAATATGAAGCATAACGGTACACTTGATGACGATTATAGCATGTCTGTGTTCTACGATATAGACAAGGGTGAGATCAGCCTTGTCGGAAACAACTTCGTGGGCAATGTGCCCGGAGCAGAGCTTATCAGCGGTCCCGTTCCCTTTGAGATCAAGGACGAAGAGGTGTATTCCTTCGGTGTGTCCATTACCGAGAATGAGATCCGTGTGTTTGCAAACGGTGAGCTTCTTATTGACTTTGTAGATACCGAAAACAAGTATTTTATCGGATATTCCTATGAGGAAGTAGAGCCTTCGATCCTTCTGTGGTGGAACACGAACAACTGCACTATGTACCACGATGTTAAGATCGCAGCTCCCGCTACCCTCTATCCTTTCCCCAAGCCTATTATGTACGGAGATGCAAACGGTGACGAGGGAGTGAACCTTAAAGATGCGGCACTGATGCTTCAGCATATCGCAAAATGGGAGGGACTTACCGTCGATCTCACTGCCGCTGATGTGAACGGCGATGAGAAGGTGAACCTCAGCGATGTTTCCCGCATTCTTCAGTTCATTGCAAAATGGGAAGGCGTTGTGCTCGGTCCTGCGGAATGAACTGTGTTTTTCGGGAATATTGGCATAAGATAATTTTTTTGAAATACATAAAAGGAGCAAAAAAAATGAAAAAGATCGTTTCTCTTTTCGTGATCCTTACCATGATGCTCAGCGTTTTTGCTGTAAGCTCATCCGCTGCGGGAATCCTCGTTCAGTCTGATTTTTCTGATATGGAGAGATTTACCGCAAACTTCCACGCAGG
>SVQM01000008.1 GCA_015065335.1 Oscillospiraceae bacterium | reverse complement strand
GAAGAACGGTGAGTACGAAGTGACGTGGCTCAACTGCAGAACGGGAGAATACACCGAGTCCTTCACGGTGAATATCACTGACGGAAAATATAAGATCCCGTCAAAACCCGGTGACGGCGATTGGACGATCATAGTGGAATATGTGGGGGATTAAGATCGGCGACACATTATTTTGAGGAAGCCCTCATGATGTGTCCAACTTTTTATTGTATTTTATTCCTCTGTGTGCTATACTTAATCCACAACGACGTGAAAGGAGCATCCCCATGATGAAAATAGGAGTTGCTATCGCTCATCCCTCGATTGCCTACGATGAAAACTACTTTCACTCACTAAGCAAGGCAGGGATCGACGCCATTGAAATAACCCGCTACGCTGAAGATTATGCAGGACTCGATTACAAAACAATCGGTAAATACTCAAAAGAGTACGGTGTGGAGCTTTGGTCGTACCATCTTCCTTTTTATTCGGGAAACTCGGGGATGGCGGTGAATCTCACGACAGATGATAAAGAATTACGTGAAAAGACCTTCGATTATTACACCGATATCATCGGACAGGCCACCGACATCGGTATCGGTAAATTCGTCGTGCATCCCTGCAATGAATTTATGGTAGAGGCGTACAGACGGGAGCATCTTCTGCGTTCAATGGATTCTCTCGACCGCCTTGCGGAAATCGCCGCAAGGTACGGCTCCGTGATAGCCGTGGAGAATATGACTCCCTCGTTTCTCGGTCGGACGATGGAAGAAATGGAAATGCTTGTCGGTGTAAACGATAAGCTTCGCGTATGCTTTGACACAAATCATCTGCTCACGGGAAGTCACGTTGAGTTTATAGAAAAATTCGCGGACAGGCTTATCACCCTTCACGTGTCAGACTTCGATTTTGAATGGGAGAGGCACTGGCTGCCCGGAGAGGGGGACATCGACTGGGTGGCGTTTAAGAATGCTCTTGACCGTATGGAATACAGTGGCGTGTGGATGTACGAGGTAAGTCCCGTTACACCGGATACCATAGTCCGTGAAAGAGAGCTTGTCTATACAGATTATGTGGAGAATGCCCGCTGTATTTTTGCAGGGAGAGCTCCTGATCCTCTTGGGAAAAGAATATAGGCTCGAATAAATATGCGAGAGGGAACTTTTTCGAGAAAAAGTTCCCTCTCTGCGCTCATCGCTTCGCTTGCTGACACGCCTGCGGCGGTCGCCTTCCAAAAAGCTTTATATAAAAGGCTTTATGAGGTATTACAGGCGAAAGCCGCACTCGGCTGAGCCGTCGACGGCTTGCGTAGCAAGACGATGTAGACAGCATTCGATATTGTAAAACATACTCCACCGAAGTATGGCACCGCGGCCTTCCGCGGGCGCCCCGCACTTTTTGAGTTTTCAAGGATGATGTGTCCGATATTTCTTGTATTTTATTCTACTATATGATATACTGAACTTGTAATTATTTCCGAAAGGATACACTGCTATGAAAAAGATTACCTCTTTGATGGTTGCGATATTTCTGACGGTCTCATCCCTTGCGGCATGTGCTGAACAGCCGACTGCTTCCATGACTGCATCGGATGATGCTGACACAAAGTACATCGACTTCCTTAGGGAAAGGCTCGAGGATATGCCCGACACTCTCGTGATCGGTGACGATGCAAAGGCCGCCGAGCACGGTGTTGATATGGCTGATTTTGAAGACGACGGATTCTTCACCCGTGCTGTGGACGGTGAGGTTCTGATCTTCGGTAAGACCGATGCGGGAATCGACCGAGCAGTCCGTGATTTCGTGAAATACGGAAACAGCGATACCTACAACAAGACCTACGGCGAGGGTTACCGTGTAGAGCGTCTGACCATTGCAGGCAACGACATTTCCGAGTACGCCATCATCTACGATTCCGTGAATCAGAGCGGAGTGGAGGAGCCTGTATTTGCCGCCGAACAGCTTTCTATGTACATTGAGAAAGCCTGCGGTGCAGTGCTGCCCTATTACACCGACGTGGAATTTCAGGCACTTGAGGAAAAGCCCGAAAGGACCATCACTCTCACCGTGGACTATCCCGCCCTCGGTAACGAGGCATTCCGCATCGAGGTAGGTGAGGACGGAAATCTCACCGTTTTCGGTGGCCGTGACAAGGGCTGCATCTACGGCGTTTACGACCTTCTCGAAGATGATATCGGTTGGAGATTTTTTGATAACGTGCTGCAGGCTATGGTCGAAGCCGAAGGATCCTGTGACGAATATCTGTACGAGTCGGAACACATTGACCTCACCTCCGATATAAACAGAACAGAGGAGCCGCTGTTCCTCAGCCGCCGCATGGATGATGTAAATTATTACAAGCGGCTCAACGGAGAGCATGCCGGACAGTACAACTACTATTCTTACAAGCGCAGGATCTCGGATAACTGGTACTCTGGTCACGGTCTGAATCAGGTGGACTGGACGGGTACCTCCTTTGAAGGAAAGAACGGAGATCAGCCCTGTCTCTCCGATGAGGGGATCCTTGAGCGTATCGATGAGCACGTCATTAAATACGTGGAAAACCGAATCGACATGGGACTTGTTCCGGGACGTGACTTCTACGGACTAAGCCTCGGTCAGTACGACGGTCTCACCGGATATTGCCAGTGTGTTGACTGTCTGCAGATCGTGGCGGAGGAAGGAAGCGGTGCAGGACCTTACGTCCGTGCCGCCAACAGAGCAGCCCAGCTCCTGAAGGACAACGGATACGGATATCTTCACGTAAACATCCTTGCCTACGTTGATACCTCTACCCCTCCCAAAAAGACCATGCCTCTTGACAACGTGCGTGTGTCCTTCTGCTTCTACGTTCTCGGTGATATGGACGTTTGCAGTGCTCATACCATCGATGGCAAGGACTGCTCCAAAACGAGCTACACATCTAACTATGGCCTTGCGGAAAGATTTGAAAAATGGTCAGCAGTATGCGCTCCCGGAAACATGGACGTGTGGTACTATCCTTTCCATTCCGGCAACGCCATCGTTCCCGCACCTGTGGTGCTTAACTTATATCACGATATCAAGTATCTTTCCGAGCACGGAGTTGGTGCGATCATCAACACTGTAGGCGGAAGCGCAAGTCAGTTCTCTGCACTGACGGAGTATCTGCTTGACAAGATATGCTGGCAGCTTCCCGAATCCTACGACGCATACCTTGATATGATACACGAATGGCTGTGGCTGAACTACGGAGATGCGGCAGACCCTATTTTCGATTATATAACGGAGTACGATAAGCTTGGAAAGAACGTTGCCTGTTATACCATGTTTTATGACCGCACATCTCCTCTGGTTCACATAAATCGAGGCGATATGCTCTGCCGTTTCGATTATTTCTGCGATCTTTTTGAAAGAGCATACGAGCTTGCAGATACCTCTGTTCAGGTGGAGAGGATCGAGCATCTTGAAGCCGGAATGCTTTACCTTGGTGTATGCTACGCCTACGATCCGTGGTACGTGAACGGAACTGCGGATGAGAAGGCGCTGCTCATAGAGAGATACACCCGTCTCCACGAGCTCTGCACAAAGAATAATATGTGGATATTTGTAAGCTGTACCTACGATGATTTTCACTACGCTCCGAAGGAGCTGGACCTTGACGAGAATCCCATTATGTGGTACGCAGAACCCGCAGGTCAAAGCGATGGGATCGGCGATCTTTTTGGATGAAAGGAATAATATTTACAGAAGGTTCCCTCCCTCTTACTCACCGACTTTTTCTGTAAAAGGTTGATTCATTCTATCTTTTGTGATAAAATGATAGTAATATTTTCTACCTGTTTAGGAGAAGCTTATGAAAAACAAGATTTCCCTGCGGCGCATCCTCGCTTTTGCGCTTGCATCCGTAATGATGGTTGGCGGTGCCTCATCCTGTGCAACACCGGATGCCCCAAACAAAGCATCTGAATGCATTACCGTCACATCCTCCGATGGGGAAAAATATGCTGAGTGGCTCACCGAGAGACTTGACGTGATCCCCGACGACGTGACTCTCGGAATCGGTGACGACGAGAGCTATGCTGTGGATATGTCGAACTTTGAGGACGACGGATATATTCTTAAGCGTCTCGGTGGCGACGTGATCATCTTCGGCAAAACGGAGGACGGGCTTGACCGTGGTGTTCGCAAATACGCAAATCTTATTGATCTCGGTGAGACCGTTAACTACATCACATCCCACGAGGGTGAGCGCATCGAGTGTCTTGAGGTGTTCGGTACCGATATATCCGAGTACACCGTCGTATATCCGGAAAAGCGCAATGCCAACATGGATTTTGCTGTAAGTGAGCTTGTCAGTCTTGTAGAGGAAGCTACCGGCGTGACTCTTCCCACTGCCGAGGGCGACTGTGACTCTGCACACAAGATAATCCTCCGTCAGGTGGAGGATCCCGCACTTGAGGACGACGGTTACCGCTATTTTGAGGAGAACGGCAGTCTCGTTATCGAGGGTGCAGTAGCACGCGGCTGCATGAACGGTGTTTACAGATTTTTGCAGAAAGAGTGCGACTGGGACGGACTCATCTACGGAGAGAGCTATCTGAACGAATCCGACTACATAAACATCCCCGAGGGAATATACAAGACCGAGACTCCCGCATTCAAATATTTCTGTGCATACGACAATCTTTCCGGCGATATCGATCCCTATACGACTTCACGAAGAACTCCCACCGATGCCGAGAACTCCTACGGTGCTCTGGAACCGGCAAGCCACGGAATGCAGAACAACCGTTGGGACGGTTACGACCACGGTACGTGGTCACAGGCATGCTATGATCCCGAGGGTTCGTCTTACGAAGTAGTCTATGATAATGTAATGAAATATCTTGACAAGGCTGCGGCAGAGGGCAAGAGCATAGGTCAGAACTGTGCGATAGACAGTATCGACATCGCTCAGGCGGACAATAATTTCTACTGTCAATGTCAAGGATGTATGGAGATAGCGGCAGAAGAGAACTCCATGTCAGGACCTCTGCTCCGTTTCGCAAACCGTCTTGCCGAAGAGGTAAACGCAGAGTATCCCGGCGTTGCAATACTCATTTACGGATATTTCGCAACAAAGATACCTCCTACGAAAACAAAGGCTCATGATATGGTATACGTTACCTTTACCCCCAACGGTTCCTGTATGAATCACTTTGCGGACGGCTCCGAATGTGGGGAAAAGCCCGATCCTTCTACATATGACGACTATCTTATCACCGATAACAACAAGAACCACGACGAGTGGCTCCGCGGTTGGTGCGATGTGGCAAAGAATGTCTATGCACGTCCCTATATGCTCTTTAATGACATTCAGGAATACACTGTTATTGATGTGATCTATGAAGACATGATGTACTACAAGGAGCTGGGTGTAGTCGGTGTTTATTACGAGACGGAATACATCGGATTCGGCATAAAAAGAGTCGAGCATCAACTTTTGAATGAAATGAACTGGGAGATGAGTGGTGAGTTCACCAAAGAGGATTACAACGAGCTTCTGAAAGAGATCCTTTACAAGGAATACGGAAGCGGAACGGACTGTATTCTTGAATATATCGATATGTGGATAGAATCTCTTGACAGGTATATCTGTACCAACTGCTGGGCTATGGACAAAGAGAAAAGACCGTACTATGATTTCGCATACATGCGAAGTATGTCACCTGCGGCAGTTGAGCTTATTGAAAAGGCTATAGCCATGGCGGATGATTCCGCAAAGGAGCATCGAGTAAAGATACTCTCACTTACCGTCATCTATCAGTATCTGTACACCGACTATTTCCACGCATACGAGGCAAACGATACCGAGTGGCTGGCAAAGCTTGAAGGGGAGTATCAGAGACTTCTTGTAAGAATGGCTGAGTGCGGACATGACCTCGATTGCTACGGTTGGGTATTAGAATCAAAGATGTATCCTACTCTTGAGGAAGAAATGTGGAGGTGCGGCGGTGCATACCGTACCGAGCACATGGGCGGCGGAAAAGAGCTTCGTCCCGCACCCAAGTGGTATACGAAGCTGCTTGAGACTGAGGATAATTGAATAGGTAATATACCGAGGGGGTACTTTTTGAAAAAAGTACCCCCTCGGGCTCATCGCTTCGCTTGCTGACCTGAAGGTCGACCTTTCCAAAAACTTTTGAACAAAAGGCTCTGCGGAGATAAACTGCAGAGCTTTAGTTTTGTTGACAATCACGTTGCTCATGTGCTATAATTCAAAAAAACGAATGGAGACGACTATGTTCAGAAAATGGTTGGAAACTCACAGTGCTGCGGATCATGATCTTACGACTGTTCTATATCCCCCCGCAAGTGACAGAGGATTCTGGGATGGTATATGCGACTCGTATTACATCCATGAGGCGGAGAATTTTCTGGGATATGAGTGGCCCATGATCCGTGCAACTCAGTATATGAAGCTGAATAGCTCCGGAGACCGTCGTGCTCAGGAGAATCCTCATTTTTCAAGACGGACTGCGCTTTGTGCCCTCGTGATGGGTGAAATTGCGGAGCATAAAGGACGTTTCCTTCCCGATATAATTGACGGAGTCTTTGCTATTTGCGAGGAGAGCTTCTGGGGTGTTTCCGCTCATATAGGCGGTATGCCTGCAAAGCGAACCGAATGTACGATAGATTTGTTTGCGGCGGAGACTGCATCACTTCTTGCCATCACCTGCCATATGCTGATGGATGAGCTTGATGCTGAATGTCCGAGGCTGATTCCGAGAGTGGAACGTGAGGTCCGCCGCCGCATTTTTAATTCCTACACAGACAATACCGGATACCCCTGGATGGGTTACGGGTACCCTGTAAACAACTGGACGTCGTGGATCATCTCAAACCTTTTGACCGTATATCTCATATTCGAAAAGGACAAGGCAGTGCTCTCGAAGGCTGTCGACAAGATGATGTACGAGATCAATACCCTTTACACTACCATTCCTGATGACGGAGGGTGCGATGAGGGTGCCTGCTACTGGGCTGTGTCAGGTGGATGTATATTCGAGTTCTGCGATCAGCTTTATGTGGCATCGGGAGGTGAGATCGACTTCTTCTCTGATGAGAAGATACGCAGGATCTGTCAGTTTGAGTATCGTGTATATCTCGGTGACGGATACTTTGCAAATTTTGCCGACGGTACACCGAAGATCACCCATTCCGTGGTTGGGCTTCTGTATATGATGGGGATTCGTTTCTCTGATCCCGGATTTGCAGCACTGGCAAAGGATCTGAGACACAACGGTCCCGAGCGTGAGAATATCACTCCCGGAGTGGAAAGAGATGCAAAGATCAAACGCCGTCTGTATGAGATGATATATGCAAAGGATATTGAAAATGCGCCGGACATCGATACCGATCAGCCGGAATTTTTCAGGCGTACTGAGATCGCTATTGTGAGGAACGGCAAGTGGTGTGTTGCTGCGAAGGGCGGACATAACGGAGAGAATCACAACCACAACGATGTGGGCAGTTTCATCGCATATTTCAATTTCTCTCCGGTACTGGTGGATCCAAGCTGCGGAACGTACAATACATCATCTTTCGGAGAATCACGGTACGATATATGGACAAACAACTCAGGGTGGCACAATGTCCCCGAGATAAACGGAAAGATGCAGCACGAGGGAAAAGAATATTGCGCCGACAGCTTTATGCTTGACGAAAATACAGTAAAGGTCAGCTTTGCAGGCGCTTATCCCGACGGTGCGGCAAAGGCTGTTGAGCGGGTAATATCTGTCACCGGATCGGGGATATATTTGCAGGACTGCGTTACCCTTTCGGGCACTGTAACTGAGCATTTCGTCACGCCTCTTTCGGTCAGAGCTGACGGTGATAGAGTCATAATTGGCGAGGAATACATCCTCAGATGCGAAACCGATGCCGAAATCGTTCTTGACAGCGCGGATTTTGAAGGTGACGAGAAACTGACGCTGTACTGGAAAGCAGACAGAATGAACCGTATAGGATTTGCATTTACCGTAAAGGATCGCCTTTGCGTAAGCTTCACACTTGATAGGATATAACAGAGGTGAGCTTCAGAAGCGGACTTTGCTACGGTGAAATATTTCTTTGAGGTTTCCTTCTATGGCGGACACATTTTTTTTGAGTTTTCAAGGATGATGTGTCCGATATTTTTTGTCATGTTTATTCAAGCGGCGTGTAGTCCGTTTTTCACATATAGTCCGGTGATTCGGTAGGTTATTTGTGCCTGCATCCATCCAACGATCCGTTGGATTTTTCCAAAAATGCGGTTGTTTATTCACTGACGAAGGTATGCTATACTATGCCATCGAAGAGTCGAACTCTGTACGCCCGGGTCGGTTATTTCCGGCAAAAATTCCGCTTTGTCGTTTGATGTACGCGAGTACATCTGTACTCCAAAACGAAATTTTATCTCGAAACTACCTCGACCGGGGAAGTTTGAAATAGAAATTTTTGTTCTGAGCGAGGGGGGCGAGCGATGGAATATTGTCATATTTCAAGTGAGCAGCCCGAAGGTCAGAACAAAAAGGTCATTTCAAACCGTTCTTAGTTCGACTCTTCGATGGCATAATCAAGCAAGGTACCGATGCTGAATCTTCCGAAAGGAGTAATGATTATGGAAATGAATATTGGCAACAAAATACGTGAACTGCGGAAGAAAAAAGGAATCACCCAAGAACAGCTTGCATCTGCACTGGGTATTACTTCCCAAGCGATTAGCAAGTGGGAAATGAGCACCGGTTACCCGGATATCGCTATGCTTCCGGTGATTGCGGGATATTTCGGCGTGAGTATGGATACGCTGTTCAATTATGATGCGGATAAGCTGGAAGAAAATATTATGAATGTACTGTACAGTTCCAGAGGCGGACGTCCTTTTGAAGAAGCAGAAAAAATCCTTCTTGATGGAATTGCCGATTATCCCGGCGGACATATCCTAAAAAGGGAACTGCTGGAGTGGTATGCCGGACAGATACGAGCACATGGCAGAACCGATCTTGTGGAAAAGGCATTGGAACTCGGAAAACAGATCTGCGAAGAATGTGAGGATTCCTTCATCTGTCTCGGCGTTATGGGAGATATGGCGGATATCTATATCACAACGGGCAGGTATGAAGAAGGAAAAAAGCTGATCGAGTCCATGCCCTATCGGTATCATATGGATATTTACGACAGGATGCGCTGTACTTCGATGTTTTTGACTGAAGAAGATAGGTTGCATGAAACAAGAGAATGGAAACGGTGGGCACATCAAGAACTCCACATGGTCTGTGAGGCAGAGGGTTACAGCTTTTTTGCAGTCGGTGATTATGAAAACGCACTTTGGTCATTTGAAGAAGCGGCAGATATTATCGAATGTTTCCGGCAAAGACCGATTCCCATTGAATATGCATTACTGCAAGGTCCGGGACCGGCTGAAGGTCTTGCACGGCTCGCAGCCGCCGGATGCCTGTACAAACTCGGACGACTGGAAGAATGTGATGCGATGATGGATCGTGCATATAATCTGATCCGTGACTGTTATGATGACAACACATGGGAAGAATGCAAGGAACAGCGGATGAAAGAATACAGAGCCGTGTACTACAAGGTGGATCTCAACGAATACAAGCCCTGTATATAATTGCACTCTCAACAGGCCTTGTATGACCGCCCGTGTTGCCGTTGCTGCCCACGAGGCAAGTAAGTGATTAAATTGAATTAATATACCGAGGGGGTACTTTTTGAAAAAAGTACCCCCTCGGGCTCATCGCTTCGCTTGCTAACCTAAAGGTTGCCCTCCAAAAACTTTTATATAAGTCATTTGAGGTATTACAGGCTAAGATGCCGCTGCTTGTAGTAACAGGCGACAAGCGAAGCGTCCTCGACTGTCCTACTGTATTTATTACCGATTCAACATCTCCACAAGTTCCTTTGCAGGCAAGGGGAGAGAATGTCCCTTTTTTCTCACAAGCACGATTTCTCTTGCAGGAATCGGTACGTTCAGTGAAATCTCTCGGATATCCTCCTCCGATTCAAGGAATTCTTCGGGAATGAATCCTATACCAAGTCCATGCTTTACAAGGGGGATTATCTGATCTGCTGTCGCAGCTTCAATGTCAGGCGAAAAGCTACAGCCTCTCCTTAAGAATTCTTCGGAATAAAAATCAAACGTTGACGTACCGGAGCCAAGAGAAATTATGGGGTAATCCGCAAGTTCGGCAAAAGTGATCTCGCCTTTTATATCAAAGCTCTTGCTGCACACGGGTACTTCCTGCAACAGAGAAAGCTTTGTGGATGTCAGCTTTGAATTTATATCCGCAGGAGTAGTGACTATCGCAATATCCACAAGCTTATTTTCGATCATTTTCAGTGCTTGTGGAGTTGACACGTTCAGTATTTTGATCCTTACACCGGGGTATGTCTGATGATATCGGCTGAGGATAGGCAAAAGACAGCATCTCAGAGCAATTTCCGTAGCACCTATGGAAACAACTCCGTGATCCATACTGTGCTTTGCCGAGACCGCCTTTTCACCTGCTTCTATGTGCTCGAAGGCAACGGAAATGTGTTCGTAAAGCTCCCGTCCGTCATCGGTCAACCGCACTCCTTTGTTTGTGCGTTCAAAAAGGGTACACCCCAGTTGCTTTTCAAGAGCTTTGATCGCTCGTGTGAGATTTGGCTGACTACTGTACATAACTTCTGCAGCCCGTGTAAAGCTTTTGTATTTGGCTACATTGTAAAAGATCCTGTAATGATCGTAACTGATATTCATATAATACCCCATATCAAAATGATATAACCAATATAGAAGATATACATTTTACATATACCTTGAACTGTATTATAATATTATCAGAATAAGATGTCAATACAGAGAGGTCAAAAAATGGAAATATCATTTATCACAGAGCTAATGGAAGCGTTTACTATTCTTTGCTTCGGTTTGTCATGGCCGATATCGATCCGAAAATCACTTTTATCAAAGACCGCCAAAGGCAAAAGCCTTTTCTTTGAGGTGTTCCTTCTTGTCGGCTATGCCATCGGAATATTCCGTAAAGTAATACAACTCACACTTCTTGGCTGCTCAGGGGGAATATTCTTCCTCAGTTTCTTCTTCTATATGCTTAATTTTGTGGAAATTTCGATCGACGTAGCACTATACTTCCGTAACTGTAAGTACGATAAATTACAAGAGAAGACAGCATAAGGCATGCCATCATAAATGTCGGGAACTGTCATTTATTATCTATTCCCTTTTTCCCTGAACCTCATCTTCAGTATAACGAGGCTGAGCACAAGCACTACGGGGAATACAGTCGCAACGAGAAGTCCCGATTTCAAATCACCGCCTGCCGCCTCGGAAATGCTTCCAACTATAGCGGGGCTTGTCATAGCACCGAGATCTCCCGCAAGTGCCAGGAAAGCGAACATTGCAGTACCTCCCACGGGACATTTTCGGGATGAGATGCTGATAGAGCCGGGCCACATGATTCCCACAGCCATACCGCAGAGAGCACAGCCTGCAAGTCCGAGGATGGGAAGTGAGGACAGAGATGCCAGAAGATAACAGCCTGCACACATTGCACCGCAGATGAGCATTACCCACGCAAGATCCAGCTTTTCGCTGAATTTACTGTACAGCACACGGGATATTCCCATAAACATTGCAAAAAGGCACGGCCCTGCGAGATCACCAACAGTTTTGCTGACACCGAGCGCCGACTCGGTAAATGCGGATGCCCACTGAGCCATAGATGCCTCGGATGCGCCTGAGCAGATCATAAGTATTATCATAAGCCAGAAGACGGGAGTTTTAAAAAGTTTTCGGATCCCCATGCTCTTGCCGTCCTCAGTCAGTCTCTCTATGGGACAGGTGATAAAATTAAAGGTGTTATAAAGAGGCACAAGTGCCCAGATGAAGGTAAGAATCTTCCAATTCTCTACGCCGAACAGGGCAAAAAACAGAGTTGAGCCCAGAATGACACCCATTGCACCCCAGCAGTAGAAGGAGTGAAGGAGGCTCATCATTCCGTCCTTGTTTTCAAAGGGGCAGGCTTCAACTATAGGACTTACAAGGACCTCGATAAGTCCGCTGCCTATGGCATAAAGCACTACCGCTGTAAGGATACCTACAAACGGCACGGGAAGCATTTCGGGCAATATCGCCATGAGAACGAGTCCCGCCGACGACAACACCTGAGATGCGACAACACAGGCACGGTATCCTATCTTATCGGCAAATTTGGTAGCCGCAAGATCGACGAGAAGCTGTGTCAGGTAGAACACCAAGGGGATCATTGCTATCTTATCAAGAGTGATACCGTAAATGCGTCCGAAGGTCAAAAACAGCAGAGGGGTAAAGTTTGCGGATATAGCCTGTGTAACAAATCCGAGATAACAGGCTACGAGCGTCTTTTTGTAATTCTTTTGTCCGTTCATGATGATTTCCTTCAAGGTCTGAGAAGTAATTCGTTAAGCAGTATTATATCATCAATTTATAATATCTTCAACTTTTAATATAAAAAACGATATAAAAGGCTCTGCAGATTTATTGATATTCTGCAGAGCCTTTATTCTATTTACCGAGCACGACGTCCCATTTTGCGATATACTTGAGTATCATTGAAACATCTGTAAGATTCACCTTTCCATCGCAGTTCACGTCTGCGGCAACGGTATTCATACTGATATCCCACTTGGCAATATACTTGAGAATACCCGAAGCATCGGTAAGATTGACCTTACCATCTCCTGTAACATCACCGGAAGTTACGTTGTACGATCCGATATCACCGCAATACTTGCATACACCGCTTTCATATGTATGCCCATATGGACGAAGCTCAACATAGGTGGTATAGTCACAATCCTCGCACGCCTTATAGGGGAACCATCCCGTTTCCGTACAGGTGGGGACCTTTGCAGGGTGTTCTGTTAAGCTATGATCCTTTGCGGGGATATCTTTGTATGTAGTATAGCTGCACTTGTTACAAGTCACATATGCCTTATATCCGGGCTCCGTGCAGGTAGCAGCCTTTCCGTCATGCTGAACGACATCGTGTCCCCTTGGCGGAATGGTTATATTGCCTATGGAGTACCCACATGGGCAGAGAGAGCCGCCCATACCCGATTCCGTGCACGTAGGCTCCTTGATCACAGTATTGCACTCATAATGGGTTGACAGATCGGTTACGTCATAATGTATTCTCACACCCTCGGCAGTAAGGCTTTGGTTGCTCGTTCCAATCGTTATCCGGCTCCACTTATCCTTACTTCCTCCGTAGTATACGTCGGCAATACGCCTACATCCGGAAAATGCGCCGTCACAAACAGCCGTCAGACTTTCGGGCAAATAAACACTGTAGATAAAAGCACCGTCGGAAAACACACCGCTTGCAATAGTAACAGTGCCCTCTTTTACAATAAATTCTTCCCGAACATCCGAATGATCAAAATACGGATCTTCATGTACCACATTTGCCCCGATCAGATGATTGTCAATATACAACAGCTTGCCTTCCAGGTTATCTTTATCATTATACAATTTTGTATAGCTGAACACAGCATTCCCGATATACGTCACGCTGTCGGGAAGTGATACATTTTCAAGATTGCCACAGCTTTTAAATGCACCGTCACCAATATATGTCACACCGTGGGATACGGTCACATCCGTGAGATTTTCGCAGTATTCGAACGCATACTTCTCAATAGCTGTCACCGTGCCCGGAACAGTAACGCTTTTAATACTTTCGCAGTATTCAAATGCCGATTCGGCAATGCTTGTCACACTATCGGGGATAACAAGATCCTCTACAAGCTCCCCATCCAGATACAGATTTTCCGCATAGTAAAACGGATTTGAGTACAAATTGCTCGTGCAATCGATCATGCACCATGCAGCAATATCCCATATTCGGATATCTTTGAGCTTTGCGCAATCACGAAAAGCATCCGTACCGATGCAGGATACGTTTTTTCCTACAGTTACGGATTCAAGTGACGAGCATTTGTTAAACGCACCGTCACTGATGGCAGTCACACCGTTTCCGATAATCACCGAGGTGAGCTTTTTGTTGTCACGGAATGCCTCTGTAGCGAGGCTTGTTACACTATCGGGTACGATCACCTCTGTGAGCTTGCTGCAATAAGCAAATGCTTTTTTACCGATAGTCCTTACATCACTTGGAACAATATAGGTCGCTGTCTCTTTTGCGGCAGGATACTGAATCAAAACAGATCCGTCATGGGAAAACAGTACCCCGTCAACAGATTTATATGAGGTGTTTCCCTCTTTGACGTTAATGGCTGTCAGACCGGTGCCGTAAAACGCAGTCTCACCAATGCTTTTTACTCCCGCAGGAACTGTCACCTCCATGATGCCGTGACAACTGAGAAAGGCGCAGTCTCCGATACTCTCCACCTCATCGGGGATCGTTACACCCGTAAGACTGTAGCATTGCTGAAACGCACAATCTCCAATGCTTTTCAGGCTGTCGGGAAGTGACACGGTACTGAGCGTACCGCAGTTTATAAATGCATGATCTCCGATGCGCTCCACACCGTCGGGGATCTCAAGATCGTATAATGCATTGCCGTCAACATAAAGAACGTTTGCACGGTTTAGCGGATTGGCTCCACTGTTCGCAAAATCAATACCACACCATGCAGAAATATCTTTTATATGTACCTCAGCAAGCTCGAAGCAATATTCAAACGCTGATGTATCGACAAATTTCACACCGTTTCCGAAGGTCACTTTTCTGATACCGGTACAATGGTAAAATGCACTTTTCCCGATAGTTTCTACGCTGTCGGGAATGATCACGCTCGTGATCCTTTCATCTTTGAAGAATGCACTGCTTCCGATAGCTGTTACAGGATATCCGCCGAGATTCGGAGGAATGATCACATTTCTGTTTCCATAGCTGCTGTAATCAACAACAGTCGCCTTTCCGTCTGTAACGGTATAGGTAAAGTCACCCGATACCATTCTGTCCGCAGCCATCGTTGTCACAGGAGCTGAAAGCGCTAAAGTCGCAACTGCAAGAATAAATGACAATGCTTTTCTCAGAGTAAACCGTTTCATACTGACACCTCCTATAATAAGTACTACCATTATCATTATACCATAATTTTTGTAATTTGTAAATACATCCCACTATTTAAGAACAATGCTCCGCCAAAGAGCATCTGCCTTTTGACTTTCACGCAATAATATGCTATAATTACCCAAAAACACATACGAGGTAAGATCATGTCATACAAAATAGAACACATTGATACAAAACGGCTATGGAGAGGATTTTTCCCCTGTGCAGACATCATGTCCGATGACGGCAGGATCCTTGTGGGTGCAGGCGACAGTCTGTTTTCCGGTAAGAATGTAGGTCTAACTGACGGACTTGGCTCATACAGCCTCTACACCACCGACAAGGGTGACACATGGGAGATGATCCGTCCTTGCATCTATCCCGGAATGGTTCGCTTCTCCGACGGAAAATATTTTTCTCAAGGCTTCGGCAGCCTTGCCGCAAGGAATTTCGACAAGGATGCACAGGAGAAGATCCCTTACGTGATGAAGAAGTACGTAGCACATTCCTTCGATCAGATCCTTGATAAAAAGGTACAGACGGAGTTTGAGTGTGTCGATATCCCCGATCTTGCCGTAGGCTACGGCGACGATCAGAACTCCGACAACTGGTCGACGGGCTACAGCGGAACAGGTGCCGCAGAGCTTGACAACGGAGACATCCTTCTGCCTATGTACGGCCATTTCAAGGAGGATCGGACCAAGCTTGAGTATTTCAAGAATTACGACTTCTACCAGTACCGCACGTGGATCCTCGTATCTCACGACAAGGGAGAGACCTTTGAGTATCTCTCCACCGTGGCGGATTGCCAGACCTACCCCTTCACTCCCGACGGTGAGGGCTTCTGTGAGCCGAGCCTTTTGAATCTCGGTGACGGCCACGTGCTCTGTGCCATGAGAACTCAGGGACATGAGGTGTACAGTCCGATGTTTGCATCCCATTCCTACGACAACGGTAAAACATGGAGCGTACCCGAAGAGATCTCCCCCTTCGGCGTATATCCGAGACTTCTCAAGATGAAAAACGGGCTCATCGTCTGCACCTCGGGAAAATGGGACACCTTCTTCCTCGTATCTGAGGATGACGGTAACACATGGAGCGACAGATATATCATTGCGGAAAATGACGGTCAATGGGACAAGGGGCCCTCGGGATATACTTCCGTTTTTGAGGTGGAGCCTGACGTGATCCTCGTGGTTTACGATGACACCGAGGACAGAGTTTCAATTCTCCCGAACCCCTACGACCGCAGAGTCGTATATGCTGCAAGATACAGGATCATAAAAGAATGATCTTATGCTATAGAAGAGCCGAGCTGAAAGCGATCCCCAATGTTCTTTTCGCAAACGATTGCGCAAATCCGCCAAAAAATGTACAATGCTGAAAAAGCCTTCCCCGAAGGAGTCTGATATGGGAAAATACATACCGAGTGCAATAACTCTGTCCGTTTACAACAGCACCGCCACGGAATTCGGTGTAACATGGCAGACAGAAGAGATAGGAAGCCCCATTCTTGAATACACCTCACCCGACGATACCGATTTTCAAAATGCTGTCAGAGTTTCGGGCGAATGGTCCCCCGGTACCGAGTCCGTTAAGAACTGCGCCGTGATCCGAGGACTTGCTCCCGGTGAGTCTTGCCTCTATCGGGTGGGAGACGAAAGCGGCACCCGCTCGGATAAGGCTATCTTCCGTGCACCAATGCATGATCCCAAAAAGCTGACGTTCCTTATCGTCACCGACACTCAGGATGAGCGTCACTGGGGCAAGTTTCTGAAGATCGCCTCCGATGATGCCATGAAAAGCTTTCCCGACGCAGAGCTTACCGTTCACACCGGTGATATTGTCCAAGAGGGAGGTAACGCCATGATGTGGCGTGAGATGCTCGGACGTAGCGAAGAGTTCTTCCGCAGCTATCCCATGGCTCTGATCTCGGGGAATCACGATTATTGGTATGGTTATCTCCACGGCTATGATGCAGTGACGGAAAAGCACGTGCATATCGATCTGCCACACAAAGATACACGTCACGGGATCTACTACTCCTTTGATGTCGGTCCCGTTCATTTCACAATGCTCTCCTCGGGAGATTCAATGGAAACAGACGGTCACGGGCTCCTGCCCGAGCAGCTCGAATGGGCAATAAATGACATCAGCTCCACTGACAAAAGGTGGAAGATAGTCGCTGTTCACAACCCCATGTATTCCCCCGGTAAATACGGCTGTGTCGATCCTATCTTCGGCGTCGCAATGTCACTGAGAGAACAGCTTAACGAAGTGTTCGTGAAGTACGGAGTCGATCTGGTGCTGTGCGGTCACGATCACGTTTATGCAAAGACCTTCCCCATAGATCCCACGGGTATGCCGATCACAAACTACCGTTATTTCGTATCTGAGATACACGGCGTCACAGCTAAGATCGCTGTTGATCCCGAAGGTCCCATACATCTTGAATCCGGATGCGCAGGCAATCAGAACAGGAGAGTCATTTCCGACATAGCTCCCGAATTTGCCGCCGCTTTTGATGCAATGTCAGATATGACAGAAGCTGCAGCAGCATATTCCGCCGTAGAGATATGCGGAGACACCATGCGTGTGACTTACAGAGAGATCGATTGCAGAACGGGCAGGTGTGTAAAGCAAAATGCATTCGGTATCATGAAAAATAAATGATCTTCTTATATTGATAAAACCACCCTATGATAGTAGCGGCTTGACGCCGTATTATTATCACAAGGAGGTTTTTTCTTTTTTTTTAAAATCTCAATTTCCTATTGCAATTTCCGTTCGGATAATGTATAATATTAGTACTGATACTAATTCGCACCAATACTGATTCGCAGTAATACTAAAATAAATTGTGTGAGGATAATAATTTGGCGAGAAAAAAACATAATCAAACCAAGTATGAGATAATCCGTGCAGCAACTCATATGTTTCTGGAGAACGGATTCTCTGTGACTTCCCCGAAGATGATCGCAGATTCACTCGACATAAGCACGGGAAATCTGACTTATCATTTTCCGACAAAGGAACACCTTCTTGCCGTGGTGGTGGGAAAGCTGTGCCGTTTTCAATGGATGAAATACACGGAGATCGTGAATGAGGGCAACACATCGCTTCTTGCTCTGTGCCTTGAGCTTACCGCCATGGCGGCAATATGCGAGGAAAATGCTGTGGCAAAGGACTTTTATTTGTCCGCATATTCCCATCCGATCCCTCTGTCCATGATAAGGCACAATGATACTATCCGTGCAAAAATGATATTCGGGGAAAGCTGTCCTGACTGGAACGATGCGAAATTCACCGAGACGGAGGTCATCGTCTCAGGTACTGAATTTGCAACTCTCATGATCGCCGGTGATCCCATATCCCTTGAAACAAGGATAGCGGGAGCACTTAACAGCAATATGATGCTTTTCGGTATACCTGAGGATGTAAGACAGGCTAAAATAGAAAAAGTCCTTGCCATGGATTACAGAAGCATAGGACGAAGCATCCTCGCTCAGTTTAAAGAATACATAAAACAACTGACAGACGAGGAGCTGGAAGAAATAATCGAAGAAATGACGGCATACGCCGATAAAATATCATAAAGGAGAATAACAATGACACAAACTCACAGACTCTCAAGCAAGGTTTTCAGTATTTTTCTTACCCTTGCAATGCTTCTCGGAATGTTGCCGATGTACGTCACGGCAACAGATTATCCGACGATCACCGCCGGTGAAGAGGTCACGGTCACTCTTGACGGCGTCGACGTCATAGAGATGATCTACAAGTTCGTGCCCGAAAAGACGGCTGAATATGTTTTCTATTCTTTTGATAAAGATTACGACACCTTCGGTCATATCTATGACGAGAACATGAACGAGATCGTCCATGACGACGACAGTGGCGATGACACTAACTTTAAGATATACTATAACTTTACCGAAGGTACTGCTTATTATCTTAAGGGCAGATTCTTCACCACGATAAACGGCGGTTCTTTTAAGATGGCTGTAGCTGAGCCTGTTCCCGCCACGGAAGTAGTACTTGATTTGAGTGATCCCCTCAATGTTTACGAAGGAGATAGGTTGGGTTTTAATTATAGACTTCTCCCCTTGAACCATGCACCCGAGGACGTAACGTTTTCTTCCGACAACGAGGACACTATAGTTATAAATAGTAATAGTATAAGAGTCTTCGGAACAGGTACGGCTACCGTTACTGCTACTACCGAAAGCGGTCTTACCGATTCCATTACGGTAAATGCGGCTGCGGCTGAGGTCATCACCACAGACACCGAATACACCGTTGACTATGTATCAGACCGTGACTACTTTTTTGCCAGATACAAGTTTATCCCCGAAAAGGACGGCATATATAAGTTTTATTCCTACAATAACAACGATGCAAATGTAGACCTGGTTTGTTACGATATTGAAGATGATTATTATTTCTACGTTGACTCCGAAAACGACGGAAATGAGCGCACAGAGATGGAGCTGAAGGCGGGCAAAGCTTACTACTTCACCGCCGAAAGCGACTATGCTTTCAACGTGAAGCTTGAGACTCTTGTTCCCGCAACGGGAATGTATTTCGGAAGCGAGAGCTACTCCGGTGCATACGGTTCGTCCCTTGTTCTTGACCTCGTGTTCGAGCCTTCTAATGCGATCACGGAAAACGTTACGTTTACCTCATCCGATAATGATATCCTTTCCTTTGACGATGACGGCGTAGCATATCTCCACAATATAGGTAATGTAACCGTTACCGCTGAAAGCGAGAACGGACTTAAAGCGACCTGTACCGTTTCGGTAACAGACTATACGCACCTCTCTTTGGAGAAGCCTGCAACCGTTTATAACGGACCTTCAAATGACTACTCCACCTTTTTCAAATTCACTCCCGATGTAAGCGGGACATACAAATTCTTCTCTGTGGGAAGCTACGATACCCATGGGTACATATTCGACACCGATATGAACCCCATTGCAGAGAACGATGACAGCGACAACTACAATTTCGGACTTACAGCCGAGCTTGAGGCAGGCGTGACCTATATCCTCAGGGCAAGGGCCTACGGTAACTGGTCAAGCGGAAGCTATACCGTACAGATCGATATGGTCGACGGAAACGGCAACACTATCCACGATATCGAAAACTACACTTACACCGATAACGATCACTCCGGTTACTGTAGCAACTGCGAGCAGAGCATAACACAGGCTCACTCCATCGACAGTGAGGGTATGTGTATCTGCGGATATAAGCACGAGCATGTATTTGAGTATATCTGCACCAAGGAAAACCACGAGGCGTACTGCGACATTTGCGGTGGCAGCTTCTCGGAGGAGCACAGCTTCGACGAGAACGGCAACTGTGTATGCGGATTTATCTATCACGAATGTGTATACGAGTGGTATGGCTTCTATTACAGTGATATTGAAACATACCACGAGACCCGTTGCGTCTTCTGCCTTGAAACCCTCTTGCTCGATCACGTCTTCGATGAGTCGAATACCTGTACCGATTGCGGATACACCGTTCACGAGCATTCGACGGATGATTACAGGTACGACACCTACGAACACTACGGATATTGCGATACCTGCGGTGTCGAGATCTCCGAGGAACACTCCTTTGACGAGGATGGTAACTGCGTATGCGGATACTACCTGCATACCCATTCAGACGATAACTTTGAGATCTACATGACTTATCATATCGGTATATGCGATCTTTGCGGTGTTACCTTAAACGAATCGCATACCGTCGACGATAGCGGTAACTGCTTCTGCGGATATGCAGATCACGAGCACAACTACACCGAATATGAGAAAGATGACAACATCTACCACTACGAAATTTGTGCCGATTGCGGTGTAAAGAATATTACCGAACACTTCTATGATGAAAACGGTACCTGCATCTGCGGTGATACCCTTGCAGGAAAGCTTATGATCGGAGAGGTTGTCCTTGGTGACGGTCAGTATCTCGACTCCGACGGCAATGTCTCCGACACGGAGCCTGCAGAATGGAGCGCATACTTCAAGGATGGTGTTCTCACTCTGAAGGATATAAGAGTCGAAGCAGAAGGCAATGGTGTTTACGGAATCTGCATTGACAACGACCTTGAGATCGTGCTTAACGGAAATGCGGTACTCTCTACTACCAACGAGGACTGTATCCATATTGCTTCCGGTGATCTTACTATCGGCGGTGAGGGTACGCTCAACGTTATCGCATACGGTGACTATGACGGAATCGATGCTGCAAGCAACGGTGACGTTACCATAAACAGCGGTACCATAATCATTAACGCCGTAGACCACGGTATTGAGGCTGAGGAACAGCTTACCGTTAACGGCGGTACCGTGATCGTTCTTGCAGGCGATGACGGATTTGATACGGAAGATACGGCTATAAACGACGGCGAGATCTACATTCACGCCGAGGATCACGGTATTGATGCCGATGATATCATTACTGTAAATAGCGGCACTATCAATATCACTACAAATGACGATGACGGCTTTGAAGCAGGCGATTATATAACCGTTAACGGCGGTAATATTACGATAAACGCAAATGGATACGGCCTCTGTAACTCAAACGGTATGTATGATGATTGTGTTATCAACATAAACGGAGGAACTCTGGACATCACGTCCGGAAAGGGCGCTATGCTGTCTTACGTGGATATCAATATCGATCCCGTTATGGGAGAATATGAGCTCATCGATATTGGCGAGACCTACAGTGAAAATGACGGCGAGACCTACGATCACGCATATCTTCTCGGGCAGGACGGCGAGATACTTACTTCAGTATATATGAGTGAAACGGAGTCCTCCGATACCGAAAAGACGATCAGCTACGACTGGATCACTATGGACAAAGATCGGTACGATTACTCCGGCAACAAGGTAACTCCCTCAGTGACCGTCGGTGATCCCGAAACGGGCAAGCTTCTTGTGGAAAATACTGACTACACCGTTACCATGTCTTCAAATGATGCGACCGATATCGGTGTGTATTACGTCAAGATCGAGGGTATTGGCGAATACTCCGGTGTAGTTTACAAGCCCTTCAGTATCATTAATACTTCGATCTACGTGGGCGGAGTCCATATGGAATCCGGTGATTATCTTGCATCCGGTGCAGATACCGTTACCGATACAAAGCCCGAGGGCGGATATGCTTACTACAAAGACGGCGTGCTTGAGCTGAACGGCTATTCCTACGAAGGATCAGGCTATATGTATGATGATTTCGGCTACAACGCTCTGATCTACAGTGACTATGATCTTGAGATCGACCTCAAGGGAGTATCCGAGCTCATCGGAACAGCCAAAGAGAATGATGCTATTGCTGCGTATGGCGACCTTACCATCGGCGGCAACGGCAATCTCGTGATCGAATCACAGTATGGTATCTACAGCAACGGCGGTAATGTTACCGTAAATGGCGGCAACATTTCTATCTCGTCAAAAGAAGTGGCGATCGATGTTTTTTCAGGAGAGCTCAACATCACGGGCGGAACAATCGTTGCAAGCTCAAAAGCAAACTGCATATATGCAGAAAGCTTGTACATTTCCGGTGGTTCCGTTGATCTCACCATCGATAATTCCGTCGGCAATGGCGATAGAACAGCTATCTACTCAATAATCGACATTACCATTTCCGGTGGTAACATCTCCGTTGATTCGCCGGATATCGGTATGTCCTGTAATTATGATATTACTATCAGCGGCGGTACTGTGGATATTGACGCAATGTGCGGAATCTCATCCGATGGCAATGTTAGGTTTGAAGATGGAGCTGTAAGCATTACCTCCGAGAAAGAGGCTGTTAAGAGCTACGGTACGGATGGAATCATTCTTTCCGAGAATATTGAGGTGATCTCTCCCGAGAACGCCAATATAAAGAATGTAAACGGAACCAGCTATATCTTCGGTGGGGACGGTAAGCTCGCAACGAATGTTATTATACAGCCTAAGTTCGATGCAGAGGCTGCTGCCGCAGAGATCGATGCACTTATCGCTGCAATCGGTGAGGTAACTCTCGATTCCGAGGCTGCGATCGTTGCTGCTCGTGCTGCTGTAGATGCTGCATCTGAGGATGTTCTCGCATACGTAGAGGGTATCGATGCTCTCGAGGCTGCAGAGGCTGAGCTTGAGCTTCTCAAGAGGGCTGCTGACAGAGATTTCATCTTCGATGTAATCGACGGTGTTATCCCTCCTGTAGTTCCTCAGAACGTTGTTGCCATCGGAAGCTTCACTTCTATCGACATTTCTTGGGATGCTGTAGACGGTGCTACCAAGTACTGGATCGTCGTTGACGGTGTTGTAGTAGCTGTTACCACTGACACCTCCTACACTCTCACCGACTATGATCCTGCTGATTACGAGATCGCTGTTCGTGTAGCTCGTAATGCTCCTTACGGCACTTCCTATGTTGCAGGTACTTCTGATGCAGTTGTTGCAACTGTTACCGGTTATGCCGCTGCAATCGAGTTCTCAGTTGACGGTGACAACTTCACCGCTTCTTGGAGCTTTGCTGATGAGTCTGTGATCGAGAAGGCATGGGTAGTCGTTACTACTGAAGACGGTACCACATTCGTATTCAGAGTTGATGATGCGTACTCTATGTCCTACGCTAAGGCTTATAAGTTCGGCGGACAGGATATTACTGTTGCTGTAAGAACTCTCGTTGACGGTATCGTATACCACTACGACGCATAAGCTCCGACAACAAAATATATACCGTGATCAGTTTGTAAACGGTAAAAAAGGTACAATCCTTTCGGGTTGTACCTTTTGAGCTTGTCGAAAAACCTATGTTTTTTCCGACAGACCACAATCGCTCCCAAAAGCTTGGGGGCGATTTTTATACACATTATCTTATGATAAGCTCAAAAACAGTATAAAGCTTTTATCTGAAAGAGGTATTATTCATCAAAAATCACAAACAGCACCTTTATGTATTTTCAGAAACTGTCAAGAACGACATTCCCCTCTCAGAAAGCCCCGAAAAAGAATTTTAATATTGACAATTATTTTGTACATGGTATAATTATAATGTATAGTTATATGCAAATACAAATTGGCGGACAGATCAAAATTTCCGTGCGACGTTGTTTGGAGGTATCGTTTTGACAGACAAAAAACTCAGAAAACTGAAACGGTATCAATTGCTTGAGCTTTTGGTAATGCAGACCGAGGAAAACGAGAAGCTGCAGGACCAGCTAAAGGAGCTTGAGGCACGCTATAAGGAAAAAGAGCTCGGTATCTCAAATCTCGGATCGATTGCGGAAGCATCGCTACAGATAAACGGTGTTTTCGATGCCGCACAAAATGCGGCTGATATGTATCTTAGAAATGCCAAAGCTCAGGCGGATGAGATAATAAAAGCGGCTCACCTCAGAGCGAAGGAAATAACAGTCCGTGCCGAAAGCAAATACAGCACCGAAACATTGCCCGATAGCTTTTATGCAGATCTGTCGGATGAGTCGGAGAATGATTAGTTTATGAAGAGATACACCGGAAAGCATATAAAAAAAGATGTACCGGAGCTTAATGACCTGCAAAAGGAGCTGAAGCACGAGCTGTACAAGCGCCGTTTCCGAAGGCTTCTGAGAAGCACGGTCAATGCACTGATAGTGGTGGCGGCAGTCGCAGCACTGATCGCAACACTGGTTCTCCCGGTACTGCAGATCGCAGGTAACAGCATGGAGCCAAGCCTCAATGACGGTGACATAGTTGTCCTTATGAAATCAAGCGATCTCGAAACAGGCGACCTTTGCGCATTCTACTTCTCAAACAAGATACTCATAAAAAGAATAATCGCTACCCCGGGTGATTACATCTGGATAGAGCCGGACGGTACCGTTTTCCTGAACGGAAAGGCACTTGATGAACCGTACATATCCGAAAAGGCACTGGGTGAATGTGATGTGGAATTCCCCTATCAGGTCCCGGAGAACTCGTATTTTATGATGGGGGATCACAGAGAAACATCCATCGACAGCCGAAGCAGCACCATAGGCTGCATATCAAAGGAGCAGATAGTCGGAAAGATACTCTGCAAATTCTGGCCGCTCTCACAGCTTGAATGGCTTGCATGATCTTCCGGCATATTGAAATTTAAGTAAAGGAGGCAGACTCTTGCAGAAACAAATAAGAGAATACATAGCATCAGCAAACAGAAGCAAGCGTATAAGCAACAGTTTATGGCAAGTTGTAATCTGCCTCTCACTTGTTGTTTCACTTGGTGTGTTCTGGTATCTGAAGCTGACGGGTATTACTCTTGCAGGCGATGCATTCTGCGGGAAGGCTGAGCATACCCACAGCGAGGAGTGTCAGATAAAGGAGCTTATCTGCACTCTTTCCGAGGATGATACACATTCTCATACCGATGAATGCTTTAAAATATCAAAGGAATGCTCAATGGAGGAGCATATACACGAGGAGAGCTGTTACAGCGATATAACAGCCGATCTTGAAACTGAGGATGACTGGGAGATGAGCCTTGCCGGAATAAGCCGCGGCACCTCAACTGCGGAGAATGTCATTCTCGTGGCAAGATCACAGCTCGGTTACACGGAGAGCGTACTGAACTTTGAGGTCGATGACGGCGGAGTCAGACGAGGTATTACCAGATACGGTCAATGGTACGGTAATCCTTATGGCGGATGGTCTGCGATGTTCGCATCATTCTGCCTCAGTTACGCCGGAGTTGAGGATGTTCCGATAAACGGCGGCGCAGATGCCATGCGTCTTGAATGGATGGACGCCGGAATATACAAGAATGCCGATGAATACAGCGCAAAGCCGGGCGATCTGTTATTCCTCCGAAAAAATACTGCCGATGAGAGTGAGACAGCATCTGCCTCCGATGCGATCTATGCCGATACGGTGGCGATCATCACCGCCGTGGAGGACAATACGATCACCGTCATCGAGGGTGATCTCAATGATTCGGTAGAGGAGACTGTGTACACCGCAGACGATCCTTCGATCATCGGGTACGGTACTGTCCCCGAGGTGTCGGATTTTGCAGTGCTTGCGGAGCCGTTTGATGCGACTACACCTTTTGCGAGAGTGACCGACTTCAGCACAAATCTTATCACGAGCACGAATCAGTTCGTGTTCTACTATACTGTCGGCAATGAATCTTATGCCATCGACGGTTCAGGCAATGCTGTAAGAGTGCGCATCGGTGATGACGGAATGATATATACGGATACAGATGATCCGAGCACTCTTTTATGGACCATATCAAGATATAACAACAGCTCATACGCAATACAGAATGTCGGCAGCGGAAGATATCTGCACCCATTCTACAACGGAGCAAGCGATAACGGCATCACCACTCCCGGACGGTGGGGAACAACGATCACCGTATCAAACGGAAGTGTATCCTTCAGCCATTCGGCTTTCATCGCCTATAATTCTCAAACGGGGAATTTTGAGATGACGAGGAACCGTGCGCAGAATGTTACATTCAATGTCGGTATCACGCAGCCGTGTACCGTATGGTTCGACGGTACAAACGGCGGTATCATGAGCCTTGGAGGCTCCGATAACAGAAGCTATACCGTGTATACTGACAGCGTTCTGACACTTCCTTCGGAATGGAAATCACCGGACAAGTACAGCTATACCCTAAAGGGCTGGTACGATATCGTAAACCATCGATATTATGCCCCCGGCGAAAAAGCTGTGATAACCGGAAACACCGTATTTTACGCAGACTGGAAGTCAAGCTCCTACGATGTGGGACAGTTCAATGCTCATGTAACGGATACGGTCAGCACGAACAATTTCGTTACCGTGAATATGTTCGACTACGGTGTGCTTTTCAATCTGCTGTCGGAATCGGTAAATGTCAGTGTGGACAGCAGTGGTCACTCCGAGACATGGAACCTTATCACATCGGGTAAAAACCCCTATAACGGAAATGAAACACTTGATTTTATTTTCCGTGACTGGGACAGAGGAAATGAGGATATCTCTTACCCGAGCGGACATAACGACAAAAACAACCCTACCGAGGCGGGAAGTGTTTATCCCGGACTTTATACAGATGAGCTGAGAGATCTCCTATTCGATCCCGAAACCAAGGTCATAGGAAAGGAGCATCTCGGAATCGGTGACCACCTGTTCCAGCTCTGCCTTGATCCCACTCATGACCATTACGGATATTATTACTACAACTCCGAGCACAATGCGGCATCCTATAATCAGACAGATCAGCGATTCTATGTATACGATTATCTTGAGTGTACGAGAGATTCACTGAACAGTGAAGAAGGAAAATATTCCGACTTCCTGCCGCTGAACTCCCCCTACACAAACACAAACGGCAAACAGGTCAACACTTATTCTTATGAGGGTGTTGAGGGTGAGTATGTGGGTACTACTCACTATATGTACGACAGTAGGTATAACGATAATAACAACAGCCCCGACTATGTAGGTACGAACTACTGGTTCGGTATGAGCGTTTCGGTCGATTTTTATCTGCCGAATACTCCCGGCACCATCGTTGACGGAGACGGATACGGAAATCAGGACGTGTACGGCAAGGATATGCACTTCAGATTTACCGGTGACGATGATGTATGGATCTTTATCGACGGTGAGATGGTGCTGGACCTCGGAGGTCTGCACGGCAGAGAAAGCGGTGACATCAACTTCTCTCTGGGAGAGGTAACTGTCAACGGCGTAAGGAACGAAGAATTCTCAAATGTTCTTAAAAGCCTCTCATCAGGCGAGCACGTACTGACGCTTTATTACCTCGAGCGAGGAAGCTCACTGTCAAACTGTGCTATATACTTCAACCTTGCACCCAGATTTGATTTCAGTATCCGCAAGGAGGATGTGCTGACACGAGACGTTCTCAACGGTGCAGAATTCTCCGTATTCACCGATGAGGCTTGTACGGTCCCTGCTGAGCTTTGGGTAAGCAAGGAAAGCCACGACAGAAAGGATCCCTCCACAAATGTGTTCACCGTCATTGACGGTGTGGCAAATATGTGGGGTATGGGTGCCGGAAACAAGTACTACATAAAGGAGACAAAGCCTCCCGATGATCCGAATTACGGATTCTCAAACGGTGTGATATGTCTCTCCTTTGACAAGGACGGTACTGCAAGCTACAACGTAACCATAATCGACGGCGGAGACGGTATTTCCCCCGGATTTATAGTCCACGGATTCCGTATAGATGCCGAGACACAGCAGGCGTACATCGTTGCGACCAATGCACCGGAATGGGTGGAGGAGACCACCTCGGTGCAGGTGCTTAAAAAATGGAACGATTCCCTCGACCATTCCGGACAGTCCATTACGGTATATCTGACGGTAAAGGATCCCGACGGTACCGTAAGACGCCTCCAGGAAGCTGTGCTGAGCAGTGATAACAGGTGGACTGCAAGGTGGGACAATCTCCCGAAATATGCAGAAGACGGTGTCACTCTGATACAGTACGGTGTTGAGGAGACTTATGTATCAGGCTACTACAGTGTGGTAGAAAGTGCGACGGGACAGTTTGAGATCGTCACATCCGAATGGAGAGATACAACAAGCTTTGAAAACGGCAAGGTCTACATTATAAAGGACCAATCCGGACAGGCCCTCTCCACACTGCGATCTGCAGAGGATACCGGTTATATGTGGATATCTGCTGAAAGCGCCAAGACCTCTCCTCTCGCTCTGTGGACCGCCTCAGTCAGCGGCAATAATGTCAGACTGACGAATGCTGCAGGACAGACCATCACATTCTACTACGGAAACGGACGTCCCACAGATTTCTTTGCATACGAGGGGCACGTAGAGGATAATAACAGGAAGCAGTATCTCAGATTTACCGCACAAGACGGAGGCTTCGTTCTCGGTTATTCAAATTACTATCTTGCAAGCACCCTTAACAGCTCAAGTAAATTTGAAAACACCACACAGCAGAGCCGTGCACTGATAATCATTCCTTGCACGAAGGTCGATACGGTGTCAAGCCTGCCAATCGATGAGAACGGCTATATCATAAGCAATACTCCTCTTGAAAAAGAGACATCTCTCACCGTTCATAAAAATTGGGTAATACCCGATGACATGAACGAAAGCATATACGAAAAGGCTCAGGTCACCGTCAAGCTTTATGCGAACGGGACAGACACGGGAAGGACCGTTACCCTGAGCCTGAGAAACGGATGGACGGCAAGCTTTAAGGGACTGCCTTACACCGATGCTGAGGGAAATATAATCTCCTATACGGTAAAGGAGGAATGGATCACAGACGACTGGATCACAAGCTACAGTGATATCGCAGTAAGCGGCGGCACTGTCCCCACCTATTCCGTTACTGTGACCAACTCATACCGAACGGGCGGACCTATACTCCCGTCAACGGGATCACCTGCCCGAATGATTTATATATTATGCGGCGTGACAATCATGCTCGTGCCGCTTATATATGGATCATATCTAAGGCGTAAGCGGGAAAGGAGGCATGGATAGTCTTCCTTTTGGATCTACGCTTTGGATCTGATCCGCAAAAATAGCAAGAAATAAAAAAAGAAAGGAAAGAAAAATCATGAAAAGAATCATTTCTATCGCTATTTTATTTGTTCTCACTTTTTCACTTGTTGTAACCTCAGGTGCAGCCGAAGTCGGTACCATTACCATTAACGGTATCAGCGAAGGCACTGTTTATGAGATCTACCAGATCCTCGACCTCGAGAGCTACGACAACACCACCGGCGCATATTCCTATAAGGTAAACAGCGCTTGGACAGCTTTCCTCGCAACTGACGATGCTAAGAATTACATCACCGTAGACGATGCAGGCTATGTTACCTGGATCGCAGGTGATAACAATGATGCTGCTACTGCTGAGTTTGCTCAGAAGGCTCTCGCATACGCAAAGGATAACGGCATCGATCCCGTAAAGTCCTCCGAGAATGACGGCGAGTTCGTTATTACCGGAACCTCCGGTATTTTCTCCGATCTTGCTCTCGGATGGTACCTCATCGACTCCTCCGCAGGTGCTCTTTGCGGACTTACCACCACTAACCCCAACGCATCCGTAAATGCCAAGAACCATGTTCCCACCATCGACAAGCAGGTCCAGGAGGATCTCACCGGTATGTGGGGTGACAAGAACACTGCTGACATCGGTCAGACCGTAAACTTCATGTCCATTATCCACGTAGCTGCAGGTGCTGAGAACTATGTTCTCCACGATAAGATGTCCGAAGGCTTTACTTTCGTACATGATGTGGATGACGGTAGGGGTGTTACCGAGATCAAGCTCGTAAACAGCCTCGGCGAAGAGTCTACTCTTGCTATCGGAACTGATTATACCGTTAAGGTATTCGATTTTGCTGATGACTGCACATTCGAGGTCATCTTCAGCGATGAGCTCGTTGCTACTCTCAAGGCAAACGACAGAATCCTTGTTTACTACAACGCAATGCTCAACCGTAACGCTATTGTAAGTGCTACCGAGGGCAACCCCAACGAATCATGGCTTGAGTACGGTGAGGAGCACTACACCACTCACGACCAAACCAACACCTTTACCTTCTCTATCGATATCGTAAAGACTGACTCCGCTAACAAGCTCATCGACGGTGCTGAGTTCAAGATCTACGATGCAGCTACCGGCGGTAACGAGATCGCAGTTGTACCTCTTATGGAGAGCGACGATGTTACTCCCGTGCTTGACGATAACGGCAACCCCGTATACCGTCGTGCAAGAGCTGATGAGGTCGGTGTTTCCATTAAGGTCATTGACGGTACCGTAACTGTAGTAGGCTTTGACAACGGTATTTACTACCTCGAGGAGACTGTTGCTCCCGCAGGCTACAACAAGCTCACCGCTCGTAAGGAGTTTACTATTGCTGATGCAAACCTCGACGCTGTATTCAATGACGGTATCTACTCCACAGGCTCCGGTGTTCACGTTGTGAACAAGACCGGTTCCATGCTCCCCGAGACCGGTGCAGGCGGAACTATCGCATTCATCGCTATCGGTGTTGTTGCTGTTCTCGGTACAGGAGTTCTCCTTGTAACCAAGAAGAGAATGAGCATGATCGGCGACTGATCATTTTAATGCTGTTTTCGGCGGGACGGGTTTCCCGTCCCCGCCGAAGATTGTCGAAAAATCTACGGTTTTTCCGACAGAGGGCTTTGCTTGCTCGCGCCTCGTGCCAATCCGCTTACGCTCCTGACACTCGCAAAGCCAATATGAGTAAGCTTAGTCACTTCCTAACGGAAGTTTCTGCGCTTACGAATTTTAATTATATGTCGAAATAGTTTTGTGCTCTGACAGACTTTTTCGACAGACTGCGGCGAGACGGGTTTCCCGTCCCCGCCGAAGATTTATTTATAACAATAGGGAGATGCCTATGCAGAGCAGAAAAGTTACGATAATTCTACTTATAGCATTTTTCATAGGTCTCTCCGTGCTGTTATATCCCACCATAAGCAGCTATTGGAACTCAAAGACACAGAGTGAAGCCATAGTCGATTATGAAGCAATGCTTGAGGCTTATGAGCCTGAGGATTACACAGCTCTCATCGAGGAGGCTGAGCGATACAACAAAGAGCTTGCAGCTCTTGGTTTTCCCCTCAGGGAATATGCTGAGATCGAGGATAAATACCTGAAAGCTCTCGATATCAGCGGTACCGGCATGATGGGATATATATCCATCCCGAAGATAAGTCAGGAATTGCCCATATACCACGGAACATCCGATTCCGTACTCAGTGTCGCTGCGGGACATTTTGAAGGCTCAAGTCTGCCTGTAGGGGGAGAATCCACTCACAGTGTTATCTCAGCCCATCGAGGACTGCCGAGCGCAACGCTCTTTACGTATCTGGACAGAATGGAGCTCGGGGATGTGTTCTACATCACGATCCTTGACCGCACCTTCACTTATGAGGTGGATCAGATAAGGATAGTGGAGCCTGATGATTCAAGCCTTATTCAGATCGAAAACGGCAAGGATTACTGCACTCTTCTTACCTGTACTCCATACGGTATCAATACACAGCGCCTTTTGGTGCGTGCTCATCAGATCGATGCAAGTCAGGAACGGAATATCTACATATCAAACGATGCCTACCGCATCGATACACTTATCGTAATGCCTGTAGTGGCACTGCCCATAATAACCGTGCTTCTTATTTATATAATGGTCGCACCTGTTAAAAAAGAAACCTTAGGGGAGGAATGATCGTGAGAAGGTATTTTCTGTGCTTTTTGTGCATAGCCATCCTTTTTGTGCTTGGGACAAGTCCGCTGTCTGCACTCAGTGAACCTATCGACGTTTCAAGAGAATGCAGTCTCAGGATCTGTTACGCTGACAACGGTTCGGGGATCTCCGATATCGAGGTCAAAATATACCGTATCGCAGATACCTCAGCAGATGCTCAGATGGAGCTGACCGAGGAATTCGATGATTATCCCGTGAGGATAAACAGTGTTACCTCTCTTTCTGAATGGAAGGATATCGCCACCACTCTGTGCTCCTACATTTCAAAGGACGGTATCGAGCCCCATGATACCGCTGTGACGGACAGATCCGGTATAGCCGCATTTGAGGGGCTTGAAACGGGACTTTATCTCATTTATAATGCTTCTGCAGAAACAGATAACGGCACCTTTGTTTTTGATGCTTTTATGTGTCATCTTCCCACAGTCGGAACGGATGAGTATGTCTACGATGCTGAAATGAATCCCAAGGGCATTGAATTTATTCCGAGCAACGAGGAGCTCGAATACAAGGTACTGAAGCTGTGGAGAGATGAGGGACGGACGGATGATCGCCCCGAAGCCGTAACTGTCGACATTTTAAAGGACGGAGATATTGCAAAAACCGTTATTCTTAACAGCGGTAACAACTGGTCATATTCATGGAAGGCTGTTGACGATGGCAGTGAATGGTCTGTGGTGGAAAAAGATGTTCCCGATGAGTACTATGTGAGCTGCACGGTACGTGAGACCTCATTCATTATAACAAATACCATCAGGCAAGCTCCCACCGACAGTGATCCCACTCCTCCCGTATCCGATGCACCTCAGACAGGCGACACATTCCCTCTTATGTGGTGCATAGTGGTGCTGTGTATGTCGGGAATGCTCGTGCTCGTCATGGGCGTATGGAGCATGAGAGGAAAAACAAATGCCGCAAAGAAGTAAGATCCTAATAGTGACAGGTGTTCTCCTCGTCCTCGTAAGCCTTGTTCTGCTCGTGGGATGGAGGATAACCGCAAACACGGCGAAGGATCGTGCGGAGGATATAGTGGATAGCCTTGAAAAGCTCCTGCCAAAGAGAAGCACCGGTATCACTGCTGAATATTCCGATATGAATATGCCTGTGCTGGAGCTTGACGGACATGATCTTGTCGCCATCATTGAAATTCCCGAGCTGAAAGTATCACTTCCCGTGGGAAGTGTGTGGGAATCCTCAGGTATCGCATCGTACCCCCGAAGATTTACGGGTACCGTTTATGACGGTTCTCTTGTAATAGGCGGTGCCGATCAGAAAGGTCAGTTTGACTTTATTGGGAAAACCGACATCGGTATGTCTGTAGTCGTTACCGATATGACGGGAGCTGAATTTTCATACACGGTCAGTCGAGTGGACCGCTCGGCATCTGCTGATGCAGAGGTGATCTGCAGTGATGATCCGGGACTGACACTTTTCGCAAGAGATGCATATTCCATGGAGTATATCATCGTGCGATGCTCACCGTGCAAATAGTTCTTACATAATATAAAATGCCTCCGCATCGTGAATGATGCGGAGGCATTTTCGTATTAAGTCAACCAAGCGTTACGTCCCAGCCTGCAATATACTTGAGAAGTATCGTGGCATCTCCGAGATTTTTTGAACCGTCGCCGTTAAGATCGACCTGCAGAATGTCCACGGTGGCTTTACGCCATCCTGCAATATTCTGCAGAAGGCGTGACACATCAGAGATGTTGGTCTTGCCGTCACCGTTTACATCACCGGGAAGAGTGTTAAAGTCATAATCCCCGGTCCACACCTGAAAATTGTCCACGTTCAGCACATTGTCATAGTTGATGAACACAAGTGGGTACCTCTGTGTCCCCACGGTGGAATCAGGTGTGTTTTGATTATATCTGCCAAGCTTTGTATCATCGGGATCACAGACAGATTCAAGTATCAGTTTTTCATTGAAGTAGCACCTGATCGCACCCTTGGTGATCCTCATGCCAATATTGAACCACTCGGCACTCGGATCGATCTCGATCTTGTCCGTAATAACGTCTCTGTCGATCTTCACCCGTGTGTAACCCTCATCACCGTTTTTATCGGTATAGTATAATTCCTTTTCAAGATACGTCTCACCCGTCTGAGGAATGATAACGTATGAATATGTAGGGGTGTTTTCTATACTGGATTCAAACAGATCCTTGAACTGCAGGATCACCTTTGAGGTATCTGATCTTCCGAGAGCCCCCTCCTGCAGACGCACATCAATGGAGTAGTAATGATCGTTCCACATCTTGCCCCCATCAACGAAGTTGCTCTGTAGAACTATCGCATCATCCTGTCCGTACAGATATTTGTTATTGTGGTCCCAGATGTATGCGCAGGTATCATATCCGCCGCGAAGCATCCAGTTCGCAGGAGAAAAGCTATGACTGAAATCGTCATAGAAAAGATTGGTCCCCACAGCACCGACACCGACAGCAAGTAAGGTAAAAAGAATCATCGTCACAAAAAATGCAGAGAGTGTCTTTTTCCACAGCTTATAGTTCATTTTGTCCTCCGTAATAAAAAAGCATTATTTCACACTATATTATTATATCATATCTCACTCAGCATTGCAACCGCCTGCATCCGCATCGCATATTCACAGAAAATTCAAAAACCCCTTGCATTCGATATTTTTTTATGGTATAATGAAATCAGTATGTGAAATCCAATATTCTATCGACCTCGAGGGAAAGTTTTTGCTTCAGTAAATTCATTCTCTCTCTTTGTCTTTCAATAAAGTATGAAATGGATTTATGTAATGTCAAACGAGCCATACAATATTGTGGAGGTTTTTATGAAAAAGCTGTTGGTTGTATTCATTTCCGCACTCATTATGGTCGCTGCTCTTTTTTCTATTACGGTTCTATCCGATGATGTATCTAAGATCAGTCTTGTTCCCGGTAATGCTGTTGCCGGAAATTGTCTCTTCACCGTCAATGTCACAGCTCACATCCCCGACGGAGTAGAGCTGTCTCACATAGGCTTCTTCGTTAATGTTCCCGAAGAGCTGAAGGTGGATAATTTCCAAACGTGCTGCATCGAGGGCGTATTCTCCACTCCCGAGCTTGAGGATCCGAGCACCTTCAAGATCATATGGGATGCCGATTCGTCTTCTTTCCCCACAAACGACGACATCTTACTCGGAACCTTCACATTCGCCTCTGATACTCCTTTTGTTATCGGAGCCACCTACGAGATCGGCATTGAGGTCGATCCCGACAATATGCCCGTCAATATGGCAGGCGAGCCTGTCTCCTTCAGCTTTGATAGCTGCACTGTAGTGATCAGCAAACGTGATACTCATGTAGGTGATCCCAACGGTGATGCAAAGATCAACCTGACCGACGCATCTATCGTTATGAAGCACATTGCAAAATGGGGTGCTCACACCTGTAATCCGGTTCAGGCAGACGTCAACAATGATTGCAAGATCAATCTTGCCGATGTTTCTCTGCTCATGAAGAATATAGCCAAGTGGACTACTGCCCGTATAGGTCATAACGATTCCGTTACTGTAGTAAAAGCTCCTACCTGTAAGGAAGCCGGTAAATCAACACTTACCTGCAGAAATTGCGGTGACAGTATTACCGTAGATACAAATGCTGTTTCCTGCTCATATAAAAAGACTACCGTGACCGCACCCACCTGCAACAAGGAGGGTACAGACAAATACACCTGCTCAATGTGTGGCGACAGCTATACAAAAACCGTAAAGGCAACAGGAAAGCATAATTATCTGAAGGGAATCTGCTGTGATTGCGGATATAACAGCGGTACGTCAAAGGTATACACCGTGGGTCAGAAATGGACCGTTGCAGGTCAGTGGGAATTTACGGTCGATTCCGTAACCGTTCACAGATTCTGTAACAATCAAGCTCCGTCAGATGACAGCTATTTCGGCGGAGAAGAAGTAGTATTCGTTAACTACACTTACAAAAATCTCGGTTACCAAAAAAACGGACTTGGTCTGTATATTTGCGCAACTCATTTTGAGACTTTGGATCAAAATCTGGATTTTGCCTCAAATTACCCCTGTACTCATGAAAAAATACCGAAGCGAATCGAGGTAGGCAAAAATCATACTGCAAGCGAAGCATTTGTACTCAAGGAAGACAGCTCACATATCGTGCTTAATGTATCAATCTACAGATCTGATAAATCCGTAAAGGAAAATGCCACATTCGTACTGAAAATATCTTAAATTTAATATGCATCAAAGCTCCGTTGCACCCAAAAGTGCAGCGGAGCTTTTGTATGATCCACCATTAAATTGTGAACTCAATATTATTCAGTATTAAAGCATTGAAACGTAAAAGTTAATGATTTTCCTTGAATTTACGGTTTCATTCGCAAAAAGTAAGAAAATACAGCAATAATTTCCTCTAAGGGGTTGATATTGCACAAAAAGTGTGATATCATTGAAATGGTTTTGTTTTTAACCAAGCATTGATCGTTAATATGTGATAAAATCGAAAGGAGTAACAGAAATGAAACGAATTATCTCATTTGTGTTGAGCGTGATCATGTTGATCTCGTCAACCGTGTTCGTTGTAGATGCAGAGGCCGAAACAAATACTTGTATCCGTATCGAGGATACGGCAGGTGTTGACGGCTACGCTGCAGCATTGGACGAAATTAACGAAAGAGTACAGGCAGAAGGCGGCGTGACCGTTGTAATGGATGTACTTGTTGAAGAAAATTTCACGCCTGATGAGGGAATGTTCTCACAGATTGTGGCATTCACAGGAGGCGGAAGCGGCGTTAAGTACAATCTTCTCTCCTATGATTTCGGAGCAAATATGTTCAAGGCGGGACAGAGTGCTGAGTGGATCTCAGGTGCTCAGCCTGACTATGCGGCTATCGCTACAAACTCCTTCGAGTGGGAATGCGGCAGATGGTATGAGCTGGCGTTCCGCTTCAACGGAAAAAAGGCAGCTGTTTACCTGAACGGTATCTGCGTTATCTCCACTGAGTTTGATGCGACTCTGACCGATTATTTTATCATATATCCCCAGTTCTGTGCTGTAAGATTCGATAATATCCGTATCTGTGCAAAGGACTACAATGTTGCTGAAGACACGGGTACCGTATGGGCAACAGAGGATTTCACGGGTCTTGCAGATATCGACAGTTCCGGTGTAATGTACTTTGATTTTTCTTACACTCTGTCAGATGTTGGCAGTGATAGTGGTGTTCAGCCCGGTGACGCTAACGGAGACGGAAGTGTAAACTCTACCGATATGGTAATTCTGCGCCGTATGATCAGCGGTGCAAGTGTTTCTGTTGCCTCCGGCGCAGACGTTAATCTTGACGGAACTGTCAACACTGCTGACATCACCCTTCTTTCACGTATCATCGCAGGATATATTTACGATGTTGATGATTCAATAAATGTAACTCCCATATTCCCCGATAACAGTGCGATCGTCGAGGATGACCCCGAGGCTCCCTCGGAGGCAGTTGATAATGTGATCGCCCTTATCGATGATATCGGAACTGTTACATATTATTCACTTTCTGCGATCACTGCGGCTGAGACTGCATACGCCGCTCTTACCGATGATCAGAAGAATGAGGTAACAAATTACGCTACCCTCACTGCAGCAAGAAGCACATACGATGCTCTCCATGCAGAGGTAGTTGCGTATAAGGATGCAGTAGCAGCACTTCCCGCAACAGCTACTAATACCGAGGAGTGCCGCAATGCTATTGCAAACTGCGCTACCGCATACGCAACTCTCACAGCTAACGGTCAGATAAGTGCTGTTGTAGCTGAGAAGGCTAAGTACGATGCCTTCAGAGCCGAGTGGGAGAAGATCGTTAATGAAGAAGCAGCAACCATATATAATGTGATCGCCCTTATCGATGATATCGGAACTGTTACATACAATTCGCTTTCTGCGATCACTGCGGCTGAGACTGCATATGCGGCTCTTACCGATGAGCAGAAGAAC
>SVQM01000111.1 GCA_015065335.1 Oscillospiraceae bacterium | reverse complement strand
TGTGTGGCTTGTAGTATGATATGAATCGTTTAATCAAGGAAACACCTCCTTTTGTATTGATAGCTTTTATGCGGGGAACCCTTTTTAGGCAAAAAGGAGTTCCCCGCACCCCTCCCAATAACCTTTATATAAAAAAGAAACAAAGAGAGTTCAACCATTTGATTTAGGCATACCTAATCTTGTTTTTATTTGAAAGTTTTTGAGGGGGAGCACGAGGGGGCAACTTTTTTCAAAAAGTGCCCCCTCGCCAATTGATGTCTTATTTAGCCACGCTGTCGCAGTAGATGCAGCGGTAGATGCGCTTTTCCTCGTCACAGAGCTTGAAGGCATGAGTCAGCTCCTGCTCGGTAGAGGTAATACATCTGGGATTCTTACATTTGATAATGTCGGTGATAGTCTTCGGCAGACCGATCTTTGTTCTCTTGGTCAGCTTACCGTCGTTTATGATGTTCACGGTAACGCCGGGATCAACGTAACCGATTACGTCAAAGTTCAGATCGATCACGCTGTCGATCTTAATGATATCCTTGCGTCCGAGCTTCTTGCTGTCGACATTCATGATTACAGCAACTGCACAGTCGAGCTTGTCAAGATCAAGGATATTGTAAAGCTCCATACCCTTGCCCGCAGTAATATGGTCAAGAACGATTCCGTTAGTAATGGGATTGATTTTCATTATATATTACCGCCTTTCGTCAGATCAGCTCAAGGAGCATAAGGATCAGTGCCATTCTCATGTACTTGCCGTTCAGCACCTGCTTGAAGTAGCATGCTCTGGGATCTGCGTCAACTGCAATAGAGATCTCGTTTACTCTCGGCAGAGGATGGAGCACGCACATGTTCTCCTTTGCGGGAGCCATCTTTTCGGGAGTGAGGATGTAGGTGTCGCGGAGTCTGATATAATCAGCCTCGTTGAAGAATCTCTCACCCTGAACGCGTGTCATATAAAGGATGTCAAGCTCGGGCATTACCTCGTCCATACTGAGGACTTCCCTGTAGTCGGCACCCTTGTCGTCAAGGAACTCATGCTTGATATAATCGGGCAGACGAAGTTCCTCGGGAGAGATGAGCACGGTCTTTATATCTTTATAACGGGACAGCGCACCGATAAGTGAATGTACGGTACGACCAAACTTGAGGTCACCGCAGTATCCCACGGTGAGTCCGTCAAAATGACCTCTCTCACGCTTGATGGTGAGAAGGTCTGCAAGAGTCTGGGTGGGGTGGTTATGTCCGCCGTCACCTGCGTTGATAACGGGAATGGTCGCATTCATGGATGCAACGAGAGGTGCGCCCTCCTTGGGGTGACGCATTGCGATAATATCCGCATAGCAGCTTACCACTCTGGCGGTGTCGGCTACGCTCTCACCCTTGGATGCGGATGAGGACTGTGCCTCGGAGAATCCGAGAACCTGTCCGCCAAGCTCATACATCGCCGCCTCAAAGCTGAGTCTCGTTCTGGTGGAAGGCTCAAAGAACAGCGTCGCCAGCTTCTTGCCCTTACATCTCTCGCTGTACTTCGCGGGATTCTCGGCAATGTCCATAGCTGTGGAGATAAGCAGGTCTATCTCCTCTGTGGTGAGATCAAGTATATCTATAAGACTTCTCATGATTTATAATATTCCTTTCTGTTAGTGAAAAAGGAGTTACGGTCGCTTTTTCGAGAAAAAGCTCCGCAAAAAGCTTTAATCTGACAAAGTTACACTTTGTCTTCCGAAGATTAAAGACTATCTAAATGTCGATTTTTCACTCCGTTAAAATCGACGATATAGGATGCTGTGAATAACGGTACAGCAAACTCTTACCGCTCGGGTAGAGTCCGTGTCGGGCTAAATTACTATACCCTTAATATATTTTTTTATTAGTTTAAAGTTCTTTTGCTTCTTTTCTTTCAAGAAAAGAAGAGAAATCGTTCTCCTTACGCCTTAGCGCCGTTTACTGCGAGGTAATTCTTGATACGCTGAACGTTCTCCTCGTTTGCAGGATCCTCTTCCAGGTACTCGATGATGTCGTACACGTCAACGACGGAGTATACGGGGAATCCGTACTCCTCCTCAAGCTCAGCCATTGCGGACTTCTCGCCCTTACCCTTCTCTTTTCTGTCAACCATTACGAAAACAGCGGAGATCTTGGTACCCTCAAGATTCTTGAGATTCGCCATGCTCTCACGGATTGCAGTGCCTGCGGTGATAACGTCCTCAACGATGACGATCTCCTCGCCCTCCTTCGGAACGTAACCAACGAATACGCCACCCTCGCCATGATCCTTCTCCTCCTTACGGTTGAAGAAGAAAGGCACGTCAAGTCCCTCTACGGACAGTGCGGATGCAACGGATACTGCGATCGGAATACCCTTGTATGCAGGTCCGTACAGTACTGTACGCTTGTTTCCGACCTTCTCAAAGTAGCTCTTTGCGTAGAATTCGCCAAGTTTTCTGATCTGGTCACCGGTCTTGATATCACCGGCGTTGATGAAGTAAGGGATCTTACGTCCGCTCTTTGCGGTGAAATCACCGAACTTCAGAACTCCCGCACCCTGCAGGAATTTTATAAATTCTCTCTTGTATGCTTCCATTGTTAATCTCCTTTACTCTTATGCTTTCTTTGCATCCGTGTCGGTTTCCACAGGAAATGCCGAGCCGACTTTTGCGAGGCAAGGCACGGATGTAGGCTGAATGATAAAAACTTGCAATTAGGACAGTCTTGATTTTCAGCCATCAATCACAGAACTCTCTTACACATCTCTCGTATGCCGCTACGGGATCCTCAGCCGCCGTGATGGGTCTGCCGACTACAATGTAGTCGGAGAACTCACGTGCAAGCTCGGGTGTGGTGATCCTCTTCTGATCGCCCACGTCACCGTCAGCAAAGCGGATTCCGGGGGTAACTGTCCAGAAATCCTTACCGCATCTCTCCTTGACAAGTTTTGCCTCAAGGGGTGAGCAAACTACACCGTCAAGTCCTGCGGCAGCAGCGTTTGCGGCATAGCTCTCAACTACCTCGGCAACAGTGTGAGGGATCAGCAGTTCCTTCTGCATACGCTCCTCATCAGTGGAGGTAAGCTGTGTTACAGCGAGAAGAATAGGTCTTGTACCGTCGGGACGGGTAAGTCCCTCGAGAGCCGCCTCCATCATTGCTCTTGTTCCTGCGGCATGGAGATTACACATATCAACGTCAAGGTTTGACAGCACCTTCATTGCCTTCTTTACGGTAGTGGGAATATCGTGGAGCTTCAGGTCAAGAAAGATCTTGTGTCCCATCTCCTTCAGTCTCTTTACAGCGGCAGGGCCCTCTGCATAGTAAAGCTCCATACCGATCTTTACAAAAGGCTTGCGTCCCGTGAACTGTGAGAGAAAAGCCTCCGTCTCAGCCATTCCGGGAAAATCAAGTGCGATAATTACGTCTCTGCCCATTTTACTTCCTATCCTTTCGATATTATTTTCAAGTTAGTGCGCCGCACCGATAATGTCGGTAAGACTTGCGATTCCGTATTTCTCCATTGCTGCGGGAAGTCCCTCGACTATCTTCTTTGATGCAAAGGGATCGACGCAGTTTGCGGCACCAACCTCTACGGCGGTTGCACCTGCGAGCATCATCTCAATTACGTCCTCGGCAGTGGAGATACCGCCGATTCCGATTATGGGGATCTTTACCGCATCGTAAACCTGATAGACCATTCTCAGTGCTACGGGGAAAATAGAGGGACCGGAATATCCACCCATCTTCTGCGCAAGGATCGGCTTTCTTCGGCGAAGGTCTATTCTCATTCCAAATAGAGTATTTATCATGCTGATACCGTCCGCACCTGCATCCTCGCACGCCTTGGCGATGGACACGATGTCGGTGACGTTAGGTGTGAGCTTGATGAACACGGGCTTTTTCGTCACGGCTTTCACTGCACGTGTTACCTCGGCGGCACCCTCCACAGATGTACCGAAGTTCTGTCCTCCGCCGTGGAGGTTGGGACAGCTTATATTGATCTCAAGGATCTCTACCTGCTCCTCTGCGTCCATTCTTGCGGCTGAACGCTCAAATTCTCCCACGGAGAATCCGCCGACGTTTGCCACGATGGGGCCATTGAAGCACTGGCGGAGCTTCGGCAGCTCCTCGGCGATGACCTTGTCGATTCCGGGATTTTGGAGTCCAACGGAATTAAGCATTCCCTGAGGACATTCTGCGATTCTCGGAGTGGGGTTGCCGAATCTTTCCTCCTCGGTAGTTCCCTTGAAGGAGATTGAGCCGAGGACATTTATATCGTACAGCTCTGCAAACTCATAGCCGAAGCCAAACGTTCCGCTTGCGGGGATCACGGGATTCTTAAGCTCGACTCCGCAGAGGCTTACCTTTGTGTTTACCATATGATCGCCTCCTTTTCAAGGATGGGGCCTTCCTTACAGATACGGAAGTTTCCGTACTTTGTCTTACAGGAGCATCCCATGCACGCACCGAATCCGCAACCCATACGCTTCTCGAAGCTGTACTGACCGGACACGTCGGTATTATCGTACAGAGCCTTCAGCATTGGCTCGGGACCGCAGGCATAGGTGTAACCGATGCCGTCTACTGTGCGAAGTGCATCCACAACAGTTCCCTTCACTCCTGCAGAGCCATCCATGGTAGCGATCTTCACGTCTGCACCGATAGCGGCAAACTCATCAGCAAGGAACACCTCAGCGGCTGTATTGAATCCGAGGATAGCGGTGACCTTTTTACCTGCTTTGATCAGCTCTTTTGCCAACAGATACATGGGAGGCACACCCACACCTCCGCCGACTACTGCAACGTGGTCTGCGGTTTTGGTGAGGTCGTAGCCGTTACCGAGTCCGGTGAGGACGAGAAGGTTCTCACCTGCTGTCATGGTGCTCATCTGCTCGGTGCCTTTACCGACGACCTTATAAATGATAGTAAAACTGTCATCCGCAAGATCACACACGGAGATAGGACGGCGGAGATAAAGTCCGTCAAGCTTTATATTGACAAACTGACCGGGACGAGTAATGTGGGACGTGTCTCCCTCAAGCACCATTCGGTATACGAAAGGTGCTATATTCACGTTTTCCCGTATCAGGTATACGGCATCAAGCATAATTTGCTCCTTTAGGTAGTCTTTATTTACCGGAGAACCCTTTTTAGGCAAAAAGGGTTCTCCGGACCTCTCCCAAAAACCTTTAATCAAAAAGATTTAACTTGTTTATATAAAGTTTTGGGGGTTCTCAGGGGACTTTTTCAAAAGTCCCTTGAGCAGGGTGCGGGACGGAGTCCTGCATTAAATTAAGAATCAATAGTAGAGATACAGAGTGTGGTCTCCTCAAGGACATCAAGAAGCACGCGAACGGTATCGAGTGCAGTGAACATTGTCACACCGTTATCTACTGCACAACGGCGGATCTCGTGACCGTCGCTCTCTCCGTTGTTCACGGAGTGAACGTCTCTTGTATTGATAACGTAGGTGACGTGGCCCTGTCTCATAGAGTCAAGCACCTCGTCGGAGCCTTCGCTGATCTTACCGACAGTTCTCGTGCGGATACCGTGGTTACGGAGAAACTCCGCAGTACCCTCGGTAGCCTCGATATTGAAGCCGAGATTATAGAATCTCTCGATAAGAGGCAGTGCCTCTTCCTTATCCTTATCTGCGATAGTCGCAAGAAGAGTACCGTAGTTCACAACACTCATTCCGCAGGACTGAAGTGCCTTGTACAGTGCACGGGTGAGAGTGTCATCGTAACCGATCGCCTCACCTGTGGACTTCATCTCGGGAGAGAGATATACGTCCATTCCGCGAAGCTTTGCAAATGAGAATGCGGGAGCCTTAACGTACCAGCGGCCTCTTGTCTTTTCGGGATAGAGCATATCGTAGCCCTGCTCCTTCAGGCTGTGTCCGAGGATCGCAAGAGTTGCAATGTCCGCAATGGGATAGCCTGTAGCCTTGGAGAGGAACGGAACTGTACGGGATGATCTGGGGTTAACCTCGATAACGTATACGTTCTCGTCCTTGTCAACGATGAACTGGATATTGAACAGACCGATAATGCCGATGCCGAGACCAAGCTTCTTTGTGTAATCAAGGATAGTGTTTACAGCCTTTTCGGTTACACTGAACGTGGGGTATACGGAGATGGAGTCACCTGAGTGGATACCTGTACGCTCAACGTGCTCCATGATACCGGGAACGAACACGTCAGTGCCGTCGCATACTGCGTCGACCTCAAGCTCACGTCCAACGATGTACTTATCTACAAGCACAGGCTTATCCGCATCGATCTCAACTGCGGAGGTGAGATACACGCGAAGTGCATCCTCGTCTGCAACGATCTGCATTGCACGGCCTCCGAGAACGTAGCTGGGACGAACAAGCACGGGATAACCGATCTCGGATGCAGCCTTAACGCCGTCCTCGATATTGGTAACAGCCTGTCCCTTAGGCTGTGGGATCTGCAGTTCATTCATGACCTTCTCAAAGGAATCACGGTTCTCTGCTCTGTCGATC
>SVQM01000007.1 GCA_015065335.1 Oscillospiraceae bacterium | reverse complement strand
GCCTGCCCGTGCTACGGACAGGAAACACCTCATCCGTCAGGCTGTGCCTGACACCTTCCCCTCAAGGGGAAGGCTCAGGGTACGCCCGATGTTTCGGAGAAATCATCGGGGTCACGGTCGTGGGACCAACTTTATCCCTCGGTTGAAGTAATGCCGATATCCGCCCGCCCGTGCTACGGGCTCAGTCCGGGCTATTTCTTTATAAGTACTGAGTTGAATACTTTGCGGAGCGCACCGTCGGAAGGGCTGTTCTTCGTGACGAAACCGTCCTCATCAACGATCATGGTGGAGGAGCCGCCGCCGTCGAGATTCACACCGCTCGTGACGCCGAGATCTCTGAAAATTATCGTAAGATCAAGGAGAGATGCACCGTTTGACAGCTTGGGGCGTCTGCCGTCTACCACGATGAGGTACACATTTCCCTCACCGTCATATCCCATGGCGGTACGGGGGTGGCGTATCTCACCGAAGGAATCACCAACTCCATCCTGATATACGATCCCGTATTTCAAAAGCACGTGAGATGCACCGAAGCCTTGATCCATGCTTGTGATCTTGCTCCGTGCTTCGCCTGCGATACCACAATCAAAGGTACCGTCCTTCATAACGGCGATCCACGGTTTTGTTTCTGTATTCTGCTTGAGTATGACCCCGTCCTTGACACAAAGTCCCACAGGTGAGTAGTCGGATTCGATGTGGAAGAAATCCGCATTAACGCCTGCGGCGATGTCGATGCCGTCAGCCTCTGCGGCATTTATCGCATCGAGTACCGTTGCCTTGGAGTTCGTTACAGCGGTACCGTTGTCCATCATGCCCATCATCACACGCTCTGCACCCCTATCAGCTTTTACTACGTAAGCGATAACGGGAAGCCCGTTCTTATCGGTGTACCGTATTTCCGAATAAGTAACGCCGTCGGAGATATCGGTGTCGGTGCGTGAAGTCTCACGAAGAAGATTTGAACCGATGCCGCCGTACTTGATCTCTCCTTCGGTGAGATCGAGACCGCCGCGGATATACCATTCATCAAATGCTCTCACCGCATGGAGGAGCTTTGAATAATCAAGCACGTCGATTAGGATATCATCCCCCGATAGACCAATGGCAAATACATTCGTGGAAAGCCCTATGAGGAATTCACCACTCTCCTCTTTGCCGATGCCAAGCCTTATCGTAGGGGCGCTTACCGCCTCCTTCTTTGATACTACAGAGAGGGAATGACCTGTTTCACGCTCGATGGCTCTCCTGAGAAGCTCTGCGGAATCGCTGTGTCCGGATTTGTCGACGATCACGTATTCAGAGATGTCTCTGCCACCGAGAGTGAGAGATCTTTCCGAAGGGCCATGATCGTATATGTATTTTGTGCCGGTGGTGAGCGTCGAAGAAGTATTGACGGTGACATACTCACTGCCGTTCCACTTATTGTAGGAGGAGATAACATTGTTTCTGTCAACATAACCGAAAAGATCCCACACGAATGCACTTACTGCCTCGTATGTACCTATGGGATCGCTTCCCGTGATAACAACAGATCTGTTTGTGGGGATGTCGTAGCTCCACTCAAATTCACCGAGCTTTTTCCTTGCGTCAGCAGAACGGCTGCGTGCAGTGTTTCCCACAAGGATCTCGCACACGGCACTCATATCGTCGGTGATTATGCGTCCGTTCCCCTTATTTTCTCCGTAAATTTTGTCAAGAGCCGCAGAGAGCAGCTTTGCCGCCTCCATCTCAAAGGGATCGTATATCTTGGGGATAACTATGCTGAAATTCCCGTTCAGCTTCAGCTCTGTTTTGGGGAATACCGAATCTCCGAGAGTGATGTCCCATCCGGCTATCCATCGGAGAAGAGATGATACATCGGCGAGGGTGACCTTGTCGTTCATGTCCGTATCCGAAGCGGCGATACAAGGTGTGACCTCCCATTTTGCGATGTGCTTCAGCATCATGGACACATCTGACAGGTTTATCCTTCCGTTTCTGTCGCTGTCACCGTAAATGAGCACGGAAATGGAAGTGCCTCCTGCCGAGACAGTATCATCGGATGATACGGCAGTGCTTCCGGAGATCGCTTTACCGTTTGAGGATATCTGTACGGTATCTTCAAACTCAGCCGCAAGCTTTTCGGCGGTGACAGTGCCCCAGATACCGTGAAGATATCCGTCCTCTGCACTGATGGTGAGTGCGGAGGAAGCCTTCAGAGACGGCGTGGCCGCTTCTGTGGTACATGATACGGATACCGCCGATACCAAAGTAAGCACGGCAATGAAAAATGAGCATAATTTTTTTACTGTTTTCATGATATGTCTCCGTTTATTTATTTCTGTATATATTTTAATACATTCTGAAAGAATAATCAATACAGAAAAACCGCCACAGGGAAAGGACCATGCGGCGGAACTTAATAATATTATTTTTTCAGATCCTCAAGCTCACGCATGAAGGTCTCAACATCCTTGAACTCTCTGTGTACGGATGCAAAGCGCACATATGCTACCGCATCAAGAGTGCGGAGCTTCTCCATTGCGATCTCACCAAGCTCACTTGAGGTGATCTCCTTGCGAAGGGAGTTGTGGATCTCAGCCTCGATCTCTTTTGCAAGAGCCTCGGCGTCAACAGGACGCTTCTGACATGCCTTCATAAGTCCTGACATAAGCTTGCCCCTGTCAAAATACTCTTTGGAGCCGTCCTTTTTCAGTACCACAGGCTGAAATACGTCGATGAATTCATATGTGGTGAATCTTGTCTGGCAATTAAGACATTCTCTGCGTCGACGAATGCTGTTGCTTTCTTCTACAGGTCTTGAATCGATAACCTTGCTGTCGGGGGATGCACAAGCGGGGCATTTCATATATTTGAGTCTCCGTTCTGCGGGAAATGTTTTTGTAATTCTACCATAACAAGGACTAAATGTCAATTAGACAAATGCGTATTTTTACAGAAGTGAGATGAAAATTCACAATTTTTTATAATTATACAAAATTGGTTTGACAAGGACGGGTAAATCCGATATAATATATAATACGAGAAGAGCAGACTGCCGCGCACCATGGGGCCGAAAGGTATTGGTGTGAGGAAAGTCCGGGCTTCGCAGGGCAGGATAACGGATAACGACCGCCGGAGGCGACTCCAGGGAAAGTGCAACAGAAATAGACCGCCTCGCTTTGATAAATCAAAGCTTGGTAAGGATGGAAAGGTGAGGTAAGAGCTCACCTGCACGGCAGGCGACTGCGTGCAAATGTAAACCCTATCCGAAGCAACACCGTATGCGGAGCTCCCTTTCGGGAGATGCTTGCCCGGCATAATTCCGCAGGTGGCACAGAGCTGTGCAGTGATGCATATGCCAAGATAGATGGCAGTACTACGACAGAACCCGGCTTACAGCTCTTACTCATGCCGCAGACAGAAATGTCTGCGGTATTTTTATCGGATAAATATTAGGTTGACAATATCCTAAAATATGTGTATAATATGATCGGATACTGAAGGAGGGGTAATATGAATATAGATTTTAGTAAAATAGTGTCGATATCAGAAGCAAACCGGAATTTCTCAAAGATCGCACGGATGGCAGACCGAGGTGGCGAAGTATATATTTTTAAGAATAATAAGCCAAAGTATAAGCTTGTCGATATAGAAAACGATACTACGATAGAAATGACTGATGATGAAAAGATCGATTTTGTAGCGTCAAGAGTACTTAAAAAATATCGCCGTGCGTTTGAGGAGCTTGCGAAATGATAAAAATAAGCAGAGAAAAGGTGCTTCTTCTTCATAAGCTCATTACTGAAGAAACAGGCGGTGACCCCAGTCTCAGAGATATAGATCTTCTTGACAGTGCTGTAGAATCTGTGTATCAGACATTCGGAGGTGAGGAGCTTTATCCCACAAAGGAAGAAAAAGGCGCAAGGCTCGGGTATTCTCTTATATCGAATCATGCTTTTGTGGACGGAAATAAGCGGATAGGTATGTATGTGATGATGACATTCCTGGAAACAAACGGCGTGAGGATAGATCCTGATGTGGATGATGTTGTTCGGGTAGGACTTGCGGTAGCTGCAGGTGAAATGAGCTATGAGCAGCTTCTTTTGTGGGTGAAGGAAAACAGGGCTTGAATAACAAAGGAGTTTCCCATGGTAACATTTGAAAATATAAAAAACAATACGGAAATACAGACATACATCATAAAGGCGGATGAGTCGCTTCGTGCCATCGGTTACACGGAGCACAGCTTTGCTCATGTGGAGAAGGTGTCCGGTACGGCAGGTGAGATACTTCGTGTAATGGGTTACTCTGACCGTGAGGTGGAGCTTGCAATGATCGCAGGATATATGCACGATATCGGTAATCTTATAAACAGGGTAGATCATTCTCAAAGCGGTGCGCTCATGTCCTTCAGGATCCTTGAGAAAATGGGGATGGAGCCCGAGGAGATCGCTACGGTCATCACCGCTATAGGAAACCACGACGAGGGTGACGGAATGCCTGTTAATCCCGTGTCGGCGGCGCTTATTATCGCAGATAAGACAGACGTGCGCAGATCAAGAGTGCGCAACACCTGCGAGACGAATTTCGATATACACGACCGTGTGAATTATTCCGTCAAGGAATCATCGGTGAAGATAGATCCACGGGTAAAGGAGATCACCCTTGAGCTTATCCTTGAGAGCAGATATTCTACGGTGATGGATTACTTCGAGATATTCCTCCATCGTATGATAATGTGCCGCAAGGCGGCGGAGAGACTCGGACTCAGCTTCAGGCTTGTGATAAACGGACAAAATATTATGTAATAGCTTGTCGGAAAAATTGCGGTTTTTCCGACAAGTTTTTTTGTAAATAATTGAAATCCGTATGCTGTTGTGATATAATTACAATGAAGAAATATTGCAACAAAGGATGGTGCATTAAAATGATAGATATGACTAAATGGGAAAAGATCGCCGCCGAGAATATCGGTAAGCGTGACGACCGCCCCGGCAGACTTTCGGGAAAGGTGACTATCGTTACCGGAGCTGCTCAGGGATTTGGTCGTGGAATTGCCGAGGAGATGTACCGTGAGGGTGCATCCGTTGTTATTGCAGATCTTAACTATGACCTTGCGGTGACTGTTGCGGAGTCTCTCGGAGAGGGAGCTTTTGCCGTTAAGGTGAACGTGACAGACGAGGAGAGCGTAGCTGCAATGGTAGGTGAGACCGTTGAAAAATTCGGCGGTATCGACATTTTCGTAAACAACGCAGGTGTTGTTCGCTCAGGTTCTCTTGCGGAGCTTGAAAGAAAGGATTTCGATTTCGTTACGGGGATCAACTACACTGCGTATTTCCTCTGCGTGAAGTATGTTTCCGCAATCATGAGAGCGCAATTTGCGGCTGACAACAGCTGGATGGGTGATATCATCGAGGTGAACTCAAAATCCGGACTTGAAGGCTCAAATAAGAATTTTGCATATGCAGGAAGTAAATTCGGCGGTATCGGACTTACTCAGTCCTTTGCCCTTGAGCTTTGCCCTTACAATATCAAGGTGAATGCTATCTGTCCCGGCAACTTCCTTGACGGTCCCCTGTGGTGTGATCCCGAGAGAGGTCTTTTCGTGCAGTACCTCAATGCGGGAAAGGTGCCCGGCGCAAAGACGATCGAGGATGTTAAGAAGTTCTATGAGGCAAAGGTCCCCATGAACAGAGGCTGTTTCCCCGCAGACGTGGCAAAGGCGATCTTCTATGCCGTAGAGCAGACATATGAGACAGGTCAGGCTATCCCCGTAACAGGCGGACAGTGCATGCTTAACTGAGGTCGTTATGATTAGTGAAAATATTCTGACACCTCTGAATGCCGCTACCCCTGAGAAGCGGCTTGCAAATCTTGCGGAGCTGGCGAGATCCGCCACCTTCCCCGAGACCGATCGCAGATTCATAAACAACCACATCCACACGATATATTCATTCTCGCCTTATTCACCTACCGCAGCTGTATGGGCGGCAAAGGCTGAAGGCCTTGCCACCGCAGGTATCGTGGACCACGATTCCATCGGCGGTGCTGTGGAGTTCCTTGAAGCAGGAAAGATACTTGGTATGCCCGTAACCGTGGGCATGGAGTGCCGTGTGTCAATGAAGGGAACTCCTTTCGAGACGCTCCGCACAAATAATCCCGATCAGCCCGGCGTCAGCTACATGACCATGCAGGCTGTACCTCACGGCAGTATCGGAATGCTGCAGGCGGCATTTGAGCCTTTACGTCAAAGACGTGAGGAACGCAACCGAAGAATGATAGACAATATCAACGCAGTCCTTGCGGATAAGGGTGTTGTCATTGACTATGATAAGGATGTCCGCCCTTTGTCAGAGGCTGAGGTGGGAGGTTCCGTTACCGAGCGTCACTTGATGCTCGCCCTTGCGAGAAAGCTCACGGAGAGATTCGGCAGAGAGGGTATCACAGGCGGGCTTGCATCAGTAGGAGTGAGCCTCTCCGAAAAGCAGTGTGCGCTTATGCAGGATACGGGATCACCCTATTTTGAGTATGACCTTCTCGGAATACTCAAGGGTGCATTCGTGTCAAAGATATACGTTCCCGCAACTGATGAGTGCCTCCATATCACAGAGGCGGCGAAGCTTGCGGCAGATGCAGGTGCACTGTTCTGCTATGCGTATCTCGGAGATGTGACCGACAGTGTCACAGGGGATAAAGCGGCGCAGAAGTTTGAGGATGATTACCTCGATGAGCTTGTGCAGTTCCTTGCGGATGCGGGAGTCATGGGCATCACCTATATGCCTACGAGAAATACCCCCGCACAGCTTGACCGTATCCGTTCACTTGCAGACAGTCACGGACTTATGCAGGTCAGCGGCGAGGATATAAATTCCCCAAGACAGAGCTTTGTCGTCAAAGCAATGGAAAACCCTAAGTTCGAAAATCTTATCGACTCCGCATGGGAGCTGATAAGACGTGAGAATGCGTAAGTATTTGTTTTTTACTTGGAGGCTTTGCCTCCAAACCACCACCAAGAAACTTTTTGAAAAAAGTTTCTTGGAACTTCAAAAACTTTCGGATAAAAAGCAAATCGGATAAATCTTGTCACAGACGAACCCATATAGTAAATCTATATGGCTACACAGTATAAAGTTTTTGCGGAGCTTTTTTCAAAAAGCGACCGTACTCTTCACATAAGGAGTAACAGTAATGAAAACAAAAGCACTCAGAATACACGGAAAAATGGACCTCAGACTTGAGGATGTAGAGCTGCCCGAGATCGGGCCTGACGGAGTGAGAGTAAAGGTGATCTCCGACTCCATCTGCATGAGTACATACAAGGCTGCCATCGAGGGCGGCGAGCACAAACGTGTACCCGATGATGTTGAGAACAACCCCACTATCGTCGGTCATGAGTTCTGCGGAACTATCGTTGAGGTAGGCGAGAACTGGAAGCATAAGTTCAAGGAAGGAGACGGCTTCTCTATCCAGCCTGCACACTTCTACAAAGGTTCACTTATGGCTCCCGGATATTCCTACAACTACGCAGGCGGCGAGACACAGTACGCCAATATTCCCATTGAGACTCTCCTTGCGGATTGCCTCCTGCCATATGATTCCGATACCTACTTCTACGGCTCTCTTGCAGAGCCTATGAGCTGTATCATCGGAACATTCCACGCAATGTACCACACTACAGCAGGCTGCTATGAGCACAAGATGGGTATAGTTGAGGGTGGAAAGATGGCGCTTCTCGCATCTGTAGGACCCATGGGACTCGGCGCTATCGACTATGCTATCCACTGTGACCGCCGTCCGTCACTTCTCGTTGTAACAGATATCGACGACGCTCGCCTTGAGAGAGCCGCATCCATCTATACCGTAGAGGAGGCTGCAAAGCACGGTGTCGAGCTTCACTATGTGAATACCGGTAAGGTGGACGACCCCGCACAGGTCCTCCGTGATCTCACAGGCGGCACGGGATATGATGATGTTATCTGCTTCGCACCTGTACGTGCTCTCGTTGAGCAGGGTGATGCTATCCTCGGATTTGACGGATGTCTCAACTTCTTCGCAGGTCCCACCGATCAAAAATTCAAGGCAGAGTTCAACTTCTTCAACGTTCACTATGCATATACACACATAGTAGGTACCAGCGGCGGTAACACTAACGATATGCGTGAGGCTATCGAGATGATGAACAAGGGTCTGATCAATCCTGCCGCAATGGTCACACATATCGGCGGACTTGATGCGGCGGCTGAGACTACTCTCAATCTCCCGAAGATACCCGGCGGTAAGAAGCTGATCTATAACCATATCAGCCTCCCCCTTACAGCCCTGGCTGATTTTGAGGAGCTCGGAAAGACCGATCCCATGTTCGCAGAGCTTGACCGTATCGTAAAGGCGAATAACGGACTTTGGTCAGGTGAGGCAGAGAAGTATCTCCTCGCAAATGCGAAGGCGATATGAGTGGGGAAGCCCCCACGGGCAAATATCGGCACAACTTCAGTTGAAGGGTGAAGAGATCACACGACCGTGACGGCGGCGGTCAAACGCCGACCTCCGCCTGAACACCTGATTTGATATACTGTATATTACTAGTATAAAGCTTTTTGGGAAGGGGTGCGGGGAAACCGCTTTTTCACTGAAAAAGGGTTTCCCCGCATAACAGTAATGAATATAAAACAAAGAATAGAGCACCTTAGGCGTGAGATAGAGCATCACAGGCGGCTGTACTACGAGAATGATGCACCTGAGATATCGGATTTTGAGTTTGATGCGCTTTTTGAGGAGCTGAAGGCGCTTGAGGCGGAGAATCCCGAGCTTGACAGGGCGGATTCCCCTACCCACAAGGTGGGAGGTGCGGCATCGGAGAAATTCTCAAAGGTGCGTCACGCCGTAAAAATGGGAAGTCTTTCCGACGTATTCTCCACGGAGGCGCTTCTTGCGTTTATGGAGGATTGCCGTGGCAAGCTCATTGCCGAAGGTGAGGGTGATGTGTACTTTACCCTTGAGCCGAAGATCGACGGACTGTCCGTTGCGCTCACCTATGAGAGAGGTGTACTCGTACAGGGTGCTACGAGAGGTGACGGGATCGAGGGCGAGGATGTCACTGAGAATCTCCGCACGGTCAAGGGTATACCGCACACTCTCACGGAGCCTGTGTCGGTTACGGTCAGAGGTGAGGTCTATATGCCCCGTGCTACCTTTGAGGCTCTCAATGTCGAAAGAGAGGCGGCAGGGGAAAAGCTCCACGCAAATCCCCGAAATGCGGCGGCAGGCTCACTTCGTCAGCTTGATGCGGCAGTGACCGCAAAGCGTGGACTTGAAATATTCGTGTTCAACTACCAGGCGGGCGAGCTTTACACAGACGGACATTCTCCAGAGACTCACAGTGAGACTGTGCGCAGAATGGGCGAGCTCGGATTCTCCGTTATAGCGGAGCAGACCGTAACTACCGATCCTCATGCGATAGTTGCCGCAGTGGAGAAGCTCGGTGAGCTTCGTGAATCTCTTCCTTACGATATCGACGGTGCTGTGGTGAAGGTGGATATCCTTCGCCAGAGAGAGCTGCTCGGAGAAACAACAAGCACACCCAAATGGGCGGCGGCGTACAAATATCCTCCCGAGGAGAAGGAGACGAAGCTTCTTGAAATCGCAGTGCAGGTGGGACGAACGGGTGCCGTTACACCTCTTGCTATCCTTGAGCCTGTGAGACTTGCAGGATCAACTGTGTCCAAGGCAACTCTCCACAATATCGATATCATAAGAGAAAAGGATATCCGTGTAGGTGATACGGTGGTGATCCGCAAGGCGGGGGATATCATCCCCGAGGTAGCACGTCCCGTAAAGGAAAAGCGTACGGGTACGGAGAAGGAGTTCAGCTTCCCGGACGTCTGCCCCTCATGCGGCGGAAGACTTGTGTTTGACGGCGAGAGTGATGAGTCGGATGAGACCGAGGATTCCGCAGAACTCGGAACTATCCGCTGTGTGAATCCCGATTGTCCCGCACAGCTTGAAAGACGCCTTGCTCATTTTGCATCAAAGGGTGCAATGAACATCGACGGAATGGGACCTGCGGCAGTAAAGCTTATGCTTGATGCAGGACTCCTTCACTCTGCGGCAGATATATATTACCTGAAGGCTGAGGATATCGAAAAGCTTCCCAGAATGGGTAAGACTTCGACGAAAAATCTGCTCCGTGCCATTGAGGATTCAAAGAAGGCAGGTGCGGCACGGCTCCTTTTTGCCTTTGGAATACGCCATACGGGTATCGCTGCGGCGGAGTCCGTTATCGGTGAGATGGGTAGTATCGAGGCACTTTTTGAGGCGACGGCGGAGAGGCTTTCTGCTATCCCTGATATCGGAGATGTCACCGCCGGTGCCATTGTTGAGTTTTTTGCCGGAGCATCGACGAGAGAACTTGTGGACAGACTTGCAGAGGCTGGGGTGGTAATGAGCTCCCCGAAAAGCGAAGTGTCGGATAATTCTCTTGCGGGGCTTACATTCGTTCTTACGGGAACACTTCCCACATATAATAGAGATGAAGCAGGAGAGATGATAAAGGCACGCGGCGGCAAGGTGTCCTCCTCAGTTTCAAAGAAGACCTCCTACGTCGTGGCAGGTGAGGCGGCAGGCTCAAAGCTGACGAAGGCGGAGGAGCTTGGCGTTACCGTAATAGATGAGGCGGAGCTTATGAGACTTCTTGGGATGTGACGGAGTACAGATCCCGATGAAAGGTGTGATAAAATGAATAAGAAAACGAAGAAATATATAGGTGCGGCGATCGGTGTTCTCGGAGTTGCCGGAGCACTTGCCGCCGCATCGGAGTTCTTTTTCGATCTCGGATTCGTGAACCGCAGAGGCAGGAACCCCGACCCCGATATGAGCGTGTGGGATCCTCATGCGGAACAGAAGACCGCATCGGCGGCTGTCAGAAACATGAAGCGCCGCAGATATAGAAACGCCATGGATCCTGAGACCGTAAAGCGTAGAGAATATGCGAATCGCAAGAAGGAAGAGGGCCGTGCGTGGATCCTCTCAAAGGATCCCGAAAGGTGGAACATCACCTCCGATGACGGAATTCCTCTTGTGGCACATTACATTCCGGCTGAGAATTCCCGTGCGCTTTTTATTCTCGTGCACGGCTACAGATCAAACGGACTCAGGGATTTTGCATATATTGCAAAGCCCCTTCACGAGAAGGGGTATTCGTTGCTTATCCTCGATAACAGAGCGCATGGTGAAAGCGGAGGAAAGTACATCAGCTATGGAGCTCTTGAACGGTTTGACGTGATCCTTTGGGCAAATGAGGTGAAAAGACGTCTGCCGGATCTTCCCGTGATCCTCAACGGAGTTTCAATGGGCGCGGCGACAGTGCTTATGACGGCATCTATGGATCTGCCCGATAACGTGCGAGGAGTCGTGGCGGACAGCGGATATACAAGTCCATCGGATATCTTCAAGTCTGTAATAAAGCGGATGTACCATCTGCCCGAATTTCCCTTCGTTCCTCTTGCGAGAGTAATGAGCAAGAGACGTATCGGAGTGGACTTTGCCGATGTAAGTGCGGCGGAATCTGTGAAGAAGACCAAGGTGCCGCTTATGTTTGCACACGGCACGGGTGATACATTCGTGCCTCATGATATGAGTGAGACGAATTTCGCAAATGCTCCTTCGGGAATGGCAAGGATGATCCTTGTAGACGGAGCTGAGCATACTCAGAGCTATCTTTTTGATCCTAAGAGATACGGAGCTGAGCTTGACAGATTTATCGAGGATTGCCTGAAATAGAAAAACAATGGAGTGACTTATCAGTCACTCCATTGTTTTTATCAGGTTTAATATCTCATCAGCAGAGCAAATCGGGGGATTCTCAATGTCTTTGTCAAGGAGGTTGTCATATCCGATCCCTGCGGCTGAAAGTATGGCTTTTCCCTCAAAGAAATCCGAAAATGCATCATGTAACTCAAAATTATATGATGGCTCGGACAAATAATTCTTCATTGAAAAAAGACAGGAAAATCTTTCATATTCGTCCTTGCAGGTAAAATGCTCGACGGAGCTTTCGAATGAATTTTTCGATATTCTGAAGCTGTAGGTGAAAAGCTTGAAGGTGTATGTCCACCCGATAGTTTCAATTGCGGTACCCACAGTGCTTGCGTAGCGCAGATATTTTGGCAAAAATCCGCATTTTTTCAGTCGGTCTGCAGTAGGCTTTTCGTCGCTCACATAATCGTAAAACGCATAGACACTGTGCTCGTCGTAGATCCCTTCAACATATTGTGAATGAAGCATCTTTTCCGTACCGACACAAAGTATGGCAATGTATTTATCATATGCCGTAAACGGAGGTTTCAAAAGCTCGGGTAATCTATCAGCTGTTTCGGACTTATAGATATATGGGTATGTGCAGCGTTCTATACTCCATAAAAAATCAGCAGAACTGTGATCCGACGAGCAGGTACGTGCGATGATAATATCTCCCGGCTTGTGCTTTGGCTTTGCGATCTTTGCTTTGGGTATATTCATCCTCGGCATTGGTGAGCGAAGCTGTGTGAGGAGCTTATCCATGACTGCAAGCCTGCGTTTAACATCGGCGGCAGTTTTGAACTTTTCCCATTCATCTATTCCCGTATGTGCTTCAAGCAGAGTGATGGCTTTTTCTTTGATATCATCAGTAAGGATTCCGTGACGCCATTGCCAATCTGCCAGAGCAAACCAAAAGTCCGCACAGTCGTTGTCGTTTTCCGTCATGACATCGGCGTATTCCTCGAAGATAAGGCGTGTGCCTTCTTCGATCCCTACAAGTGGATATACCTCATTTGCCATATCACGAACATCGCTTGACGTATCATTTGAATATAGCGCTGTTCCCCAGGATCCCATACATATACCTCGTTTATTACTTTACCACGAATGCCACGGGCATACGCCAAGATTCGTTTGAGTAATAGAAGGTTACGCTCGTCATGAGGTATTCACCCTCATAATACATGCTTGATGAGCTTCCGCCGTCAAGGTTTGCCGCATTGACTGCACCGTACTCCATCATTACTCCGATGAGATCGGAGGCTGATGCACCGAGGTGGCCGGATTTTCCTCGTCCGTCGGTGACGAGCATAAGAACAGATCCGTCAGCACGCTGACCGATGCAGGTCCTCGGGTTGAGACCGCTTCCCGCCCCGTTAAGCTCACGGGCGTTGCCGTTTATTACCAGCTTTACAAAGTGATTATTCTTGTCCGTTGCATCCTCCTGGAAGGTGACTGCATCACGGATACGCTTTTCCTTTATAATTGCCTCGGATTCTGCAGGTGTCATTCCGTCAACATCTATTATCTGAAGGATATTGTCCTCATCAAAGCCGATAAGTACAAGGCCGGGGAATGACTGAGGCTCGTTGAGCTGTATCTCTCCGTTTGCCACAACGATTCCGTAGGGACGGCCGCCTGAGTTGTTTCCGGAGTTGTAAAGTCCTCCGTTGATACCTGCAACAGCATCTGCGCCCTTCACAAGCTCGTCGAGATTCACGCCTTGATCACGCCACGGATATATGGATGCAAGACTGATGCGTGAGGGATCCTTTACGATTATCATGTTGCCGTAGAAGGTGCGTCCGCTGACCTCGATAACTTCAATGTCCTTTTGCGTTGTATCAGAAATATCTCCCGAGATCTCTCCGCCGCCACCAATGGAGATCAGTGATCCGTCGACCTCATCCTCCATTTCGGTCATGGTATTTGCGTCAACTATTGCCTTCACCTCATCGGAGTCTACAAAAATATTTGCAAGGAATTTGAGCTTACCCGTTTCAAGTATGGTGGTGACAAATGTATTCTTTGCCGCAGGGGAAATATCACTGCATATCATTTTAAGAGATGCACCGAGTATTATCACCACGGCAAGAACAAATGTCATTATCATGCCAAGAGCACGAAGGATTACTTTTCCGGCGGTGAGCTTTTTGCCGTTGTATCTTCCGGGAGGGGTTGAGGGTCTGTTTTGTCTTGTGTGATTACGTCTTCTTCTTGATCGCTTGTCAAAAAGTCCGCGCTTCTGTCGGCGCAGATGCATTGGAGCCGGTGTGTTGTTATTCATATGTTTTTACTCCTTTCATCATTCGCCGATTATTTCCTGAATATCCGCCACATACCAACCGTCTCTGTAAATGTAGTAGAAACGGCAATTCATGGTATCTGTCACGTCATCGCCCGAGTTGAGATGCATCACCTTAGTGAGCCTTACATCAACGGAGAAGCATTCGCTGTTGTATTTGATGTAATTCGTCACAGATTCCTCGGAGAAAGGAGGATTGTCGAGACGATGTACGCTTGTAAATGTGATATCGACACCTGTTGCCCACTTGTAAGCAACTTCTTCAAGGTACGAATCGGGGAGAAGGAATTCTTCAACCTGACCGTATCCGTGATTTGCACCACCCAGATCAGCCGTCATGAAAAGGCTCCACTTGCGTGCATTTGAGAGAACATCATCCTTTGAGTAAACGTCAGCCGGGATTTCCGGTGAGGAAGCCTGTCCTTCGATCTTCAGTGTATGTCCGTCAAGGGTGTAGTCAACAGTGTTCCCCAGATTGTCACGGATGATGAAATCTGTGTCCTCGCCTATGATACCGAGCCTGTAGACAGCGTTCTTCGGCATTTCGGTGTACTGGGAAACGTATTTGTAATCGTTTATATCGGTACATTCGGCAGTGCTTACGGGAACACTTACCGAACCGTCTGCGGAGCAGATCACATAGTTTGACGGGATCTGCACAATATATTCAGTAATGGACAGCTTTGTCTTTTCGTCGTAGGAGACCTCACTGCCTATACTGTCACGCACGACGACATCGGGACTGTTCAGATATTCGGAAAACTCATAAACAACTCTACCGTTTGCCGTAGACTCACCTGAAACAGCCTCACCGTTTTTTGTGACTGTCATTGAAGCGGGCAAAGTCAGCTTGTAGTTATATTCGGCAGGTACAACGGATGTGACCTTCCAATCGGTCATAGGGAAGATAATAAGCCTTGTGTCTCCCGTTTTTCCGGTAAGCTCTATATCTACGATGCGTTCATCGTCTGACTTCACCGTGTAGACAAGAAGCTCACCGCCGCCTGAATTTTCGGTAAGCTCACATGAAAGTGTACCTTTTGCCGCTATCAGCTTTGATGAAGTTGCGGATACTAGCTCATCGGAGATATCTGCGTCGATGAGATCTCTGAGCGTACCGTCTGCGGCAGCAGACTGCATCGTTTTGAAATGAGCCAGAGCTTTGTTTTCGGGCTGAGAATCCTCGTATTCCCCGAGGACTGATCCCACATAAATAAGGCAGGAGATCACAATGACGAGCAGGATCGCCAAATAACAGATATAAGCTTTTTTGAATGTGATTTTCCGAGTCATATCCATGACCAGCCTTTCTCTTGTTGAATTATAATTAAAGATAAAAAACGACCTTTTATATAGTATACAATATAATAATATTGTGTGTCAAGAAATCATGTCATAATCTTTAAAATTCGGGAAATAATAATTTTGAGCTCCGCTGTATCCATCTGCGGAACACTTAAAATACACCTGAGAATTTTCAAAGAACTATTATGCATCTGTAAGAGCAGATGTAAAAGGAGAAAACCATGAAGAAGTTTAAGATAACAGTCCTGACTCTGGCACTTGTTCTTTCCATGAGTCTTGTATCATGCGGAGGCAATAAGGACAATAACACTGACGGCACATCATCTGCCGATACAACAGTTACCACAAAGGCTGATGAAAACGGAAAAACAACCTCCGAGGAGAGAGGTACCATGACATCCGGTAACGAGGGGGGTATGACCTCCGGCATGGGTACAAGTGATACCTCCGGCGGAAGATAAAAGATGTGTAAGAAACCGGGACGCTTTGATGCGCCTCGGTTTTCCTTTGAATAGAATTTGCAAATAACACAGAGATCAAGCAAAACAAACAGGACACATCACGTCCGATTTGAAATAAAGCTACGGCGGAATGATAAGCCTGTGCTAAATGAATCCGTATCGGATAGGAAGAATATGTGCGTAATTTAATTAAAACCCCTGCAAATCGTTATATTTCCGTTGACAAACTGCATTGTTTTGGTGTAAAATATATTATGTATAGAAATATGTATGTGAGGAATATAAATGCCAAGAAGTATGACAGCCTTCGGCAGAGCAAGAGTAATGACTGCTGCCGAGGATAAAGATGTAACAGTTGAGATCAAATCTGTTAATTCAAGATTTCTCGACCTTACGGTAAAGCTTCCGAGACATCTTACATATCTTGAGGATAAGGTGAGAGGCTATCTTGCCACTGCGGGAGTTGTAAGAGGTAAGGTAGAGGTATATATATCGGTGGAGATCCTTGAGGACAGATCTTCCGCTATCGTGCTTGACAGTGCGGCGGCGGAGAGCTATATCACAGCGCTTCGTGCGCTGAGAGACGGATTCGGACTTGCGGATGATATCACCACCATGAGCGTTGCTCAGAACAGGGAGCTTTTCCGCACAAGACGTCCCGAGGATAACGGGGAGAAGGATTTTGCCGATATACTTCCCGCACTTGAAGAGGCGGTGAAGATGTTCTGCCTCAGACGTGAGGATGAGGGTGCGGCACTTGCATCCGATCTTCGAGGAAAGGGCAAGCGGATAGCGGAGCTTGCATCTCAGGTCAAAGCACTTTCCGAGGGAGAGATCGCAGGCTACAGAGAAAAGCTGTTCTGTCGCATCAAGAAGATCCTTGACGAGGCGGCACTTGAGATCGCTGAGGGACGAATCCTTACGGAGGCGGCTGTCTATGCTGACAGAGTTTCCATAGATGAGGAGATCGTCAGACTGGGAAGCCACCTTGCGGCACTTGAGGATATCCTTTCATCGGATGAGCCTGCGGGACGTAAGCTCGACTTCCTCGTTCAGGAAATGAACCGTGAGGTGAATACGATCGGCTCAAAGGCAAACAATACCGAGGTGTCCCATCTCGTGGTGGAGATGAAGAACGAGCTTGAGAAGATCCGTGAGCAGATACAGAATATAGAGTAAGATGAAATTTATAAATATAGGCTTTAACAATATGGTGTCCGCCGAGAGGATAATAACGGTGGCATCTCCTGACAGTGCTCCCATAAAGAGACTCGTTCAGGATTCGAGAGATTTCGGACGTGTGATCGACTGCTCCTGCGGTCGTAAGACGAGATCCGTTATTATCACCGACAGTGACCATGTGATCCTTTCGGCAATACAGGCGGAAACTCTTGCAGGACGTCTTGAGGGCAGGTATGATACCGATGACGGGGAGGGTGCAGATGAGTAACGGAATTCTTATGGTGATCTCAGGCCCTGCGGGAAGCGGTAAGGGTACGGCTGTGAAGCTCCTTCGGGAACGGATCCCCGAGCTTGCGCTGTCCGTGTCCGCTACTACAAGAGCCCCGAGACCGGGCGAGGAGGACGGAGTACATTACTACTTCATTTCACGTGAGGAGTTTGAGAGGCGGATCGCCGCAGGTGAGATCCTTGAATATACTGAGTACTGCGACAATCTTTACGGAACTCCTGCTGAGGCGGTGAGACGTGTGCTTGAATCCGGCAAGGATATGGTGCTTGAGATAGAGGTCGACGGAGCCTCTCAGATAAAGAAAAAATTCCCCGATGCGGTTACGGTCATGCTGATACCTCCGGATGGAGAAACTCTTGAGGCGAGACTCAGAGGAAGAGGCACCGAGACTGACGAGGTGATAGAGTGGCGCATGGCAAGAGCGAGAGAGGAGATCGCACTCTCTAAGGATTACGACTACATAGCAGTAAGCTATGACGGACGTGCGGATGAATGTGCCGCAGATCTTCAGGCGATACTTAAATCAGAGCACTACAGGCAGAGCCGCATGACAAGTGTGACTGATGCATTTTTCGAAAACTAATTAAAGGACAGGTGAATACAAATGGATATGATCTATCCCTCCATTGGAGAGCTTACAAATGAAAAGGTAAACAGATACGCACTGGTTATCGCTACTGCGAAGTGTGCGAGAGTTATCACAGATGAGTATGTTCGTCAGCGTGAAAAGGCTGAGAGAATGATCGCAAACAAGGACACCGACAAGAGCCTTGCTTCCATGATAACCAAGGAATTCCGTGATGAGAAGGCGGTGCGTACCGCTATCAACCGTATCAAAAGCGGCGAGTATACGATTCTCGGTGACGGCGTAACTGCTGAGGAGATCTCTGATGATGCTGAGGAGACTGTCGCAGAGGTACCCTTTGCTGAGTAAAGCGGAATAAATTTTTGGGAGGGGAAGCTTTGTGCCTCCCCTCCGTCGATTTTTTGTCGGAGGAGGTGTTTCTTTTGAATTCGGAATATGTTTCGGTGTATATACTTGAATCTCCCTATCATGCGGACAAGATGTATGATTATTTTGTACCGCCGGAGCTTTCGGGAATAGGTGTCGGAAGTATAGTCACAGTTCCTTTCGGGCGCTCAAACCGAAAGACTATGGCAGTTGTGGCAGAGCTCAAAAGTGACACCGACACGGATGCAGACAGGATAAAGCCTGTGGCTGCAGTAACACGTCCGTCTCTTTTGTCGACGGAGCTGCTTTCAATTTGTGCATATATGAAGGAGCATACCCTCTGCACCTTCGGGGATGCGGTGAGAGCAGTAGTGCCTGCGGCGGCTATGTCTAAGATAAATGAGTATTACTCTGCGGTGGCAGGGAAGGACGCTGACGGAATGAGCGAGCGCTGTGCCGTGATATACTCGTATGTTTCGGCAAGAGATAAAGTATCTCTTGCGGTGCTTCGACAGGAATTCGGCAAGGATGCTGTCAGCTCTGTGAAGGAGCTCGTTCAGGCGGGAGTGCTTCAGAGAGACAGGGAGGACTCCACAGGTGACGGGATCAGGCGTCGGCTCATGTGTGCGCTGGCTGTGCCTGTGGAGACTGCTGCAGCCATCGCTGACGGAGAGGTGGCATCTCAAAAGCTGAGAAGTGCCGTTCAGGCGGAGCTTCTCAGATGCCTTGTGAAGCTTGTTCCGGATGAGGATGACCGCAACGAGAGAGACGGATTTGTCAGTGCAGATGAGTTGTTTGAGCTTTGCCCCGAAGGAGACAGAGTGAGGCTGAAGGCTCTTGAAAAAAAGGGACTTGTGGTGCTTCGTGAGGATGAGATCTCAAGAAATCCTTACTCTGTGCCTGTGGGACAGACTGCGGCGGCAAGTTCTCCTTTGACCGAAGAACAAGCGGCGGCGGTGAGAACTCTCGGCGGACTTCTTGATTCGGGTGAGCCTAAGGCGGCACTCCTTCACGGAGTTACCGGGTCGGGTAAGACCAGAGTTATAATCGAAATGATCAGGCGTACTCTTGATGGCGGACGTGATGCCATCGTTCTTGTCCCCGAGATCGCACTTACTCCTCAGACTGTGGGAATATTCCTTTCCGCCTTCGGAGAGAGAGTTGCCGTGATCCATTCGGGACTAAGCGCAGGTGAGAGATTCGATGCGTGGAGACGGGTGAAGGACGGCGGCGCCGATGTGGTCATCGGAACAAGATCGGCTGTGTTTGCTCCTGTGGAAAGGCTTGGACTTATCGTTATTGATGAGGAGCAGGAGCATACCTACAAGAGCGATATAAACCCGAAATATCTTGCCCACGATATTGCGAGAAAAAGATGCGCCGACATGAAAGCTATGATGCTTCTTGCATCGGCGACACCGTCGGTGGGCAGCTATTATAAGGCGAAGCAAGGGATATATACCCTTGTTGAGATGAAGGAGAGATACGGAGGCGCAACACTTCCCGAGGTGCTTATAAGCGATACGAGGGGTGAGCTTCTTCCGGGTGCATCGCCCTATGGGGCACTTCTCCGTGAGAAGATCTGTGAGACTGCGGCTGATGATAAGCAGTCCATAATCTTCCTTAATCGGCGAGGCTACAGCAGTGTGCTTTCTTGCAGAAATTGCGGTGAGCCTATAAGATGCCCTCATTGCTCGGTATCTCTAACTTATCATACATACAGGCATCTGAAGGAGGGAGAGGGCGAGAGCTACCTCAAAAACCGTGCTGACAGCGGGACTCTCTCCTGCCACTACTGCGGATTCCGCACAAAAGTGCCTGATGTCTGTCCTGAGTGCGGATCGACACATATGCTTTTCATGGGCTACGGAACACAGCGTGCCGAGGAGGAACTGTCTGAGATGCTCCCCGGAGTGCCTGTGATACGCATGGATACAGATACAACGAGAACGAAATTCTCACACGATGAGATACTGTCAAGGTTCAGGCGTGGTGATGCAAAGGTGCTTCTCGGTACGCAGATAGTTACAAAGGGACACGATTTCCCAAAGGTTACACTGGTCGGCGTGCTCAATGCGGATGCTTCACTTTATCTTGATGATTACCGTGCGGCAGAGCGAACCTTTGCGATGCTCACCCAGGTGATCGGCAGAGCAGGACGTGCGGTTGATAAGGGCGTTGCCGTCATACAGACGCAGAATCCCGATTCCGATGTGATCCGCCTTGCGGCAGCGCAGGATTATCCCGCTTTCTTTGAGCAGGAGATCCGAATCAGACGTGGGCTCGTGTTCCCGCCATTCTGTGATATGGCGGTGTTCACACTGACATCTCCCGATGAGGCACTTCTCGGAGTCGGAGCAAAACGCCTCTCCGAGATGATACGTGAGATGCTGTCGGGAAAATATTCCGACGTGAAAACGGTAGTGTTCGGTCCCTTTGAGGCTCCCGTGTATAAGGTACAGAACAATTGCCGTATGAGAATGGTCATAAAATGTAAGCTGTCCCGCAGAACAAGAGAAATGCTCTCCGAGATACTGTGCAATTTCGGCCATAAGGCTACAAAACGGCTGACGATCAGCGTCGACCTTAATCCATCGAGCTTGTGATCGGTGATTATTTTGCGGAGGAGGAACTTTTTGAAAAAAGCTCCCCTCCGGACCTCCCCCTCAAAAACTTTTTAATAAATAAGTAAACAAAGTGATACTAAACTGTTTGGTCTGATGCCTTGCATTCGCTTTGCTTGTGTATTAGTTTGAAAGTTTTTGGGGAGAGCGCGAGAACCGCTTTTGTCCAAAAGGGGTTCTCGCATAATGAAATATACTAAGGAGAAAAATCATGGCTATACTTAATATTGTAAAAGAGGGCGATCCGGTACTCCGCAAGACAAGTCGTGAGGTGACCGAGATCACACCAAGGATAATCCGTCTTCTTGATGATATGAAGGAGACTCTTGCAGATGCACAGGGCTGTGGCCTTGCGGCAGTACAGGTCGGCGTTCTTCGTCGGGTAGTTCTCGTTGATACAGAAGAAACAGGGCTTCTTGAGCTTATAAATCCTAAGATCATCGCCTATACGGGAACACAGGAGGAGACTGAGGGATGTCTCTCCGTACCCGGAGTATGGGGCATCACAAGACGTCCCAAATCCGTAACAGTCAAAGCTCTCAACAGAAACGGTGAGGAGTTTACCGTCACAGGTACAGATCTTGCGGCAAGAGCATTCTGCCACGAGCTTGACCATCTTGACGGAACGCTGTTCATCGATAAGATGATCGAGAAGCTGGATCCTGCGGATTTTGAATAATATGATCGAGGTATTGTAATATGCGTGTTCTTTTTATGGGAACCCCCGATTTTGCGGCTGAGTGCCTGCGTGCGCTCATAGATAAAGGTGAGGATATAGTCGGTGCCGTAACTCAGCCCGATAAGCCTGTGGGCAGAGGAATGAAGCTCACTCCCCCTCCCGTGAAGGTACTGGCACAGGAGCATGGCATCCCCGTGTATCAGCCGGATACTTTAAGGGACGGTGCATTTTCCGATACTCTTGATGAGCTTGCACCCGATGTGATATACGTTGCTGCCTACGGCAAGATCCTTCCGAAATATGTGCTTGACTATCCAAGGTACGGCTGTATCAACGCCCATGCATCGATCCTTCCCAGGTATCGTGGTGCGGCTCCTATCCAGCGTGCAATAATGGACGGTGATACTGAAACAGGTGTTACCGCTATGTATATGGCTGAGGGACTTGACACAGGCGATATGATCCTCTGCGAAAAGATCGACATTACCGATACCGATAATTTTGGCACAGTCCACGATAAGCTGTGCGTGGCAGGCGGTGCGGCTCTGTGCCGTGTTTCAGAGATACTACGGTCGGGTGAGGCGCTTCCGCGCACACCGCAGGATGATTCTCTATCCACCTATGCCGCAAAGATCACTGCTGAGGATTACACTCTCGATTTTACACGAGATGCGGCTGTGATCTCAAGACAGATACGAGGACTTTCTCCCGTTCCCCTTTGCAGATGCAAGATGCCCGACGGCAAAGGAATCAAAATCGTGTCTGCTGTTGTGGCTGATGTGAACGTCCCCTCCGATGCAGTACCCGGTCAGGTGATCTCCGTCTCCGATAAGGGACAGGGTGAGATCGTCGTTGCCTGCGAAAGCGGTGCTGTAGCCGTAACTGAGGTGCGTCCCGAGGGAAAAGGCTCTATGAAGGCGGCGGATTTTGTCCGAGGAAGAAAAATCAACGTGGGTGATGTGCTTCGTTGAGTATATTCTGCAATTGCATAAAATAAGCGATATTTTACAGTTGACTAAAACAGAGGAGGCAAAAAGCCTGTGGTTGATATAAAAAAGAATAGGAAAAACGGGCAAAAAGCCTCTGCGAATCCTCGTAAATTTGCGGCGGATTCCCTTGTAAAATGGGAGAAGCTGGGCAAATATGCAGGACTTGAGGCTGCTGCCACTCTTGAGGGCGGAGAGCTTCACGGAGCTGACAGGGGACTATATTCGGCACTTGTCTATGGAGTGGTGGAAAGATCTGTCACACTTGACTACATCATTGACAGGCTTTCGTCGACCCCGGCAAAAAAGCTTGAGCCGATAGTGCGTGCCGCACTCAGGCTTGGACTGTATCAGCTTTTGTACATGGACAAGATCCCCGATCATGCGGCGGTGTCCGAATCGGTTGCACTCGTACCGAAAAGAGCATCGGGACTTGTGAACGGGGTGTTGAGAGCATTTCTCAGAGGAGAGAAAAATTTTGAGCTTCCCCCGAGGGGCGATGATCTTGCGGGACACCTTTCGGTGAAATATTCCGTGCCTCGTGAGCTTTGCGTATTCTTCCTTGATGCATATGGTGAGGCTGATACGGAGGGGATACTTGATTCCTCCTTCGGAGGAGACAGGTTATGCCTTCGTGTGAATACACTGAAGTGCTCTCCCGAGGCTGCGGCGTCAAGGCTGTCGGAGCTTGGGGCCGAATCCCGCTTGTCAAAGATCGTGCCTCACGTTCTTGTTACATCGGGAAATGAGTTCCTCTCGGGTATCGACGAGGGACTTTGGTTCGTGCAGGATGAAGCATCTGCCGCCGCTGTGGCAGTGTTGTCACCCGAAAAAGGCTCGGTAGTCCTCGATATGTGTGCGGCTCCCGGAGGAAAGTCCTTTGGTTGTGCGATCACTATGGAAAATGAGGGATCGGTCAGATCCTTTGATATACATGAAAATAAGCTGTCACTTATTCGTGATGGAGCAAAACGTCTTGGGATCGAGATAATCGAGGCGGATGTGGGTGACGGAAAATCTCCTGCGGAAGAGCTTTTCGGATGTGCCGATTATGTTTTATGCGATGCTCCTTGCTCGGGACTCGGTGTTCTCTCAAAAAAGCCTGACATCCGTTATAAATCCGTTGCGGATATAGCGGGACTTCCCGGAGTGCAATATGATATCCTCTGCAGTGCGGCAAAATGCGTAAAGCAGGGCGGAGTTCTCATGTATTCTACCTGTACATTGAATCCTGCGGAGAATGAGGGCGTGTTTATGAGATTCAGGGATGAGCATCCCGAGTTTGAACCGATGCCCTTCGAGCTTTGCGGAATGGGAAACGACGGATATGCCACACTCATGCCGCATAAGACAGGTACCGACGGATTCTTTATTTCAAAGTTTATTAGGGTACGATGAGGAGAACGCCAAGGGAACTTTTTGAAAAAAGTTCCCTTGGAACCCTCAAAAACTTTAGGGCTTTGCTATGACAAAGTAAAAGCTTTAGTGTGACGTATACCAAATAATAGTTCTTTTGAAGTTTTTGGGAATCCAAACCCTTTTTTCAAAAAGGGTTTGGCAGGGTGCGGGACAGAGTCCCGTGTAATAAAATGCTTATGAAAGATATACTTGGAATGACAAAAACAGAGCTGCGGGAGCTTGCCGTATCGATGGGCGAGAGCGCTTTCCGCGGCGAACAGCTTTACGGCTGGATGATGAAGGGCAGAGAGATCGCAGATATGAAGAATCTGCCTGCCTCCTTCAAGGAAAAGCTGGCGGAGAATGCCGAGTACAGGCTTCCCTCCATCCTTGAAAAATACGTATCTGCTAAGGACGGCACCGTCAAATATCTCATGGAGCTTACAGACGGCGAGTGTGTGGAGTGCGTTCTTATGAAATACGACCACGGTACTACGCTTTGCGTCTCATCTCAGGCAGGCTGTAGGATGGGATGCTCCTTCTGTGCATCCACGCTTCGAGGAAAAACACGAGACCTCACAGCCTCTGAGATCCTCGGACAGGTTCTCGTAGCCGCAAGAGACAGCGGTGACAGAGTTGACGGAGTGGTGATGATGGGGATCGGAGAGCCCTTTGACAATTACGACAATACGGTGAAATTTCTTCGCCTTGTCAGTGCCGAGGGAGGTCCCGGTATCGGACTTAGACATATATCCGTTTCCACCTGCGGACTTGTTGACGGAATAAAACGCCTTGCGGGAGAAGGACTTCCCGTAACGCTTTCCATCTCGCTCCATGCGTACAATGACGATGTGCGCTCATCTCTCATGCCAATAAACCGCAAATGGTGTATAGCGGAGCTGATGGATGCCTGCAGATACTATTTCGATACTACGGGCAGACGTATCTCCTTTGAGTATACACTCATTGCAGGTGAGAATGATTCAGCAGAAGGAGCAGAGGCTCTCGGACGCCTCCTGAGGAAGGAAATGGGGGACAGGCCGTGCCATGTGAATCTTATTCTCCTTAATCCCGTGAAGGAAACTGGACTTACGGCACCCGGTAGGCAAAATTCGGAAAAATTCTGCCGTGTTCTTGAAAAATGCGGTATCAATGCAACTATCCGTCGTCGTCTCGGCGGAGATATAGATGCCTCTTGTGGTCAGCTCAGACTTAGAAGGCTTGATGACGGCAAAGGGGACAATATGTAAAATTTTTATAATAATCGTTTACTTGCGGTGTGAAGTATATTATAATAGATGTAACAGAGATGTGGTATATTGTTAAAGAGATGAATAATAAAGACCTTAGTAAGAAAGGACGGTCATGACTATGCGTGTTTTCGGAATGACGAATGTCGGGATGAAGCGTCAGGTCAATCAGGACAGTTTTCTGATAAAGGAATATGACTGCGGACTGCTTGCCGTTGTATGCGACGGTATGGGAGGTGCCTCCGGCGGAGAGGAAGCATCCTCAACTGCGACGGCGGCTTTTTCCGGATACATCGATATAAGCCTTGCAGGAGCCGATGATCCCGGTATTCCACTTGATAAGTGGGGTATGGGAGAGACAAAGGATCTGTCGGGCAGAGCTGTAAATAAGGACAAGTCCGTAAAGGAGATCCTTCTTTCAGCAGTGAGAGCCGCAAATAATGCGGTATATGCTGCGGCAAATGAAAATGATGCGCTGAACGGAATGGGTACGACTCTCGTATCCGCATATATAAGCGGTGATAAAGTGTACGCAGTAAATGTCGGAGACAGCCGTATGTACATCATAAAGGATGAGAGCATTACCCAGATCACCCATGACCATTCTTTTGTGCAGTATCTTGTTGATATCGGAAAGATGACGGCTGATGAGGCAAAGACTTCAAATAACAGAAATATCATCACACGTGCGGTGGGAACCGAGGCTGTGGTAGAAACGGATTTCTTTACGGTAGATACGGATATGAGCGGTGGGTATGTGCTTCTTTGTACAGACGGTCTTACCAATCATATAACCGAAGAGGATATAGTAAAATGTGTGACAGAGGCAGAAGGGCCTGAAGGCGCTTGTGCATCTCTTATAGAAAAAGCAAATCTCGGCGGCGGAAGTGATAACATTACAGTTGTTATCATTTCAATGTGACCTTCGGAAACAGTAGAAGGGCGGGATAGATATAATGGAAAATTATGAAAGATATGTAGGTGCGGTTCTTGATAACCGCTATAGGATAGAGAAGGTAATCGGTATCGGCGGAATGGCAGTGGTATTCAAGGCCGAGGACACACTGATGCGCCGTAATGTGGCAGTAAAGATACTGAAGGATGAGATCGCAAAGGATGAGCAGTCTGTTAAAAGATTCATAAATGAGTCAAAGGCTGTATCAATGCTCTCTCACCCCAATATCGTGAACATCTACGACGTTTCCATGAAAAACGCCGAGAAGTATATCGTCATGGAGTATATCGAGGGTATCACTCTTAAGAATTACATGACAAAGAAGGGTGTTCTTTCACTCAGAGAGATCATCGGATATACGGAGCAGATACTTCGTGCCCTTGAGCATGCTCATGCAAAAGGTATCGTGCACAGAGATATAAAGCCTCAGAATATTATGCTCCTTAAAAACGGAATCGTCAAGGTGACGGATTTCGGTATCGCAAAGCTCCCCAATGCGGAGACCGTTACAATGACCGACAAGGCCATCGGAACTGTGTATTACATCAGTCCCGAGCAGGCAAGCGGTAATGCTATTGATGCGAGAAGCGATATCTATTCTCTCGGAGTTCTTATGTATGAGATGGCTACGGGTAAATTGCCATTTACCGCAGATAGCCCTGTATCTGTTGCACTTATGCAGATAAATGAATCTGCTACCTCTCCCCGTGAGATAAACGAGAGCATTCCCAAGGGGCTTGAGCAGATCATTACAATGGCTATTGAGAAATCACCGGAGATGAGGTATCAGAATGCGACACAGATGATACGTCAGCTCTCAAAACTCAAGGAGAATCCGTCAATACAGTTCAAAAATCCCAATAAAAAGAACAAGAGCAAAAACGGTAAGCAAAGTAAGAGTATGTTCCCCATAATATTGGGTGTTTCCGTTGCATTTCTTATTGCGGCGATAGTATCGGTGTTCTTCGTTCTGTCGAGCATCTTCTCCGGAGCAGATGATTCTACCGAAACTATCACTATAAAGGATTTCGTCGGACAGTCTTACACGGAGGATATGGAGATGTTCTTCGACAGCTCTGAGTACTATAAGCTGATACTCAAGGAGACATACTCTGACGATGTTCCTGCAGGAAAGATAATAAGTCAGTCTCCTGAGGCGGGTGAGACGAGAAGAGTTGTTAAGGGTGAGAAGCGTTGCGAGCTTACTCTTACGGTGAGCCAGGGACCAAGGCACGTTCAGATGCCCGACGTTACTGTGCTTGATTATCGTGAGGCGAAGATAATTCTTGAAAACATCGGTGTGAAGCTTGATATCGTGACCGAATCACAGGTGAACAGTGTTTATGATGTGGGTGCGGTGATATCAACTGCTCCCGATATCGGAGAAACTCTTGAAAACGGTGATACTGTGACGTTGTACGTCAGCTCAGGTCCTACTGCCGAAAAGATCGAGATGCCGGATTTCGTCGGCAAGAATGAGGGTGAAGCGCTCAAGGGACTTCTTGAGAACAAGCTGTTTCCCGGAGATGTGACTTATGAGGCATCTGATAAGGCGAAGGGAACTGTTCTTACACAGAGTGTTCGTGCAGGAGATGAGGCGTTCATTTACAGCTTTATAAACTTTACCGTCAGCGGCGGTAAGGATTACGGTAAAACTGAGGAGACAACTGAGGCTCCTGAGGAGACAACCGAGGATACAACAAAAAAGACCGATAAGAAAACAGAGGCACCTGAGACTTCGGAAACTGAAGAGATATCGGATGTGGTGTCGGATACGGATATATCTGATGAACCCATCGACAGTGAGATCGTATCATCAGAGCCTGTGGAAAGCGAGACCGAGACTGCAGGACTTTCTGAGGAGGCTGTGCCTGTTGATGATGAACTATGACCGGGAGTATCTTACTATGACAAATGATGTTGTGACGGGAATAATAACAAAGGGCGTGGGCGGACTATATACAGTCCGCCCTGTTTGTGATGCTGTCGCTGAGGAGTATCTCTGCCGTGCAAGGGGTGTATTCAGACATGAAAAAATATCACCCCTTCCCGGTGATACTGTGGATATCGAGCTCTCAGATACTGTGGATGATGTGTCCGGTGCCGCAGGAGTGATAATTGCCATCCATGATAGGCGCAATACGCTGATCCGCCCTCCAATGGCTAATCTTTCACATATGATGATCGTTGTGCCTGCATCGTCCCCGAAGCCGGATCTTTTTTACATCGATAAGCTTACGGTAATTGCGGATGCAAACGGTATCGAGTGTGCCATCGTTGTGAATAAGTGTGATCTTGACGGGGACTATGCCCGAGAGATCGCTGAGGAATATACCCTTGCGGGATTTAAGACCTTTCTCACCGATGCGATGACCGGTGAGGGATGTACTGAGGTACTTGATTATATCTACGGCTGCAGAGGTACGGACAGCGAAGGCAGATGCGCTGTTGCCGCATTTGCAGGAGTGTCCGGTGCGGGAAAATCATCTCTCGTGGGACAGCTTTTCCCCCATATCGCTCCTGAGGTTGGCGGTGTCAGCCGAAAGACCGAGAGAGGACGCCACACCACTCGTGCGGTGGAGCTTTATCCCATTGCAGATGAGCTTTATCTTGCAGACACACCCGGATTTTCCATGCTGGATTTTGAACGGTTCGATTTTTTTGAGCCTGAGAAGCTTACTGCGGCATTCCGTGAATTTGTGCCGTATCTTGATCAATGCAGATATGCAGACTGTACTCATACAAAAGAAGAGGAATGTGCTGTGAGAGATGCTGTGAGTGAAGGGAAAATATCCCTGCGGCGTCACGAGAGCTTTGTAAATCTCTATGAGACTATGAAGAAAAAGCCGGATTGGCAGAGACGGAATGAGGCGAAAAAATGAGAGCTGTGATATTTACGGGCGGTGAATGTGCCACAGGTGTGAGGATCCCTCATCATGAGCTTTGCGTTGCCGCTGACAGCGGATTCATTATGGCGAAAAAGCTCGGTGTTTTTCCCGACCTGATCGTTGGGGATTTTGATTCCATCGGAGACAGTATGCCAGTGGAATACATAGATGCGGCAACAGGCAGAATGAGTGAGATCATCCGCCATCCTGCACAGAAGAATGAGACTGATACCATGCTTGCGGCATATATTGCCATTGAGCGAGGTGCTGCGGAGCTGTATATCATCGGTGGGCTTAGCGGCAGAGCCGATCATACTCTGTCAAACGTGTTCCTCCTTGAAGCACTGTCAGACAGAGGGATTAGCGTTATTTATACCGACGGAGCAAATGAGCTTCGTGTAATACGTGATGGCGAAGCTGTCCATATTCCCCACGGGGAGTACAGATATTTCTCCACCCTTGCTCTTGACGAATGTGTGATATCTGCCGAGGGATGCGCATACCCCCTTGACAGAAGTACTCTCACCAGAGCTGATGCTTACGCAGTGAGTAACGAGACTCTCGCCTGCGGTGCCACTGTTACGTGTCATGAGGGAAAGCTACTCCTTATTCGATCGGAGAAGCTCTGAACAAAAACAAAACCTTCGCATATACTGATAACGTAGGTACATATACGAAAGGAGCCGCCCCTATGAAAGTCATTGTCAAAAAACCGTCACCATTTTGGTCTGCAATAATACGGAAACTATTTAAGGTTTGAATATTACTATTATTATGCGGGGAGGATGCTTTTTGAAAAAAGCACCCTCCCCGTACCCCACCCGCAAAAACTTTCAAATAAATAGAAAACAAGGTATAACTAAAATCGAAAACGGGTCGTCGATGGCGCCGACCCCTACAATTTTGAGTGTACCTTGTCTTGTTTTATATAAAGCTTTTTGGGAGGGGTACGGGGAACCCCTTTTTCTCGAAAAAGTCGGGAAGCCCGACGGGCAAATATCGGCACAGCTTCACCTGAAAAACAAAGAGATCCCACGACCAAAACGGTGCTTATGAAAAACATAAGCACCTATAAATTTTTATATAAAGCTTTTTAAAGAGGGGGTGTGGGGGAGGAACTTTTTCTTGAAAAAGTCGGGAAGCCCGACGGGTAAATATCGGCACAACTTCACCTGAAAAACAAAGAGATCCCACGACCAAAACGGTGCTTATGAAAAACATAAGCACCTATAATATTTTATATAAAGCTTTTTGGGAGGGGTGCGGGGAACCCCTTTTTCTCGAAAAAGTCGGGAAGCCCGACGGGCAAATATCGGCACAGCTTCACCTGAAAAACAAAGTGATCTCACGACCAAAACGGTGCTTATGAAAAACATAAGCACCTATAAATTTTTATATAAAGCTTTTTGGGAGGGGTGCGGGGAACCCCTTTTTCTCGAAAAAGGGTTCCCCGCAAAAATAAATAATATAATTAAAGCTCGCAAGTACCTACTGTTCTGGGGAAGGGGAGGACGTCACGGATATTCTGGACGCCTGTGAGGTACATGATGCAGCGCTCGAAGCCGAGACCGAAGCCTGCGTGACGGGCGGAGCCGTACTTACGGAGGTCAAGGTAGAAGCCGTAGCTCTCACGGTCGAGACCAAGCTCGTCGATACGAGCCTCAAGCTTTGCGAGATCATCTTCACGCTGAGACCCGCCGATGATCTCACCGATTCCGGGGACGAGACAGTCCATAGCGGCAACGGTCTTTCCGTCTTCGTTCAGCTTCATGTAGAACGCCTTGATCTCCTTGGGATAATCGGTAACGAATACGGGACGCTTGAATACCTGCTCGGTGAGGTATCTCTCGTGCTCGGTCTGAAGATCACAGCCCCAGTATACCTTGTATGCGAAGTTGTCGTTGTTACGCTCAAGGATCTCAACAGCCTCGGTGTAGGTCACATGACCGAACTCGGAATTTGCCACATGCTCAAGTCTCTCAAGGAGTCCGTTGTCAACGAACTGATTCAGGAACTTCATTTCCTCGGGAGCATTTTCAAGAACGTAGTTTATGATGTACTTTATCATGTCCTCAGCCAACGCCATATCGTCATTCAGATCGGCAAAAGCCATCTCGGGCTCGATCATCCAGAACTCAGCGGCGTGTCTGGTGGTGTTGGAGTTCTCGGCACGGAATGTGGGACCGAAGGTGTATATGTTGCGGAACGCCATAGCAAAGGTCTCACCGTTGAGCTGTCCGCTGACGGTAAGGTTAGTGCTGCGTCCGAAGAAATCCTGACTGTAGTCAACCTGTCCGTCCTCGGTCATGGGGATGTTTGCCGGATCCATGGTAGTAACACGGAACATCTCACCTGCACCTTCACAGTCACTACCGGTGATGAGAGGAGTGTGAGTATATACGAAGTTTCTCTCATTGAAGAACTTGTGGATAGCAAATGCCGCAAGAGAGCGAATGCGGAATACCGCCTGGAACAGATTGGTTCTGGGACGGAGGTGGGAGATGGTACGCAGGTACTCGGTGGTGTGACGCTTCTTCTGGAGAGGATAATCGGGAGTAGAGGGGCCCTCAACAACTACCTCGTCTGCGTGAAGCTCGAAGGGCTGCTTTGCCTCGGGAGTTGCCACGATAGTACCGCTGACGATGAGCGCAGTACCAACGTTCAGCTTGCCGATCTCCGCAAAATTGGGGAGATTTTCGCTGTAAACGATCTGCAGAGTTTCGAAAAACGTACCGTCAGCCATAACGATGAAGCCAAAAGTCTTGGATGCACGAATGCTTCTCACCCATCCGCCGACAGTGACTTTTTTGCCCTCAAAATCAGCCGCATTGCGGTAGAGGGAGCGAATTTCAGTAAGTTCCATGATACTTGCCTATAACCTTTCTATGATAGATAACTTATTTTATGTTAATTAAAACTTCTTCCGTCACGATCAGGTGATCGAGACACCTCCCTCTGAGAGGGAAGCAAAGAGCTTTTTCTAATTTCTTAGTCTATGAAATCAAACTCCAACCCGTACATACGCACGGTGTCACCTTCACTGCATCCACGAGCACGCAGCTTGTCGATGATGCCTTCTTTGTTGAGAGAACGCTCAAAGTACATCAGAGATTCTCTGTCGGAGAAGTTGACACGTCCCACAAGAAGCTCAAGCCATGCACCCTCGCAGACATATGCGCCGTCATCATCACGGCGGATGACAACATCCGCAGGTGACGCACCCTCAAATTCCTCGGTGACGGGTGCCGCCTCAGCCTCATATGAGAGGATGGGGGGGAGTGTTACAAGAGTTCTTGCGATCAGGTGAATGAGCTCATCAAGACCGAGCCTTGCCGCCGCAGAGATGGGTACAACGGGATAACCGAAGGGCTCTACCGCCGCCTTCAGCTCATCCAGTGCCGCATCACGTTCTTCATCAAGCATGAGATCACACTTGTTTGCCGCAATGATGCGGGGACGCTTTGCAAGGTCGGGTGAGTATTTCTCAAGCTCTTCATCAATGGTGTGGAAGTCATCCACGGGAGACCGTCCTTCGATTCCCGAGAGATCGACCACCTGTACGATCAGCCTGCAACGGTCAATGTGACGCAAGAAGCTGTGTCCAAGTCCGAGTCCTTCGGATGCACCTTCGATGAGTCCTGGAATATCAGCCATGACAAAGCCTGATTCCTCAGCTACGGAGACCACGCCGAGATTGGGTTCAAGAGTGGTGAAGTGGTATTCTGCGATTTTGGGACGAGCCGCAGATACTGCCGCAAGGAGAGATGATTTTCCCGCTGACGGAAGTCCTGCAAGACCTACGTCTGCGATCATCTTCAGCTCCAGCACGACCTCGGCCTCTTCGCCGGGGATACCGGATTTGGCAAATCTGGGGATCTGTCTCGTGGCTGTGGCAAAATGCTTGTTGCCCCAACCGCCGCGGCCACCCTTCAGGATTGTGAAATCCTCACCATCGGACATATCGTGAATGATCCTGCCCGATTCGGGGTCCTTGATTATGGTACCCTGAGGTACGAGAACGATGATATCCTCGCCGTTCTTGCCGTGGAATTTTGCACCGGCACCGTCAGCACCGTTTTCGGCAACGAATTTTCTCTTGTATCTGAATGCGAGAAGTGTGTTCGCACCCTCGTCAACACGGAAGATAACATTGCCACCCTTGCCGCCGTCGCCGCCGTCGGGACCGCCCTTGGCAACATATTTCTCACGGCGGAAGGAAACACAGCCGTTACCACCGTTTCCTGCCTTCAGATATATCTTTATCTTGTCAATGAACATCTTGTTCTCCGAATGTCCTTTCGTAATTGGCGATCGCCTCTGCAATGATCCGTTCGGCCTCATCTCTGTCACAGAGATCGTCAACAGCGGTGTGCTTGTCTTCGAGCTGCTTGTATACTGTGAAGAAATGACGCATCTCATCGAAGATGTGGACAGGCAGCTCAAAGATAGAGGTGTACTTGTTGTAGGTGGGATCCATAAAGGGGATCGCAATGATCTTCTCGTCAAGTCTGTCATTGTCGATCATTTTAATGACTCCGATGGGATAGCAGTCCACGAGAGTCATGGGATGGATCTCCTTTGAGCATATCACAAGCACATCAAGGGGGTCTAGATCATCTGCATAGGTCAGCGGAATAAAACCGTAGTTTTCGGGATAATGTGTTGAGGTGTATAGGATTCGGTCAAGCTTCATAAGACCGGTCTCTTTGTCGAGCTCGTACTTATTCTTGGAATTTTTTGAGATCTCAATGACTGCCGTAAATTTTGACGGAGTGATCCTCTCTTTCGGCATATCGTGCCAGATGTTACTCATATAAAACACCTCCGTTTATCAAACAATATAATGGATCTTGGATAAAAGCCTTAGGATTTAATCCAGTTCTTCGCTACATCCGCCATGATTCCGATACCTTTGACAATATCCTCGTCGGAGGGAGTGGCGTATGTAATGCGGAATGAATCGGATGATGCTTCGGTGTCAGCGTTGAATGCGATTCCGGGAACTGCAGATACTCCTGCGGCGGTGCACGCCTTGATGTATCCGAGCATATCGGAGCCTGCAGGCATTGTAAGCCATACGAACAGACCGCCGTCGGGAACGGTATGAGTGATCTCCTTCGGCATATTCTTATCAAGCTCGCTCATCATGAGAGCGCATTTTCTGCCGTAGAGATCGCAGATGCCCTTGATGTGACCGTCGAAATCGTACTCGGTCATAAAGCGGTGGCAGAGCATCTGGAAGAAGATATTGGTGTGAACGTCCTCACACTGCTTTGCAACGACCATCTTCTGAATAACTGCCTCGGGAGCAGATACAAATCCTACACGCATACCTGCGGAGAGGATCTTTGAGAAGGATGAACAGTAGATCACGATGCCCTCGGTGTCCATGGACTTGAGAGTGGGGATCTCCTCACCGCTGAAGCGAAGCTCACCGTAGGGGTTATCCTCAAGGATCATCACCTTGTGACGGAGAGCCACCTCGTAAATAGCCTTGCGCTTTTCAAGAGATGTGGTAGTACCGCGGGGGTTCTGGAATGTGGGGATCAGATAGATGAGCTTTGCACGGGGATTCTCGGTGAGTGCCAGATCGAGCTTCTCGGGAGAGATGCCGTCGCCCTCAATGTCGATTCCCACGAGATTTGTACCGAGAGAACGGAAAGCATTAAGTGCTCCGATAAAGCTGGGATTCTCGCAGATAACGGTGTCACCCTCGTTGCAGAATGCCTTACAGGCAAGCTCGATACCCTGCTGACCGCCCGATGTGATGATAACGGGATTGTGGTCTGTGTCAATATTGAAACGAGACTTCAGTCTTGCGGCAACACTTTCGATCAGGGGAGCGTAGCCCTCGGTGATGCTGTACTGGAGTGCCGCAGTAGAGTTGTTCTGAAAAATATCTGCGGAAAGCTCACGGATAGCGTCAACGGGGAAGGACAGAGGAGAGGGATTTCCCGCAGAAAAGGGGATAGAGTTTCCGCTGTTTTTGAGTATCTCACGGATAGCGGAAGGCTTCAGCGAGTTCAGTTTATCAGAAAAAATGTATTCCATGGTTTATCTCCGATGTAATTATCATTATTATTCTATTATTTTACCATATATATTCAAAAATTACAATAGCGACAGAGTGGATTTTTTCACTTAGAGCCGTAAATATGAAAAACAGGGCTGACAGATGAAGTCAGCCCCATTTATGGTATTGTTGTAATTATACTCACATAAGTACAAAGGTATAGCCGTTAATTGCCGCATAAACAAATGCCGGAGAACCGGACTTGCAATGTATTTTAAAATGCGAAGTATCTACACCGGCAAAACAGTATAATCCTACCGTTGCTGTATCTGAATATATGTAAACATCCGTAAGATTAGTACAATCAGAAAAAGCATTGCCTCCGATCGTTTCTACAGTTTCGGGAATAAACATCTTTGTCATGTTAAAAGGAGTTTCCATCGAACATGAAAATGCAGCGGGATCGATCATGGTTACGGTAAGTCCTGCAAAAGTCTCGGGAATAATATATTCTGTTCCGTTCCCCTCTTTTTCCAACAGTCCGCACACAACCGCATACTCATCCCCGGCGTCATTTGTTCTTGTCTCCATATGAATGCATGAAAGATTATTCTGCAACACATGCCCATAAGCAGACGAAGCCCTTGTGCAGTATATCGTCGCATTGGGTGAATCCTCAACGATGGTACTGTTCATGCTGTTTGAAATACTTGTGACCGACGGAGGAATGACCACGGTTTTAAGGTTATCACAGCCTCTGAAAGCTCTGTAACCGATGGACGTAACGGTGGTGGGTATATTGATCATCTCTATATTATCCGCATCTTCAAAAGCATGACTGCCAATATAGGTTATTGGAGTACCCAAATAGGATTCCGGTATGTTGATATTCTTAAGGCCTCCCGGATTATCGGGATCCACATAAACAAAAGTGCCATTATGATAACCGGAAACACTTCCGCCCGTGATAAGAAGCATCGAGTAACCCTTTGATGCAAAGTAATTTTGAACATCCGAGCCTTCCGGTACAATAAGATGCGAACTCAGAGCAAATGCATCGTCTCCGATGGCGACCAGAGTATTCGGGACTGATATATATTCATAGTTACAATCCCAGAATGCCATTTCACCTATACCTACAAGATTATTCGAGAGAGTTACGTTTTCAAGTGAATTACATCCAAGAAAAGCTCTATCTTGTATAATGGATGAGCCAACGGTAACTGTTTCCAACGCCGTGCATTGCCTGAAAGCCTCCTCACCGATTCGCGTAATATTTGAAGGTATATCAATCTGTCTGATGAACGTGTTTTTATAAAAAGCACGTTCTTCTATTTTCGTTACAGGAACTTCGTTAATTTCTGAAGGCATATCAGGGGTACCGTGTATACCTACGTATTTAACAATAGTATTTGTGCTTGCATGGAACAGGAAATTCGAGTTGTAACGACTTTCGGTATCGGGAGCATTATCTTTCAGATCATGTGCTACATATACAGCTCTGTATGCGTTGATTCTACCGCCGCTGACGCATTTACCGATGAAAGCATCACTTCTGTCTACCGTATTCATAATGATAGCTTTGACCTGTAGGGGATCCAGACTTGGATTTTCGGACATTATCAGCGCAGCTACGCCGGAGACTATTGGAGCGGCATAAGACGTTCCATAAGCATCAAGTTCTATATCAGATGAACTACCACTACCGATTATTACACTAAGCCCATGTCCCGGAGCAAACAAATCAACACTTTTGATTCCGTAATTTGTTCCTGATTGTTTATTTTTATACCAAAGTTCATCACTTGAATTTGTAGCTCCAACGGAAATAATATTGTTACAATTAAAGCTTGATAGAAAGAGAGGTTCATCATCAACATCAAAATTTTTATTTCCTGCTGAACATATTAAAAGTCCCCGATAATTATTTATTATATTCTCACAAGAAGTTTTATTGGCATAGACATACTGTTCCTCAATGCAAAAACTTATGTTTGCGACAGAAATATTATGATCATTAAGGCACTTTACTATATCTGTAAAAAAAGAAACAATATTAGAATCAGATGGATCATTAACATTGTATGATAGTTTCGGAGGAATAATGGATATTATACTAATATTTTTGCAAATACCGGCAACCCATTTCCCATTATTCTGTGTAGCACCTACAATGCCGGCACACGAAGTACCATGATTTCCGGCTGTTTGATAATTAAAATCAGAACCATATAGATTTATTTCTGATTCCAATTCTATATCCTCATGTTGTTTAACACCATGCCTATCAACTATTGCTACTTTCAAAGAATTGCAATCAATATCGAATTCACTCCATACATCAGTTAATCCAATAATATCATATACCCATTTTTGAGATGGATAATATGTGTCATTAAAAACAGGCTCCGAATTGTCTATAATAACCTCTTCTGTACACGTTAGTTTTTAAGAGGGTTCTACCCAATATATATCGACATTAGCTCTAAACTGTAGCTTTTCGATGGATGAAATAACACCATCTCTATCTTTATGTACAAGAATAATTTTTAATATGTTCTTAAAATCAGGTCCGTAATCTTCTTTTTTACTATTTATGTTAGCTGAGGTTATGTCAAAAATATTTTCAATTTCTATTTCCGGAAAATCAGATTGAGTATAAATTTTCCCTACATCACTTACATCGTGATGCATAGTCACATATATAACACCATCACCCGAAAATTCATTGTCAAGTATAGCGTCGCAAAAGTTTAATGAATCTTTTGCTTGGCTGTAATTTATGTTGTTATTGTCATCTATGTTATCGGAAAAAACAGGGATACATATAGAAAAAATGATTGATATCAACATAATAGAACTAATAATTTTTTTCATTTTGCACCTCAAATATTTAAATTTTCAAAAATGTATTTACAAAAGCTCAAAAAAGTGGTATAATATATTCCCATGGTGTAGTATATTTCATATACTATAGATGAGAATATATCGTTTAGGAGGGATTGTTTTGTTAAAAAAGTTTTCGATGTTTTTGATTGCTATTTGTATCATTATCTCGGTTTTTGCATCGGTGTCATTTGCCAATGACATACCTGATGGGTGGGTTGAAGTACCTTTTATAGGCGACACGTACCGTGAGTATAATCTTTCTGATGTATCGCTCCTTCTTAAACACGTCGCCAAGTGGGATGTTGACATTTATGAATATTTCCATTCATATGATATGGATAATAACAATGTATTGAATTTGTCAGATGCTTCGCTTATCTTGAAACGTATTGCAGGACATAGCATTTAATGATAAACAAAGTTATTATCACATCCTGTAAAACCCGAATAAAATTAAAATTGAAATTTTACAAATGAGCTTGGTGTTATGCTAAGCTCATATTTCTTTGTGTTTCCTCTTTTTTAAAAAAACTCATCCGCATCTCCATTTGCCGTCACCGGCGATATGTTTCTGCTTTTCACATGTTCTTCTAAAATTTCTTCAGAAAATTTTATGTATTTATGAATACTTTCATTTGAACTATGCTCATTAGTACTTAACGAATCAGTGTCATTATCCAATCCTCCCGAAGCAATCCTTTTCATTTTATATCTCCTTATATCTCCTTTTTTTAGAAATTACTGTGCCGGCAGCCATTTGCTCTGGTCCCATCCGGCGATCTTTTTCATCATAATAGTTACGTCCACAAGTGTTATCTTACCGTCTCTGTATAAATCCACGGCTTCGAATTCCGAATTTTCAAAGGGCACATCCCATTTGGCAATATATTTCAGAACAAGAGATACATCGGTAAGATCACAATCCCAATCACTATCAGCATCTCCGTTATACCACATGAGGTCGCCGGATACTATCGTCTTATAAGAAGGTATTATATACTCGATATTATCTCCGATAATTGATTTTATGATCTCTACCGCCTCATCTGTAGCTTTAATTGTCCTTTCTTCAAGCATAATATAGAAGCCGCAACTGCTGTAGTATCTAATTATTTGTATTTTTACACCGGGAAATGAATCATAGTCAAAACGCTCAGCTTCATAAAGACCTACTCTGATTTCACCTATATTCCCAATATAACCTTCATCCGATGCATATATGACCTGTGCTAATGATAAGATTAAAAGTACGAGTGTAACTGTTAATGCTGTTAACTTTTTCATAAATATCTCTCCTTTTGTTGTATAATTTTAAAATATTCCCTTAATTATATATTCCCCATTTTGCAAGTTTTTTAAGAAGTATAGATGCGTCGCTAAGAGTAATCACATCATCTCCGTTTAAATCTGTAGCTAAAAAAATAATCTCAATATTTTCCCATCCTGCTATATATTTTAGCATATGCGATACGTCTGTAAGGTTTAAAATATCATCATTATTAACATCACCTATTGTATATGAAAAGTTGTCATCGATATCCGGATTTATATCAGGTTTATCATAGTATGTTTTGTACATGGGCAGCGCTAAATGAATATCCTTTTTAGGATTTTCGGACATATAGTCATCATCATTTCTGTTATACAGAAGCTCTATTGCTTCAATTACAGCTTTGTTGCTCTTGTCCTTCAAAGTAATGTGCACAAAGTTGCGATATTCCGGATTTCCAAGAATGAATTCTTTGTCCGTAGATGCAGGATCTTTTGTATCAACAGAATCAAGCTCAAGTTCGGGGAAGTCCTCCTTGGTATACTCACGCCACTCAATGCTTGCCTCATGAGACAAAATAATGATAATAGTTCCGTTTCCGTAAAAATCATCTTCGGTATATGCAGTACCTGTAAACGGATTTTTATAATCTGATACGTCAAAATCAGCTGCGTAAAGATTCACGGATAGGCTGACCGCCATAAATACTGCTAAAAATAATGCTGTTATTTTCTTCATAAAAATTCTCCTTTTGTTGTGTAATTTTAAAATATTCCATTCTCCGTCACCGGCGATATGTTTCTGCTTTTCCCATAAAAGGCATAACAGAGAACATGACAAAGCATCTGCCACACCAAACCGCTTGTGTTTT
>SVQM01000110.1 GCA_015065335.1 Oscillospiraceae bacterium | reverse complement strand
TAGCACATTCACGTACCAGTGCAACATTTTCGGGTTCAAACCGGTTGGAAACACCATATGTTCCTGTCCAACAAATGTTGTACATAACATCAAAGTTGTTAGGATATTCCTTGTACATCTGGCGAAGGATCGACATTCGTTTGTTACCATCATCCTTGCAGTCATTCACCTCCTCCCAATACTTCGCCAACCTCTCATCGGACTGTGCTTTGCTGCATCCGAGAAGCTCGTCTACGGTCACACCGAAGAATCCTGCAATAGCGGGGAGCAGCTCAATATCGGGATAGGACGTCTTAGCTGAGCTTTCCCAACGGCTGACAGTTTGTACCGACACACCGAGCTCTTCCGCAAGCTCATCCTGTGTAAGATCACGGCGCAGTCGCAGCTCTCGCAAGTTTTTAGCAAATTCCAGTTTCATTGTAATACCTCATTCTATTCGTAGTAGCCGGCTCTGTTATTATTATATCCGATATACGCACCTCTGTAAATATCTTGTCACAAGAGAAAAAATCTTGTTTTATAAGATTTTTCCGAGGGTGGTGCTTTTTGAGAAAAGCGCCACACCCTACAACTTTATTAAACAAAGTTGGACTCCCACCCCAAAAACTTTAATATAAATACATAGGTTTAATCATGCTAAACTTATTATTATTTAAAGCTTTTTGGGAAGGGGTACGGGGAAACCGCTTTTTCTCTGAAAAAGGGTTTCCCCGCGTAATAATTATTTAATCAGCTTATAAGCAGCCTCAGCCCAAAGACCGCCGATAAAGTCTGCGGTAGTCTCTGAGGGATGCACACCGTCGCCGCCCATAGACATAGACGCTTTGTCAGCGATGTTTACAGAGTGAGCTGCAAGGATTCCGTCAAGGGGAATAAACGCATCTGCGTATTCTCTTGCGAGCTTGCGAATTATCTGGATCTTCGGATCAAGATCCTCACGGAAGAATTCCTTATCTTCGGCAGGAAGCAGGAAGGGCTCCATCATAATGATCTTTATTCCGTCGATCTTCTTTGCTTCCTCAAGAATGTGGCGATAATCAGCCTCAAATACATCATTTGGGATCCAGCTCTTGTCATCGGCATGATGCCATGTGTCATTGACACCGATGAGGATGGACATAAGATCGGGTGCAATATCAACACAGTCGGACTGCCAGCGATTCTTCAGATCCTCGACCTTGTGTCCGCTGATACCGAGATTGATGAACTCAAAATCGGTGGAGGGCATCTTAGCCTTCAGCTTTGCTGCCGCATATTTGGGATAGCCGTAGCCGAGATGGTGAAAGTCCTCACGGCATCTGCTTGCATCGGTGATGCTATCACCCTGGAATAAGATTTTCATAATTATAGACCTTTCTTTATTCAGACGATTTAATCGTCATTATTTTCTGATTTGGGCGGAAGATTATCCTTTTCCGGCGATCTCACACCCGATAAAGGATTTTTTTCCATGGCTTCTTCCATGCTCTTATTGGAAACATGGGTGTATATCTGGGTGGTGTTTAGCTGCTCGTGACCGAGAATATCCTTGAGTACACGTATATCAACATCTCCCGTCTGATACATAAGTGTTGCTGCAGTATGACGGAGCTTGTGAGTGCTGTAATGTTTATTCTCAAGGCCTGCGGCAGCAAGATACTTTTTTACAACGTGCTGAACAGTTTTTACACTGATACCTTTGCCGAGACGGGACAGGAACAGATGATAGTCCTCACCACCTTCTTTTCTGAGCACCAGCCTGTCGGGAAGATACGTCTCAATTGCATCTTTACACGAGGAATTGAGATAAATTATTCTCTCCTTTGAACCTTTACCTAAAACTCGCAAAGATGCCATTTTTGGGTCAATATCCGTCATTTTTATTCCGGCAAGCTCGGAAAGTCGCATTCCGCAGTTAAGGAACAATGTTATCATTGCAAAATCACGAGTGCGGTAGGGATTCGAGGTGTCATTTTTGATAGTTTCAAGAAGCTCGAGACTTTCTTCTACAGATAAGTATTTCGGAAGTTCTTTTGGCTTTTTCGGGCCTTCAATATCTGCGGCAGGGTTTGTCTGAAGGATCCTTGTTTTTTGAGTATGATATTTATAAAAGGATTTTATTGCGGACAGCTTTCTTGCTCTCGCCGCCGTTCCGTTTCCTCTCTCGGATTTTGTGTAATATATAAAATCGTATATTTCTTCGGGGGTGACAGATGAAAAAAAATCTGTGTCAAGATCTGAGATATCGATCTTTTCAAGTGATGCAGGATCATGTGCAATACTGTTTTTTAAAGCATACATGTATCTGCAAAAGGTCCTCAGATCAAGCATATACTCATTTACGGTTTTCGGAGAACGTCCCTGAATACCTGCCTTATATGAACAAAACTTCCTTATAAGCTCAGGATAATCCTTTGTGTTGTATGCGTCAGACAATGTGACACCTCCGATCTGTTACATTTTAGCGATAAAGTGTAAACAATCATTGAAACTACTTGAAGAATAGATCAAGTTTAGTTACAATAATAGAAAATGACATTTGGGAGAAATATATGCGAAATTACATAAAGGACAACTTGTACCTTATAGTAAAACAGCTTGGCGGACAGTTTCTCAGTGCAATTATGGGACTGATCCTTTCACTTAATGTGTGGGACAGTAAGCATGAATGGCTGATAATACTGATGGCGCTGTTTACTATCGGGTTTTACATGGTGGTGCAGTATACGGGACTTTGGGATACCGGTGCAAGAGACAGGATCCGTATCGACAGCAACAGACTTGCGTACAGACCTTACATGGGATTTGTAATGTCTCTGTTTGCGGCGATACCTAACTTCATTCTTGCGATCCTTATTACTATAGGAGTGATATTCGGTGCATCTGACGGAGCATTCGGATATGAGTGGGCAGGGAATCTCGCAAGCATCTCAAAGGCGATCGCAGTATTCTGGGAAGCACCTTATGACGGACTTATAATGCTGTATTCACCTCATAATCCAATTGCTTATTGGCTCATTCCGCTTCCCGCAATGGTGGCAGCGGGACTTGGCTACTATGCAGGTGTACATAATTTCTATATTATCAAACCGAGAAAAAAGAGTAATAAAAAATAAGTTTTCGGGGGAGCTGATGCTCCCCCGCTTTTTTATTTATTGTCCTTTGGAGGAAAAAGCGTGCAGCCCCAATCTCTGAATTCTTCGATCTTTTCCCACATCCGCTCCTCTGATACCTTGAATTTTTTAGCAAGGCATGGAATACACATGAATTCCGTGGCACCGCGATTGATGAGCTTTCGGTGAAGACCGATATCGAACTGGGTGAGCTTTCCGCCGCATTTTATGCAAGTGGTTTCGTTGAGAACGGGAGTCATCTCTTTACGAACTTAGCCTTGAACAGACGGCAGGTACGACCTTCAAGTCTGGGATTGTAGAAATCGAATTTAACACCAACATTCTCACCGGTGAGAATATCGGTCAGCTCAAGACCGTATCCGCTGGAGTAGGGAACTCCGATGTCGTCAAAGTAAAGAAGTACGTCAAGAGGATACTCAGCATGGTTGAAGTATGCAAGAATAAGCTCGCCGTTATCGAGGAACTTTGCCATACCCATACGGAACTGAGAAGCGTATCTCTGTCTCTCATCCCAATAAGGGGGTCTGTTCTCGGGATCCTGGTTGATTGCGATAAGCTCTTTATTGGTGAGGAGTGCATGACAATCCTCGTCCATGTTGCGAACGTCACCGCCGATCATAAGCGGTACACCAAAGAGACACCACAGAGCAAAGTGGATCTTGTAATCGTTCTCGGAGCACACTTCCTCCTTTGCAACGTTGCCCTTGCCGTGCATACCTACAACGAGCATATCCATGTCGTTGAAGCAGCCGGGACCGCTCATGCAGAGCTTCTTCAGCTGAGTCTCGGAGATCCAGCGGAAGGACTCAAACTCATCGGTGATGTCACCGGTGGAACGGTACATATGAGCACCGACGGACTTCATCCATGTAGCAGGCTCGTGCTCACCGACGGAGCATCCTGCGAAGAGGATGTCACGACCGGTTGCCTTCAGAGCCATGCTCATGGTCATGTAAGCGTTCTTGCAGTCAGCAGAGCCGGGGAAGTGGCACAGGTCATACTTCAGATAGTCAACGCCCCAGTCGGCAAACATCTGAGCATCCTGATACTCGTGACCGTAGCTTCCGGGATAGCCTGCACAGGTCATGATACCTGCGGCAGAGTACATACCGAACTTCATACCCTTTGAGTGGATGTAGTCGGCTACATATTTCATACCGTGGGGGAATTTTTCGGGATCGGGCACGATGAAGCCCTCAGCATTTCTCTCACGGAGGCACCAGCAGTCGTCAATTACGATATACTCGTAACCTGCATCACGGTAACCCTTCTCGACCATTGCATCACAGGTCTCGAGGATAAGCTGTTCGCTTATGTTGGGGCCGAAGGTATTCCATGAATTCCAGCCCATAGGTGGTGTTTTTGCAAGCATAGATCAAATCTCCGATCATTTATTTTGTATAATATAATTATACTATAACGACAGGATTTGTCAAGAAGATAGGGGAGATTTTTGTGCTGAAATAAATACTTGATATTTTTTTGAAATAATGGTAAAAATAATATTGTCTATCGTGGTTTATTATGCTATAATAATATGAGTAAAAGGGGAGGTGTGGCTTTTGGAGGTAATTACATATTTCGGAGAGGGTTTTGACTGTAATTCATATCTGATAGTCAATAAAAAAGACGCAATTCTTATTGACTGCTCTGTATCTCCCGAAAAGCTTAAGAGTGATCTTGACAGGCTTGGTACTACTCTCTGTAAGATCATTCTTACTCACGGACATTTCGATCATATACTTACCCTTGATGCGGTGAGAGCTGCGACGGGTGCTGATGTGCTCGTTCATGAGAACGATGCAGAGATGCTTACAGATCCGTACAAAAACGGATATGCTCACTTTTTTAGTGATGAATTTTGTGTTCAGCCCGCAGATTCTACTTTTTCCGATACTTATAAAATGTTTGGCATAAGCTCTCATAACCCATATATTGAAGAAGATCATGGAGAATCACGAGGAATTATTACTTTGATTCCCATACACACTCCCGGTCACTCTAAAGGTTCTATGTGTTTTAGATGCGGTGATATGCTTTTCACCGGTGATACGCTTTTTGCAAACAACATCGGCAGAAGCGATCTCTATGGCGGTGACGGTGCAACTCTTTACCGTTCGCTGAAGAAGCTGTCAACGCTCAGACCTTTTGAGGATAGCGGTGTGATCACTATTTATCCCGGTCATGGGCCTATATCAACCCTTGAGAGAGAGATAAAACATAACTACTATATCCGAGATGCCCTTGCATTCGAATAAAGATAACCGAAAGGATTTAATAAATGGACTACAAAGTACTTGCAGATTTGCTGTTCCCAAACGTGACAGAGACTCCCGAGGAGATGGAGGAGAGATTCCCTCATAGAAATCTTCCTGAGGGAGCGAAGGTGACCCGACTCGGACCGAGTCCTACAGGGTTTATGCACTTCGGCACACTGTTTCCGGCTTTTGTTTCCGAAAGACTTGCCCACCTTTCCGGCGGTGTGTTTTTTCTTCGGATCGAAGACACCGACGCGAAGCGCGAGGTGGAAGGGGCAGAGAAGAACCTCATTGATACTCTCTCGTACTACCAGATCAATTTTGACGAAGGGGCAACCGCTGACGGAGAAAAAGGCGACTACGGCCCTTATCGCCAAAGCGAACGTGCTTCCGTGTATCACGTTTTTGCAAAAAAACTCGTCGAAGAGGGAAAAGCGTATCCCTGCTTCACGACGGAGGATGAGCTTCGCGAGCTTAACGCCGCCGATAAGAAAGTAGAGATCAAGAACAAGGATTGGAAAAGCGAGAACGAAAATCGCCGTGCCCAAATGCTGGCTCAACGCGAATTTACTATTGAGGATGTCGAAGAAAATATCAAAGAGGGTAATCCATTCGTTCTGCGTATTCTCTCGTCAGGGGACGGGGAGAAAAAAGTGTTCGTTACCGACCTTATTAAGGGCAAGCTTGAATTGACGGAGAACGACGAGGATTTCGTTCTGCTCAAGTCTGACGGCATCCCCACATATCACTTCGCACACGCGGTGGACGATCATCTCATGGGCACGACCCACGTTGTTCGCGGAGAAGAATGGCTCCCCAGCCTGCCCAAGCATATTCAGCTTTTCAATTATCTCGGATTCAAAATGCCCAAATATCTTCATATAGCGCAGCTTATGAAGCTTGAAGGTGCTTCAAAGAAAAAGTTTTCCAAGCGCGATCGCGGCGCGGCAGTCTCCGACTACCGTGTCGAAGGATATCCGCCTGAGACCGTTATTGAGTATGTGATGACCCTACTCAATTCAAATTACGAGGATTGGAGACGCGCTAATCCCGACGAATCGTGGACTAAGTTCGATTTCTCCGTGAAAAAGATGAGCGCCTCGGGATGTCTCTTTGATCTCGATAAGCTGACAGACGTGTCTAAGAATGTAATTTCCCGTATGACTGCGCAGCAGGTGTGTGCCGGTGTTACGGATTGGGCTAAGGACTACGACACCGAGTTCTACACCGAGCTTTCCGCAGACCGCGAGTACGCTGAGCGGATCTTCGCAATCGGTCGCGGTGGTGCAAAGCCCCGTAAGGATCTTGGACTCTGGAAGGAAGCAAAGGCTTACATGGGCTTCTTCTATGATAAGTATTATGCAGTAGAGGAT
>SVQM01000109.1 GCA_015065335.1 Oscillospiraceae bacterium | reverse complement strand
GGGGTAAGAACGACTAAAAGTAATGTAATTACTCTTGATCCATCACATACAAATCAATGTCAATTTCTGTTCTTGTTGCGTGACAAAAATCAATGACTTTTAGTGATGGTGCAAGGCACGGACTCGAATTGGAAGTATAAACAGTAGGAACAATCTCTAATGTATAGTCAACATCGAATTCGTTTTTGATTTCATTAAGGGTATCAATTTTATCCAAGAGAGGAGCAATAGTTGTATGCATTTGATTTTCTACCAGCACATCATATTGCTCACACCGACCGATTTCCCACGATGCAAAATCATACAATGTCCCGTTGCGGCGTTTATCTCCAATTTTCCAGTATTTCTCAGGAACCAGACCCAATCGTTCCGTAATAAGATCCGGATCAAAATTACCGGTAATTCTGAAATATGTATAGCAACTGTTTTCAGACATACAAGCACCTTCTTTCAACGATATTATATCATAAAAATTGCGTTTTTCAATGATATATCGCTGGCGCAATATGATATACGGCGTTGCCGTATGATATACTTGCCTGCGGCAAGCATGATATAATATCCGTTCCTTCATATGCCGCAGGCATATATCACCCACCGAAGGTGGATATCATATCGAAGATATATCACCCGTTCGTGCCAAGGAACGGATATCATTGAAAAAAGTCACCTTTGTCGGTAGACAAAAGTGACTTTTTTCGTGGCTGGGGAATAGGGATTCTGAACCGAGGTTTGCGGTATCATGTATACAGATTTATCGTTATCCGCATCCGCAAACCCATGCATATTTGCTTTCGCAAATCTGCGGGGGTTCTCATCGATACGCACAAACAAAACAAAAAGCACACCGTGCGGTGTGCTTTTTGTTTGGCTGGGGAATAGGGATTCGAACCCCAACAAACAGAGTCAGAGTCTGTCGTGCTGCCGTTACACAATTCCCCAATGTTTTGGAACGGTTAGTATTATAGCAGAAAATCCCTCGGTTGTCAACCCTTTTTTATAATTTCCCGAAAAAAGTTTTTTATTCATGTGGCATCGTTTACTTAAACTGTTTTTTGTGCTACAATTATCACATACCCACAAATGGAGGCATCATTATGACAGATCTCGGACATGATCTTTGTACAAAGCATCCTCTCCGCTTCGGCACTGACGGAAAATTTAAAATATTGCAGGTCTCCGATTTTCAGGAGACTCTCGACTTTGATCCCCGTACCCTTGAAGGATTTACAAAGCTGCTTGATGCTGAACATCCCGATCTTGTGATCCTCGGCGGTGACAACTGCGACGGACATAAGCTGAAGGACGGTACACAGCTTCGCCGTTATCTCGATATCCTCGCCGCACCTATGGAGGAGAGAGGGATCCCCTGGGCTCATGTTTTCGGAAATCATGACCACGATCTTAATATGGATGACGTGGAGCAGACTCTTATTTACGAGAGCTATTCTCACTGTGTGTCAAAGCACACCGATGGGATCGGCGGTGTGACAAATTTTGTTCTCCCCGTAATGGCGTCGGATTCGGACAATATAGCCTACGCCGTGTGGGGACTTGATACGGGAAACCACATATGGGACATCCCCGGTGTGGGGAGCGGAGTCTCGGAATATCCGAAAAAACCGTATAATGCAGACTGCTGGGGGATCGTTGGATTTGAGCAGCTCATGTGGTACTGGAACACATCCTCAGAGCTTGAGAGGAAAGCAGGACGGAAGGTATACGGTACGATGTTCATGCACATTGCTCCGTGGGAATTTCAGATCGCCGTTGACAATCCCGAGGTGACTGGACTTTCGGGGGCTACCGATGAGCGGATGAGCCTCGGAGGAATGAATTCGGGACTGTTTTCGACAGTGCTTCAAAGAGGCGACATCCGTGCCATATCCTGCGGTCACAGCCATGAGGATTCCTTTGAGGCTGAGGTGTGCGGTATATCTGTCAGCCTTGATGCATCGGCAGGATATACGCCATATGGCAAAGATGATCTTCGCGGAGGCAGAGTTTTCGTTATCGATGAGGATGACACAGAAAAAGTGACCACATACATAAAGCTGTACGGTGATATCTGATCGCCGGATAAAACGACAGTCGGGGCGTGTGCTCTGCCTGTCGTTTTTTCACCTTCAACCGATACCTGATGAATATATCATGCCTATACGGGTACAATAATCCAAAAAGGAACAATTATGTGCACAGCGGTATCATACAGAACGAATGCCCACTATTTCGGGCGCAATCTTGACCTGTGGTATTCATATGATGAAGCAGTTGCGGTGACACCGAGAAATTACCCGTTCGGATTCAGACATATGCCCATGATGGATGCGCATTATGCCATGATCGGCATGGCGACGGTAGTGGAGGGATATCCTCTTTACTATGAGGCGACGAATGAAGCGGGACTCAGTATGGCGGGGCTGAATTTTCCCGGGAATGCGGTGTATTTCCCATATGCGGAGGGGTGTGACAACGTAACACCGTTTGAATTTATCCCGTGGGTACTCGGGCAGTGTGAAAATATCACTGAAGCAAGGGCAGTGCTTGGAAGGATAAATCTTCTGGGCGAGGATTTCAGCGATGAGCTGCCCCTTTCCCCGCTTCATTTTATGATATCTGACAGAGACAGCACCATCGTTGCGGAATCGGTGGCGGAGGGACTTCGTGTATACGATGATCCCGTAAAGATCCTTACGAACAATCCGCCCTTTGATTATCATATGCTGAATCTCGGGAATTATATGAACGTGACTGCATCCGAGCCTGTCAACCGATTCTCGGATGAATTATCCCTTGAGCCATTCAGCCTCGGAATGGGCAGTATCGGCTTGCCGGGAGATATGTCATCTCCGTCAAGGTTTGTCCGTGCGGCGTTCGTTCGCCATAATTCCATATCGGACGGTACCGAGGATGACAGTGTGTCACAGTTCTTTCACATTCTCGGATCCGTGGCACAGCCAAGAGGATGTACTGCGACAGCAGATGAAAAATATGAATATACCCTGTATTCATCATGCTGTAATACAGACACGGGAGTATATTATTACACTACCTATGACGGGATCGGGATCAATGCCGTTGATATGAAGCGGTGCGATCCTTATGCAGGTGAGGTTATTTCTTATCCGATCATACGTGATATGCAGGTGCGGTGGCAAAACTGAGGAAGGATCAAAAGCGGCAACCAAACGAAAAACGTGAGATACGTCCATGAATCTCACGTTTTTTGTTTGTGCTTATCCCATAAGGTGGTGCGCCACCTTATGATGCGCTCTGCATGATCGCCGTAAGTATCTCGTTTTCAGTGGGATCGGGGCAGAGCAGAACAACTGCGTCTGTCTTTGGATCACCGTGATATGCGGTGTTGCCCTGTACCATGATATATTCAACGGGTACGCCCTTGCTGTATGAGATCTTTGCAAAAGCGGCTTCTGCGGAGACGAATCCTGCGGACAGAGGATCAGGGAACATGAAGATGCCCGTGGCACCGGACTCGCCGTCAACGGTCATTTTATTTTCCTCGGGAAAATACGATACGAGCCTGTCACAGACTATGCGTCTGATATTTCCCATGTATTTCACATATGCATTCTTCTGCTCGTCCGTAACAGTGCCGCCTATGACTCCTTCGGCGGTGATAGCCGGATCCTTTATGGCTGTGGAGATCTCCGTGCCGTCCGAAAGTGTAATAATATCCTTGGTGTTATATTCCGCCTTGACGGATTCTATAAGTGCCTCCACCTCGGAAAAAGCTATCGCTTTAGGGACATTCTTCTGCGGTACGGTACTGACGGTGCTGTTCGCTTCGGTAGTGGTGGTTGTGGGATCTGTTTTGTTGTTGTCTTTTGAGCATGCTGCTCCTGACAAAAGCAGGGCAAGTGCTGCAGACAGTGCGATCAGTTTTTTCATGGTCATATTCCTCTTTATCATTCTGTACACTAATTATATATTACAGCCGTTCCTAAGTCAAGAGCCGCATGATAGTGACTGTAGCTTCTCAGGTGATGGCGGAAATCCGAAATAATATGATGCACTGCCGAAGAGCACGGCAAGCTCTGCCGCCGTTCTTCGCCCGGGAGTGCGCTTAACACCGTCAAAAGAAAGCTCCGTATTCCCCGTGATCCCCATACCAATAAGCCACCCTGCGACTGCACTGTCGCCGCATCCTACTGCGGAACAACCGTCACTGATGCTTTCAGGTGCTTTCGGAGGTTCAATAAAACCCCATTCGCCTGTGGAGGAGGTGTAGTATGCTCCGTCCTCACCCATTGTTACAAGCACATTTTTCACGCCTGTTTCTGTGAGCTTGTCTGCACATCTTTTTACGAGAGATTTGTCTTTGATGTTTTCTTTAGTTTGAGGAACGCCCGACAGCTCATAAAGCTCATGGATGTTGGGCTTCACGAGAGTGGGGGAGAGATGGACAGCTTCTTTCAGTGCATCTCCGGAAAGATCGCAGATGAGCGATGCCCCGTCAGGAAGAGATTTTGCTATCTTCCGTATGAAATCTGCGGGAACACCGCATGGCATACTTCCCGCAATAACTACAGCATCACCTGCCGAGAGAGATGACAGCTTGCTTGTGAGGATCAGAAACTCATCTGCCGTAGGCGTCGGACCGGGTGCGTTTATCTCCGTGTCGGGATCTCCGTCATCACCGTGGCTCTCAAGCTTTACGTTTATTCTCGTATCACCCCTCGTCAGCCTCACGAAATCACAGGTAAAGCCCTCAGCCGAGAGTCCGGCTGTGAGTGCATCTCCCGTAAAGCCCGCAACAAAGCCTGTGAGTATGCTGGCGTGGCCGAAATTTTTCAGCGCATAGGAGACGTTTATCCCCTTGCCACCAAAACGGATATTTTCGGACAGCGCACGGTTTACTCTGCCCGTATCAATGCTACCGACGGACATAGAGCAGTCAATTGCCGGGTTCATAGTTACTGTGTAGATCATATCAGCTTCTAAGCCCCTTGGGATAGTGATTTTTAAGATAGCCTCCCGCTACACGGAATCCTCCGACGGCACAGCCGCAGACTGTTATGACGCCCCATCCTGTGGGGAGATCGTCTGTGGGAAATCCTTCTCCGTGGAGATATTTTTCGAGCAGCGGATCATCGGGTGACAGATCGAGCTTCAGCCTTGCGCCGTTGCCGTATGCCGAGAAAAAGTGGTGATGAGGAACGAGCCGTCCGTCACGTGCAAGCTCTCCGAGCCTTACACCGCAGGCGAGAAGCCCGTCGGTGGGGAGCTCCTTGTCTGTACATATAAATATGTCTCCGCCGAGAACACAAAGGGGAAGCTCACGTCCGTCTCCGAAGAAATCACGGAGGAATGACGTTGCCGCCGTGCGCTCGTCTTTTGTGAGATCACGGATCCCTGTTTTCGGGGAACTTTTTTCACGGGGGCTCTTTTTATCCGGCGTGGTTTTTGCCACTGTTACGGGTGAATCGTCTCTTTTGAGAAGTCCGAAGAATTGTCCCTCGCCCCTCACCTTGTGAGGATATGCCCGTCTGCAAAGCTCCGTGGCACAGCCGTCATACGGAATGCCCGGCAAAAGTTCTCCGGCACCTGTTGGCGGAGCGACTGAAACAAGTGAGAAACGGGGATCACTTTCGATAAAAGATGTGATAAGTCCCTCATCCTCTGCAGGTGAGAAGGTGCAGGTGGAATAAAGGAGATATCCGCCGGGCTTCACCGCCATTGCTGCGGAGCGCATTATCTCAAGCTGCCTTGCGGCACAGCCCGATGAATTCTCGATGCTCCAGTCCTGAACGGCATCGGGCTCTTTTCTGAACATCCCCTCGCCCGAGCACGGAGCATCTACAAGCACGAGATCGAATGCACCTGAAAATGACGGGCAGAGCCTATCGGGAGAGGAGTTGTAAACGGCACAGTTTTTGTAGCCCATCCTCTCCACATTTCCGAGAAGTACCTTCGCTCTCTTTGCCGAGTATTCGTTTGTTACAACAAATCCATCCTCGCCTACGGCTGCGGCAAGCTGTCCTGTTTTTCCTCCAGGTGCGGCGCAGAGATCGAGCACACGCCATCCCTTTTCGATGGGTGCGGAAAGCACGGGGAACATTGCGGACAGCTCCTGAATGTAGTATGCACCGCAGTGATGGAGAGGGTTCCTGCCGCCTGCGGCACCGTCAAAGAGATACACGTCGGGAATGCCCGATTCCGTGAGGGATACACCCTCCGTTTCGGGGATATCTCCCGTGAGCTTCGTTCTGTTTATCCTCATGGCACGGACAGGCTCCGAATCAAGAGCCGCAAAATAAGCTTCGGCATCATCTCCGAGAAGCTCTCTCATCCGTGCTTCGTAATCGTTCGGAAGTTTCATATGGTACGACCTTTTCGTTTTTATGTAATTATGCTTTAATTATACTTTATTTAAAGACGAAATGCAACTCCCCCTTCGGGAAGGAAATAAACTGTGACCGCTGCGAAAGAGTTATACATAACTCTCGTCTTTGGTGAAGATTTCGATTCAATATTTTTTTGGCAGTGAAATAGGTGGTAAATGGTATATGATTCCGGAAGATGTATTAAAAATAACTTAAAAATGCTCCGTACAGTAACAAAAAAATGAAATATGTATTGACTTTTTGTGTACGAAATGGTAGACTTTGTTTAGCATATTATTTATGACTTTTTAATCGATAAGGAGATTTTAAAATGTTTTGTAACAAATGCGGAGCGCAGAACGCAGATAATGCGACTTTCTGTCAGAGCTGCGGTTCAGCTCTCGGAGGACAGCCTCAGCAGCAGGCGCAGCCTCAGCAGCAGGCGCAGCCTCAGTATCAGGCACAGCCTCAGTATCAGGCGCAGCCTCAGT
>SVQM01000108.1 GCA_015065335.1 Oscillospiraceae bacterium | reverse complement strand
TCGGAGAATCCGAGAACCTGTCCGCCAAGCTCATACATCGCCGCCTCAAAGCTGAGTCTCGTTCTGGTAGAAGGCTCAAAGAACAGCGTCGCCAGCTTCTTGCCCTTGCATCTCTCGCTGTATTTTGCGGGATTCTCGGCAATATCCATGGCTGTGGAGATAAGCAGATCTATCTCCTCAGTGGTGAGATCAAGTATATCTATAAGACTTCTCATATGTTAGTATTCCTTTCATGTTTTGGAAGGAGCACGGTCGCTTTTTCGAGAAAAAGCTCCGCAAAAAGCTTTTATCTGACAAAGGTACACTTTGTCTTCCGAAGATTAAAGGCTATTTAAATGTCGATTTTTCACTCCGTTAAAATCGACCTTATTGGTATACCGTGATAACGGTACAGCAAACTAACTCTGCCGACGTTGAGTTTGAATCGGATCAAAGAACTATATCTATATATGTCTTTTAGTATAAAGTTCTTTTGCTTCTTTTCTTTCAAGAAAAGAAGAGAAATCGTTCTCCTTACGCCTTAGCGCCGTTTACTGCGAGGTAATTCTTGATCCTGTCAACGTTTTCCTTATTTGCGGGATCTTCTTCCAGATACTCGATGATGTCGTACACGTCAACGACGGAGTATACGGGGAATCCGTACTCCTCCTCAAGCTCAGCCATAGCTGAATTCTCGCCCTTGCCCTTCTCTTTTCTGTCGACCATTACGAAAACAGCGGAGATCTTGGTACCCTCAAGATTCTTGAGATTCGCCATGCTCTCACGGATCGCAGTGCCTGCGGTGATAACGTCCTCAACGATGACAATCTCCTCGCCCGCCTTCGGAACGTAACCAACGAACACACCGCCCTCACCGTGGTCCTTCTCTTCCTTACGGTTGAAGAAGAAAGGCACGTCAAGTCCCTCTGCGGACAACGCAGATGCAACGGATACTGCGATCGGAATACCCTTGTATGCAGGTCCGTACAGTACTGTACGCTTGTTTCCGACCTTCTCGAAGTAGCTCTTTGCGTAGAACTCACCCAGACGTCTGATCTGGTCACCGGTCTTGATATCACCGGCATTGATGAAATAGGGGATCTTGCGTCCGCTCTTTGCGGTAAAGTCACCGAACTTCAGAACCCCCGCACCCTGCAGGAATTTTATAAATTCTCTCTTGTACGCTTCCATTTTTATTTCTCCTTTAAGTTTTAGTCCATAGCCGGAACAAGTCCAGACACAGATTTGTATTCCTTCGGTATTTCAAAAGATACATCGTCGGGAATAGAGGAAGATATTTCCCTCAGTTCTATGTTTTTAAGATCATCTCTGCCCTTCATCAAAGGCATATCGATACTTTTAAGTATTCGATCCGTGTAATTTAGGTAGACCGTGTTTTCATGACCGTTTTTGCACGTGATAACGTAGTCATCACCGTCCGAATCTTTACTTTTGATCTCAAGATCAGAGATCCTATCTATATATTCATAGGTAAAGGGATCATCTTCACTAACCGTATATGTTTTCGCGTCATAGTCAACAAAGTATGCTTTATTATCCACAAACAGCATATCAACAACATATTTGTCTGATAATTCTAATTGCATACAGTACGCACCGTCACGCTTCGCAAAGAAACCCGATCTTATGGATTCGCCTTCGTCGTTACAAATGCTGAACTCAAGATAATAGGAATCGCTACAGAATAACTCTACATAGTTATCACGGATTCCCGTCTTTCCGCAGGAAGAAATAATCAAAACCATGCAGAATATAACTATCAGTTTTTTCATAGCAAAAATCCTCACGTTAAGACTTTACTCAGTCACAGAACTCGCGGACACATCTCTCATATGCCGCTACGGGATCCTCAGCCGCAGTGATAGGTCTGCCGACTACTATGTAATCGGAAAACTCACGTGCAAGTTCGGGTGTGGTGATTCTCTTCTGATCGCCCACATCACCGTCAGCAAAGCGGATTCCGGGGGTCACGGTCCAGAAATCCTTTCCGCATCTCTCTTTTACGAGCTTCGCCTCAAGGGGTGAGCAAACTACACCGTCAAGTCCTGCGGCAGCAGCATTTGCGGCATAGCTCTCAACCACCTCTGCAACTGTATGAGGAATAAGAAGCTCCTTCTGCATACGCTCCTCATCGGTGGAGGTAAGCTGTGTTACGGCGAGAAGGATAGGTCTTGTACCGTCGGGGCGGGTAAGCCCTTCAAGCGCCGCCTCCATCATTGCTCTCGTACCTGCTGCATGAAGGTTGCACATATCAACATCAAGGTTTGACAGCACCTTCATTGCCTTCTTTACGGTTGTGGGAATATCGTGAAGCTTCAGGTCAAGGAAGATCTTGTGTCCCATCTCCTTCAGTCTCTTTACAGCGGCAGGGCCCTCAGCATAGTAGAGCTCCATACCGATCTTTACGAAAGGCTTACGTCCCGTGAACTGTGAAAGAAACGCCTCTGTTTCAGCCATTCCGGGAAAATCAAGTGCGATGATTACGTCTCTGCCCATTAGTGTGCACCTCCGATAATTTCACTTAAGTCTTTGATTCCGTATTTTTCCATAGCGGCGGGAAGCCCCTCCACTATCTTCTGCGATGCCCATGGATCAACGCAGTTTGCGGCACCCACCTGGGTGGCAGTCGCACCTGCGAGCATCATTTCAATTACGTCCTCGGCAGTGGAGATACCGCCGATTCCGATTATGGGGATATTTACCGCATCGTACACCTGGTACACCATTCTCAGTGCCACGGGGAAGATAGAGGGACCGGAATATCCGCCCATCTTCTGCGCCAGTATAGGCTTTCTGCGGCGAAGATCTATTCTCATTCCAAAGAGAGTATTTATCATGCTGATACCGTCGGCACCTGCATCCTCACAAGCCTTGGCGATAGATACGATGTCGGTGACGTTTGGTGTGAGCTTGATGAACACGGGCTTTTTCGTGACAGCCTTTACTGCACGTGTTACCTCAGCGGCACCCTCCACGGATGTGCCGAAGTTCTGTCCTCCGCCGTGGAGGTTGGGACAGCTTATGTTGATCTCAAGGATCTCCACCTGCTCCTCTGCATCCATGCGTGCGGCTGAACGCTCAAACTCTCCCACGGAGAATCCGCCGACGTTTGCCACGATGGGTCCACTGAAACGCCGGCGAAGCTTTGGCAGCTCCTCGGCGATTACTTTATCTATACCGGGATTCTGGAGTCCCACGGAATTGAGCATTCCTGCAGGACACTCTGCGATCCTCGGAGTGGGATTGCCAAATCTCTCCTCCTCGGTAGTTCCCTTAAAGGAAATGGAACCGAGGACATTTATATCGTACAGCTCTGCAAATTCATAGCCGAATCCAAAGGTTCCGCTTGCAGGGATCACGGGATTTTTAAGCTCGACTCCGCAGAGATTTACCTTTGTGTTTACCATATGATCGCCTCCTTTTCAAGGATGGGGCCTTCCTTACAGATACGGAAGTTACCGTACTTTGTCTTGCAGGAGCATCCCATGCACGCACCGAAGCCACAGCCCATTCTTTTCTCAAAGCTGTACTGACCGGACACGTCGGTGTTATCGTACAGTGCCTTCAGCATTGGCTCGGGACCGCAGGCATAGGTGTAGCCGATGCCGTCTACTGTGCGAAGTGCATCCACAACAGTTCCCTTTACTCCTGCAGAACCGTCCATGGTAGCGATCTTCACATCTGCACCGATAGCGGCAAACTCATCTGCCAGAAATACCTCAGCAGCTGTATTGAAGCCAAGCACCGCTGTCACCTGCTTACCCATTTTCAGAAGTTCTTTCGCAAGGAGGAACATGGGCGGCACACCCACACCTCCGCCGATTACTGCAACGTGATCTGCAGTTTTTGTGAGGTCGTAGCCATTGCCGAGTCCCGTAAGGACGAGAAGACTCTCGCCTGCAGTCATGGTACTCATCTGCTCGGTGCCTTTACCGACAACCTTATAGATGATGGTGAATGAGTCATCTGCAAGATCGCACACGGAGATAGGACGGCGAAGATAAAGTCCGTCAAGCTTTATATTGACAAACTGACCGGGACGGGTGATGTGGGAGGTATCTCCCTCAAGCACCATTCGGTATACGAAAGGTGCTATATTCACGTTTTCCCGTATCAGATAAACAGCATCAAGCATAAGTCGCTCCTTTAGGTAGTTTTTATTTATTTTATTTGGAGGCGCTGCCTCCAAACCACCGCCAAGGAACTTTTTGAAAAAAGTTCCTTGAATCCTCAAAAACTTTAGAACTGTTTTATTTCAAAAGATCGTTTTTGTACATTTCGATGTGCATAATGATATGCCCAAGGTTTCCCTCTCCGGCATACTTCGTTGTATCAAAGAAGTTATTGTCAAGGTCAGACCAATAAAGCTCGTTCTCATCTCCGCTGACTTCAACTGACTTATTCAGTCGTCCGACATACACTTGAAGACAACAGTTCCCGAGATGATACGTGAAATCCATAAAATGAGAGAGGATAATATCATCCTTCGTTATCCCTGTTTCTTCCTCAAGCTCACGGTAAGCGGCTTCAAGTCCGTCTTCATCGAGTTCGATCTTTCCGCCGACGAAATTGGAAAGTCCCATGTATGGATTCTTTTTCCGTTTGCACATCAGGACTTGGTCTGCGGTTTCGTTAAATACGGCTACACAGTTGTACCCTTGCATATTATAGACCTCGATATTTCACCAAGAATCAATTATCCTTCTATGTAGGGGAGGGGTTTTCCCTCCCGTTTTTATAGATAGGTTTCACTTAATTGATGCAAATCCAATATCACCGTTTTCGGGAGGGGAAACCCCTCCCCTACGGTTAACGATATGAGTCAATTAGCTGTCAATAGTTGAGATACACAGTGTAGTCTCCTCAAGGACATCAAGAAGAACTCTTACGGTATCAAGTGCTGTGAACATTGTCACGCCGTTATCTACGGCACAACGTCTGATCTCGTGGCCGTCGCTCTCTCCGCTGTTTACGGAATGAACGTCTCTTGTATTGATAACGTAAGTCACGTGGCCCTGTCTCATGGAGTCAAGGACCTCGTCGGAGCCTTCACTGATCTTTCCGACAGTTCTTGTACGGATACCGTGATTACGGAGAAACTCCGCTGTACCCTCGGTAGCCTCGATATTGAAGCCGAGATTATAGAATCTCTCGATCAGAGGCAGTGCCTCCTCCTTATCCTTGTCTGCGATGGTAGCAAGCAGTGTACCGTAATTCACTACGCTTGTACCGCTGGACTGAAGTGCCTTGTACAGTGCACGGGTAAGAGTGTCATCGTAACCGATGGCCTCACCTGTAGACTTCATCTCGGGAGAGAGATATACGTCCATTCCGCGAAGCTTCGCAAATGAGAATGCGGGAGCCTTAACGTACCAACGACCTCTTGTTTCTTCGGGATAGAGCTTATCGTATCCCTGCTCCTTCAGGCTGTGACCGAGGATCGCAAGAGTTGCGATGTCCGCAATGGGATAACCTGTAGCCTTAGAAAGGAACGGAACTGTACGGGAGGATCTGGGGTTTACCTCGATAACGTAAACATTCTCATCCTTATCAACGATGAACTGGATATTGAACAGACCGACGATACCTATGCCGAGTCCAAGCTTCTTTGTGTAATCAAGAATAGTATTAACAGCTTTTTCGGTCACGCTGAAGGTGGGGTACACACTGATGGAGTCACCGGAGTGGATACCTGTACGCTCAACATGCTCCATGATTCCGGGCACAAATACATCAGTACCGTCACATACAGCATCCACCTCAAGCTCACGTCCGACGATGTATTTATCAACGAGCACAGGCTTGTCCGCATCGATCTCAACGGCGGAGGTAAGGTATACACGGAGTGCATCCTCGTCTGCAACGATCTGCATTGCACGACCGCCGAGAACGTAGCTGGGACGAACGAGTACGGGATAACCGATCTCAGCCGCAGCCTTAACGCCATCCTCAATATTGGTAACAGCCTGTCCCTTAGGCTGTGGGATCTGCAGTTCATTCATGACCTTCTCAAAGGAATCACGGTTCTCTGCTCTGTCGATCGCCTCTGTATCAGTACCGATAAGCTTTACACCTCTCTTGGTGAGAGGTTCTGCAAGATTTATTGCAGTCTGACCGCCGAGGGATGCGATAACTCCGTCAGGCTTCTCAAGCTCGATTATGTTCATAACATCCTCAACGGTGAGAGGCTCAAAGTACAGTTTATCGGATGTGGTATAGTCGGTGGAAACAGTCTCGGGGTTATTGTTGATTATGATAGCCTCAAAGCCTGCATCCTTGATGGTCTGCACTGCGTGAACGGTGGAGTAATCGAACTCTACACCCTGACCGATACGGATAGGTCCCGAGCCGAGAACAACGATCTTCTTGCGGTCGCTTCTGATGGATTCATTCTCATCCTCGTAGGTAGAGTAGAAGTAAGGCACAAGATTTCCATACTCTGCCGCACAGGTGTCGATGTACTTGTATACGGGGAACATATTTGCCTTCTTACGGATAGCATATACCTCGTCCTCGGACATATTCCAGAGCATGGAGATATACTTGTCACCAAAGCCCATTCTCTTTGCCTCATAGAGAACATCAAGGTCACCGGGCTTCTCTGCGATCTTCGGCTCAAGGTCGGTAATGTTCTTCAGCTTACACAGGAACAGCATATCGATCTTTGTAACAGCAGCGATATCTGCGGGATCTGTTCCCATACGAAGCAGCTTTGCGATAGCGAATATCCTGTCGTCTGTACCGATCTGGATATACTTCATAAGGTCAGCCTTTGAGTAAGACTCGAATTTTGCCATATAGATATGGCATACGCCGATCTCAAGAGATCTTACAGCCTTAAAGGGAATACTTAG
>SVQM01000107.1 GCA_015065335.1 Oscillospiraceae bacterium | reverse complement strand
GGGATGCTCCTCAGAAGTGAGGAGAAGAACCTGACCTTCCTTTGTGCACTTGATGAGTGTGTTGAGATAATCGACGGTCAGATCCGCAAGAACAAAACTCGCCTTGAAAAACGCATGAAATCCGGAATGGTTATACCTAAGGACGATATCGATGATATCGAGGAGGAGGGTGAATTCAACATCCGTACAAAGACCTTTCCTATGCGTCCCATGACTCCCGAGGAAGCAATACTTCAGATGAATCTTCTCGGACATACGTTTTTTATGTTCGCAAATGCGGAATCCGGTGACATTTGCGTAGTATACAAACGCAAGGATAATGACTACGGAATGATAACCCCTGCATAATATATAGCTTTTCTCAGGGCCGCTCTCCTTTATGGAGGGCGGTTCAATTTATTATAACAGTATAATATTTCCCCTTTTTCCAAAACGTTCATATTGGATTCATTTATTTGTGTTATAATAACATAATAATTATATTAAAAACATGTGATGAAAGAAGGTGTAGATAGTGCCGGGTAAAAATTTTTCCGAGGTAACGCCGTATATAAAAGCTCTTGCAGAAAAGTGTATGAGTGAAGGCAGGATCGATTCTGAGCTTTATACCAGATTTGAGGTAAACAGAGGACTCAGAGATCTCAAGGGCAGAGGGGTTCTGACGGGACTTACAGAGGTTTCGGAGGTCAATTCATTTGAAGAAAAAAACGGAGAGTTAGTACCCTGCGAGGGACAGCTTTTTTACCGTGGGTATAATATCAAGGATATCGTAAAGGGTGCATCCGACGACGGACATAATGGCTTTGAGGAATGCATATATCTTCTCCTTTTCGGAAATCTTCCCACGAAAGATCAGCTTGAGGAATTCTCAGCCGTCCTCGGTGGATACAGGTCGCTCCCCCCCAGCTTTGTTCGTGACATTATTCTGAAAGCACCCAGTAAGGATATGATGAACGTGCTTGCACGTTCTGTGCTTACCCTTTACACATACGATGATTATGCTGATGATATAGCACTTCCGAATGTGCTTCGTCAGTGCCTACAGCTTATTTCGATGTTCCCGCTTATTGCAGTTTACGGGTATCAGGCATTCGTTCATTATCACGATAATCAGAGCCTGTTTATCCATCCCGCAAAGGCAGAGCTGTCCACAGCTGAGAATCTTCTTCATATTCTTCGCCAGGATAGCCAATTCACGAAGCTGGAGGCGGCTACTCTTGACATGGCTCTGATACTTCATGCGGAGCATGGCGGCGGAAACAACTCTACATTTACAAATCATGTTGTTACATCATCCGGAACAGACACTTATTCTGCAATGGCGGCATCTCTTGGATCTTTGAAGGGCCCCCGTCACGGTGGTGCGAATATTAAGGTCGTGCATATGTTTGACGACATGAAGGAGCATGTTAAGGATTGGGGAAGTGATGAGCAGATAAGAGCATATCTGTCCGATATTCTTGATAAAAAGGCATTTGACGGTGCAGGACTTATCTACGGAATGGGACACGCTGTATACTCTGTTTCCGATCCCAGAGCTGATGTACTGAAGGAATATGCACGCAGACTCTCTGAGGAGAAGGGACTTCTTGATGAGTATAACCTGTACAAGCGTACTGCGAAGATCGCTTCCGATCTTATTGCGGAGAGACGCAAGATCTACAAGGGCGTCAGCCCCAATGTTGATTTCTACAGCGGATTCGTTTACAGGATGCTCGGACTTCCCGAGGAGCTGTTTACTCCCATTTTTGCAGTGGCGAGAGTTGCCGGCTGGAGTGCTCACCGTATGGAGGAGATCATCAATACCGGTAAGATCATCCGTCCTGCATACAAGGCAGTGAAGGATCGCAGAGAATACGTAAGAATAGCTGAAAGGTAGTCGGGAAGCCCCGACAGGCAAATATCGTGTCGGGAAGCCCCGACAGGCAAATATCGTGTCGGGAAGCCCCGACAGGCAAATATCGGCTAAGTGATGTTGGAGATAAAAGCCTGTCTCACGAGGATGCCGGCTCAATGCAGAGGCATTTTCGCCTGTAATTCTTATTTGGGTAATTGATCTTGAATATCCCGACAGGCAAATATCGTGTCGGGAAGCCCCGACAGGCAAATATCGGCTAAGTGATGTTGGAGATAAAAGCCTGTCTCACGAGGGCGACGGCTCAATGCAGAGGCATTTTCGCCTGTAATATCATAATTAACTTTTGTAGGAGAATATGACCTAATTGTTCCGTTCCTTCGAGGATTGATATAGCTTTATCTGATTGTGACTTTCGCATGAATACCATTTTGATAGGAGAGACTGTATGAAGAAGAGTATATCGTTGTTTCTTGTTATGTGTGTTTTGGCTACTTTAACTTCATGCGGCAGCGAAAACAAGGTCTCAAGTGTGCCGGTGTCAACAATGGTCATATCCCCGGTCGAAACGATGCCGGAACCGTTCAGGACGGATTCTGAAAAATCTGAATTGACCACTGATGTGATTACTCCTCCGGAAAAAGAAACATTCAATATAAAGCTTTCCTTTGCGGGAGACGTGCTTCTTGCAGCATTTATGGATGAGACAAAGCTCTACAATTTTAATGATTTTGTGAGTAAAAATCCTCCTACGTATTTTCTTGAAAAGGTGCGACATGTTTTTGATGCCGATGATTTCACTGTCGTGAATCTTGAAAATGTGTTTACTGACAGGGATCTTCTTCCGATAGAAAAGGATCACGATCCCGCATATTGGTATAAATCTAAAACCTCAAACGTTGAGATCCTCACCTCCTCCGGAGTTGACGGGGTTTCACTTGTCAATAATCACATGGATGATTACGGTGCTGAGGGGTTTGAGGATACATATAACACCGTAAAAGGTGCAGGACTTTACGCCGGTACTGCAGATGAGGTCATGTATCTTGAAAAGGAAGGCTTTACCGTTGCTGTGATCTGTACGGGACTTTGGTCGGTATATCAGGCAAATAGTGTACAGATCCGTCTGGATGCTGCAAAAGAGAATTCTGATTATCAGATCATTTTCTTCCACGGCGGCACTGAGATGATACATGAACCCGAGCAGTGGAAGATAGATGCTTGCCGTAAGCTTGTAGACGGTGGTGCGGATCTTGTCATTGGAAGTCATCCTCACATCCTTCAGCCTATGGAGAATTACAACGGTGTAGACATCATTTACTCTCTCGGTAATTTTTGCTTCGGAGACTGGTACAGGCCCGAAAACCGCACGATAATTTATCAAATGGATCTCACTATAGATAGGGAAACAATGGTCGTGAAGGATGAGGTCTCAAAAATCATTCCTTGTTACGTGCATACGGGTGAAACCAGAAACAATTATCAGCCTGCTGTCATTGAAAATGAAGATGAGATAAACAGAGTTATGAGTTTTATGAGATGGGAATGCGATTCCCCTGTGGCAGAAGAACAAAGTGAATAAGAAAACAGCCATCCTATGGTGAATACCACGGGATGGCTGAGTTTTTGTTATTTTATCTCTGTGGGAACGTCTATCTTCCCTTCATTGTCTTCAAATTCTTTTATGCATTTGCGAATGAGATAAAGGATTTGACCGTTGCCGGAACGTCCCTCGTATTTTGCGATATAGTGAAGCTTGAAATGAAGTTCCGGATCTATCTCAATGCCGAGATGTTTGTTGTGCTTGTTTCTCATAATTTACCTCAAAATCTTAATTTAAGTATATTTTAAGATAAGTATATCATATTATGGATGCAAATGCAAAGGTTATTCTCTTGTCTGACTAAATGTGACATATCCTCTTGATTTTATTTTGCTTCGGGTGTACAATAGAATTAGCGAATCTTATTCCCGAAAGGAATCACATAAATATGGAAAACAGAACTCTTAACGAGCGTACCCTCGTGTGGGCGCACAGAGGAGCATCCGCTTATGCTCCCGAGAACACACTTCCCGCATTTGCCCTTGCGGCGGAAATGCAGGCGGACGGAATCGAGCTTGATGTGCATCTTTCAAAAGATAAGAAGATCGTAGTTCATCATAATTTCGATATATGGGATCCCGAGATCGGTAAGGCTTATATCCGTGATCTTACCTATGATGAGATCGAAAAGTATAATGTGAACCACAACGAAAATATGAAGGAGAAATACGGTTTCGTTAAGGCACCTCTCCTTGATGAGGTGTATGAGCTTCTTGCACCTACTGGACTTACCGTAAATGTGGAGATCAAATCCGATGAGGAGGAGCTCCCCGCAATGTGCATCGAGCTTGCAAAAAAGTACGGAATGCAGGACAAGGTTTACTATTCTGCGTTCAATCATCTAAATCTTATGAAGCTTCATGAGACCGATATCGCCGTGCCTACCGCACCTCTCTACGCTCAGCGTATCCTTTTCCCTTGGGTGTACGCAAATCTTATCGGTGCAGCGGCTATCCATCCCGATTGGGGCCAGGTCTTTGAGGTCCCCGGTATAATTCGTGAGTGCCATATAAGAGGTATTCGTGTTAACCCTTGGACTGTTGATGACGAGGGCGTAATGCAGAGATGTATCGAGGCAGGTGCCGATGCGCTTATTACCGATCTTCCCGATGTTGCAAGACGTCTTGTGCTTGAATATTTCGAAAAATGAGGAAACGTATAATTACAATTGCTCTGTTTTGTGCCATGCTCGTTTCGGTTGTGGGATGCGGAGATGATGAGAAGAAGCCTGCGGAGACTGCATCGTCATCTGTGACAACTGAGGTAACTACAACTGAGATGGCGACAACAGAAGAAACAACAACTGCTACCGAAACTACTCCCGAGCCTGAAACAACACCTGTGCCCGAAACCACACCGGAGCCGGAGACTACGCCTGTACCTGAAACTACCCCTGCACCGGTGGTCACAACACCTCGTCCTTCTGATTATCCTCAGCTTTCCTATACCCGAGAGGAGCTTGAGGCGATGGATAATACAAAGCACGGATGGGGACAGGGAGTTCATGTAGATGCCCTCAACCGTCCTACCTCTTGTACGAGCTGGCAGAATAAGTACGGCGCATATGGTGCTATCTACATTATGCCGGAGACTGATCCTGCGTATCTTACCTTCGATCTCGGCTATGAGTACGGCTGTACGGGAAGAATACTTGACACGCTCAATGCAAAGGGCGTGAAGGGAACATTCTTCATTACTATGTACTATGCCAAATCTGCTCCCGATATGGTACAGAGAATGGTGGATGAAGGGCATATCGTCGCCAACCACAGTGTGAATCATTTGTCTATGCCCGATCTGTCTGTTGCAGATATGGAGAACGAGATCATGGGACTCCATAATTATGTGAAAGAAAACTTCGGTTACGAGATGTTCCTGTTCCGTCCCCCTATGGGTGAGCATTCTCAGAGAGCACTTGCCGTGGCGCAGAATCTCGGATATAAGAGTGTGCTGTGGAGCTACACATACCTTGATTATGATGTGAATAACCAAAAGCCACATGCCGAGGCTCTTGAGCTTTGCAAAAGAAATGCCCATAAGGGTGCTGTGTATCTACTGCACGGTGTATCCGAAACGAATACAGCTATTCTCGGAGATCTTATTGATTATCTGAACAGCTCCGGTATCGGAGTAAAGAGTACGTGGGATTGACAAATATCGGATCGCAGATCAAAGAAAATCAGTACATAATTATATAAATTAACTCTTGACAAGGACCCTCTGGTGTGATATAATGTTATCACCTCAAAGAGGGTTCTTTTTTTGCGCTCTCAAAAATTGAGGGAGGTACACGCCGCACAGACGGCGATTACGGGCAAAACCCGAATTTAAAAGGAGGTGCCGATAGAATGAGAGTCAAGATCACACTGGCATGCAGCGAGTGCAAGCAGAGAAACTACGAGTCCAAGAAAAACAAGAAGAACGATCCCGATCGTCTTGAAATGAACAAGTACTGCCGTTTCTGCCGCAAGCATACTCTGCACAAAGAAACCAAATAATTTCGGAGGAGTAAGACATGGCTGACATCGAAAAGAAAAATCTCGAGAAAGATACCGCCTCTGCTCCTGCAGAAAAGGCGAAGAAGGCTGACAAGGTAAAGTCTGATAAGCCCTCTGCTTTTAAGCGCATGGCGGCTTGGTTCAGATCCTGTAAGTCTGAGATGAAGAAGATCGTTTGGGCTAATCCCAAGAGTGTACTGAAGAATTCCGTAATGGTTATTGCGGTGATCGCAGTTGTTGCTATTGCTGTAGGACTGCTTGATTTCGTATTCACTCAGGGTATCACCGGTCTTAACAATATCATCTGATTAAGGCTCAGGGTGACAAGATGAGCGATATCAATGAGATGAATGCCGGCCCCAGATGGTATGTTGCACATACCTATTCCGGCTATGAGAACAAGGTGAAAACAAACCTTGAAAAGATCATCGAAAACAGAGGACTGGGACACCTTATTTTCGATATTAAGATCCCTACCGAGATCATCGTTGAGTCTGACGGAGGAGTAGAGAAGGAAGTGGAGTCAAAGGTATTCCCCTCCTACGTACTCATCAAGATGACTATGACCGATGAGAGTTGGCACGTTGTCCGCAATATCCGTGGTGTTACCGGATTTGTAGGTCCGGGATCAAAGCCCGTTCCCCTGTCTGATGAGGAGGCTGCTGCTATCCTTAATGAGACTCGTACCACAACTGTTTCACTTTCTGTGGGCGATATCGTGGACATCGTGGACGGAATGTTTACAGGCTTCTTCGGTAAGATCGATGAGATCTCTGAGGATGGTACTGAGGCAACAGTTATCGTATCGACTGTAGGACGTGATATGCCCGTTAAGGTCGAGACGAAGCAGATCCGTCGCAAGGCGGAATAACAGATGATCACGCACGGCCGGGACAAGCGCTGTTCTGTGGCGTTGCGGCATCTGATTGGGTT
>SVQM01000106.1 GCA_015065335.1 Oscillospiraceae bacterium | reverse complement strand
TAAGTTGCCTTACAAGGTTTATAATATCCACAGCAAACTCCATTGAAAGTTCTGCAAGCTTATTTTCTTTCACAAAATCGCCTCCTTTAAAAGTAATTATATCATAAAATTCAGGACATTTCAATGAGGCATCGCCAATGGCGACATGATGCATTTGCTACGCAAATATGATGTTGCTCCACTTCGTTTCGCAATGATGCGATATTTGCCCCAAAATGTGGCGAAGCCACACATCATTAGGCGTAGCCGTCATCATTGGGTGTTGCCCAACATCATTTGCCGAAGGCAAACATCATTCAAAAAAACCTCTTTTGTCAGGTAGACAAAAGAGGTTTTTTACATGGCGCGCCCTGGGAGATTCGAACTCTCGACCTACCGGTTCGTAGCCGGGCACTCTATCCGCTGAGCTAAGGGCGCATCCGTACAGCTTTCTGTACAGCCTATATATAATAGCACAACAATCATGATTTGTCAAGCGTAAATGTGAAAAAAGTTCCGCCGTTTTAGAAAAAACTCTCACTTTTGCCGTTCACGCCATTTTTTCGAAGCATCAAATCCGCCCCCGGCACGTCTTTCTCTGAAAAAGCTTCTGAGCATTTCAGCACACTCATCTCCAAGCACTCCCGACACTACCTCGGGATGGTGATTAAGTCTAAAATCGTTCATATCAAAAAGTCCGCCCACAGCTCCTCCTTTGGGATCGCTTGCCCCAAATATGAGTCTCGGCACACGGGCATTTATGATCGCACCCATACACATGGGGCACGGTTCAAGAGTCACAAAAAGCTCACATCCCACAAGCCGCCAGCCGCCAAGCACCTCGCAGGCACGCCCGATAGCTGTAAGCTCCGCATGGGAAATGGCAGATTTGTCCCTTTCACGTCCGTTCCCCGCAGATGCAATCACATTGCCGTCACGGACTACCACTGCGCCGACGGGGATCTCTCCTCTTTCCGCCGCCGCACGAGCCTCCTCCATCGCCAGATACATGAAATACTCATCTCTCGTATAGACCATCACTCGCCAAAGCCTCCGTTGACACCGATCACCTGAGCCGTGATGTATGATGCCGCATCCGATGCAAGGAACACCATCGGCGCCGCCGCTTCTGCTGCTGTACCGAATCTGCCGAGAGGTATCTCACACGCAAGCTCATCTCTGTCGGCATCCGGAAGATCACGGTTCATATCCGTATCGATCACACCCGGAGCAATACAGTTCACAGTTATCCCCGACGGTGCAAGCTCCTTCGCCACCGCCTTTGTCATTCCGATTATCGCCGCCTTTGATGCAGAATACACGCCCTCCATGGATGCGCCGTTTGTACCCCATACAGATGATGTCGTAATGATCCTGCCGTATCTCTGCCGCACCATATAAGGTATCACCTCTCGGATACAGCGATATGTGCCTCCTGCGTTTATCTCCATGATGCGATGCCAATCCTCCTGAGCCGTTGCATCAAAGAAATTCTTATATGCCACACCTGCGGCACACACGAGCACATCAACACCGCCGAGCATCTCTACAGCACGAGCTATTCCATCAGTACATGACACATCGTCAGCCACATCCGCCTTCACCGGAATTGCGCCGGTGGATTCTGCCACCTCTGCAGCGGCATCATTTGAAGCATTATACAGAAATGCGACCTTGTCGCCTTCCCGTGAAAACAGTTCCACAGCCGCCCTGCCGATCCCTCGTGAGCCGCCCGTTATTATCACACGTCTCATATATCAGCCCTGACTTTTCCGCTTTTCCATGTACGCCTCAAGAATGAGAGTCGCAGAAAGCTCATCAACGTGCTTTTTGTGATCTTTTCCCGAAACGCCCGAATCAGAAAGGAATCGGTGAGCGCTGACGGTAGTAAGTCTCTCATCCTGCATTTCAACGGGGATCCCCGAAAGCTCCCCCACCATCGCCGCAAAATCACGGCATTTCTGACTTCGGGGACCTTCGGTACCGTTCATATTTATGGGGTTTCCCACCACAATAAGTGAGACCTCACGAGATTTAGCCGCTTCGGCAACTGCCGCCGCCATTTTCTTAAACCCAAGCCCTTCGATACATCCTGCACCGTGCGCCATCATTCCTGCACTGTCGGAAACTGCAAGTCCTGTACGGGCATCACCGAAGTCCACCGCCATTATTATATCCATAATAGTTTCCTCTGCTTTTTCATTAAATATTATTTGTGATACTTTCCGCCTCGGATTATGTCCATTGCACGGTAAAGTGCCTCTGTCAGCATTACGGCTGCAAGCTGATGGGGGAATGTCAGTGGCGACATGGAGAATTTAAGATCAGCCGCCGCCTTCACTCTGTCGGAAAGTCCGTGAGACGATCCGATTATAAAGCAAAATTCCGATGCTCCCGAAGCTGTACGATGGTCTATCCAATCTGCAAGAGCCTCCGAGGAGAGCATCTTTCCTTCGATACAGAGTGCAACCACTACCGCACGCTTCGGTATCTTTGAGAGTATCTCATCAGCTTCTTTGTCAAGGGCTGCCGCAATATCTCCCGCAGTAGGTGTACCGCCGCTTGCGGCTCTGCCCATATGGGCATCCTTCAGGCGTATCTCTTCAAAATCGCAGTATCCGCCAAGTCTCTTTTTGTACTCTGCCGCCGCATCTTTGAAATAAGGCTCTGACAGAGCACCCATGCATATCAGTTTTATCTTTATCAAAGCTATCATCTCCTCAGATCGTTACGGTACAAAGCCGGCAACCGCCGCCATCCACCGTGATCTTTACCATATGATCTTCACCGGCACATGTCACCGGAAGCTCTCCGAACCCCGATTCGTTGAGTGAAGCTGTCACCGCAGACAGAGCAAGAGACGGGGTATTATTCTCTCGGCTCAGATGTGCAAGCACAAAGCCTGTCGTACCCGTCTTCGCAAGATCAGCCGCAAGTGTGGCACACTGTCCGTTTGAAAGATGTCCTCTACGTGAGGCGATCCGTGATTTGAGGCTCGGCGGGTACGGACCGCACCTGAGCATATCGGGATCGTGATTCGCTTCTATAACTGCGCATCTTACCCCGGACAAAAATTCCTCACATTCGGGTGTCACCTCACCCATATCAGTGGCAATAACAAGGCTGTCCCCTTCCGCATCGGAGAATTTATAACATATATTTGCTGAGCTGTCATGAGGCAAAGAGAACCCACACACGGATACCTTGCCTATACTGAACTCTCGCCCGGGAGAGAGTGCTCTTGCACTGTCACACATCTCCTCATTCTCACAAATTGCCGCAAGAACGGGAGTGGCACCTATAAAGGTGGTATGATATTTTTTGTGAAACACACGAAGTGCCGATGTGTGATCCGTGTGCTCATGAGTTATAAGTATCGCCGCCACATCCTCGGGAGATATTCCCGCACTGCGGATCCCACGGCAAAGAGCAGCACAGCTTCGCCCTGCATCCACAAGGATCACCGTGTCACCGTGCTTTACGATATATGCATTCCCGGATGAACCGGAATAAAGTGAATATGCTTCGATCATTTGTACCTCATATGATTTACGGGGATCATTAAAACCCTCTCGGCTTCGTCTTGATCCGTGCGTTTATGATTATATACGCCGCTGAAAGTATCACTGCTGAAACCACCGCACCGATAAAGAATCTGCTTTTTGTAAACTCCTCTATCTGAGCAAGCGTATAAAGAAGCTCGCTTCTCTCCACGTCGATATTGGTAACAAGATCAGATGAACCCATGATCTCACCCTTATATATCGCCGTGACCGCACCTGCAACATCTCCTTTTTTGATAGGTGCGGCGATCTCCTCGTGGAGTGTGGTATAGCTGTATTCAATGTCGGTCTTGGGATCAACCGAAGTAGGCAGATATACTCTCAGGGACTTCTTCGGTGAGAGAGTAACATAATCCACCGCCGATGAAAGCGAAACCGGTACCTCACAGATCACACTTTCCTCAGCGAGCACGTCGATATATCCCCACGCAGAAAATGCCCAATCAAAAAGCGTTATCGCACCTGCGTAGGCATAGTTCACATTCTCATCAGAATGAGCTCCCATTACAATAGCAAGATACGTCAGATCTCCGTCATCATTCTTTGCAGTGGCAACTACAACACTGCCCGCCTTACCGGTGCTTCCCGCATTCATTCCCGTAGCACGCTCGTATCTGTAAGGCGTGTCATAGGTGTCGTAAAACTTTGATATAAGACAGTTTCTGTTGTATATATTGCGGAAATCCTTCAGATTGGTCTTGTCCATTACATATTTCGGAGATGAGGTTATCTCAACGATAAGCGGCATCTCTGCGGCACATTTTGCGATCTTCGCCGTATCTGCCGCCGTAGTTATCATAGCATCATCATGAAGTCCCGTAGGATTTGTATAATGAGTGTCAAAGGCACCGAGAAGTGACGCCTTTGTGTTCATCATCGACACAAATTCATCAACACTTCCTCCAACGGCACAGGCAAGCACCAGTGCCGCATCGTTATATCCTCCCTCAAGCGTGGCGTAAAGCATATCCTTGACAGATACCTCCTCACCCGCCACGAGACCAAGCTTGTTTCCTGCCGCTGTTTTGAGCATATCCGAGGTAATGGTAATACGCTGTTCAAGATCATTACCGAACTTTTCCACCGCAAGTATACCCGTCATGAGCTTTACGGTAGATGCAGGATAAAGTGCCGTATCAGTGCCACCTTCGCACAGTACTCGGTCATTCTCAAAATTATAAAGATAATATGCAGCAGCACCCTCAATAACGGGAGGTGTGGATGCATCACCGTTCTCCTCCGCAAGCACTGCCACGGATGATAGAAGCACAAGGATCACCGCAAAAAATGCGGCTACCAAATGTTTGAGTATATTTCGCATTATGCGGCCTCCTTAATTTTGATTATACCTTTCATAGTAAAAAAGATACTGTTGGGCAATTCCCGCCGCATTTCCGAACACAGCAGGATCAAATCCCTCGGGAAAATATTTTTCAAGGACACGCTTTATCCACACATCAATGGGGAAAGCGTCAGTTCTGCCGAATCCGAAAAGAAGCGTACAGGCGGAGACTTTCGGTCCTACTCCCTTGATGGCACGAAGAAGCATATCTGCCTCTGCATAATCAGAACAACCTGCCACTGTATCAAGGAATCCCGGATCATCTGCAACCTTTTGTGCCGCATCGATTATGTATTTCGCACGGAATCCCGTGCGAAGAGAGAATATCGCATCCTCTCCTGCATCAGCCAGAGCCTTTGCTGTAGGAAACGCAAAATCCTCGTCGCCTATCCTCTCGCCCCATTTTTCACTCATGGCAGAAATTATTTTCTTTATTCTCGGAATATTGTTATTCTGTGATATGATAAAGGAGCAAAGAGTCTCCCACTTCTCCTGACGAAGGATTCTGATGCCGGCTGAAACTGCCGCCGCATCTGCAAGGGTCTGTCCGCCTTTGTCAAAAGGTACAGCCTCTGCGATCATGCGGTCGATGGAGTCGTAATCCTCGTCAAGTGCGAGATAATGCTCCCACGTATTTTCAAACTCATCTGCGGAAATACCGTTTATTCTGAGGCACTCCCCCATTCGGGAAATACTCACACGCCGTCCGTGTGCGATCCCCGTAACTCCGCCGCCTTCAAGTGGCTCAAAGCGGAAACACTGTCCGCAGTCAAAAGTTTTTTCGGGAGAAAAATTGCCAATGCCTCCAACTGTAATGCCTAGTTTATCGGAATCAATTATATATGGCATAAACACCTCCGAATTTACTCTTGAAATATAAACGAAAATATTATATACTATAACCAGTATAAAAGTTTTTGGAATCCTTAAAACCTTTTTTCAAAAAGGTTTTAAGCGGTGCCCGAGGCAGAGCCTCGGAAAAAGAAAGGATATCTTATGGAAAACATATACACCATACCCGTAAACGAAGCCTTTGAGGACAGTGTAGGTGAGAGTCCCCGTTGTCCTTTCTGCCTCATGAGAGAACGCCTTGAAGCAAATGAGATAGATCTCATTCTCGGCGCATCCATGATGGAACCGGACACACGTATCAAAACAAACGAGATGGGCTTTTGCACCGAGCATTTCGACACACTGCTGAATGGCGGAAAGGCTCTGCCTTTTGCTCTAATGATGGAGAGCCACGTGGACCACATCCGTGAAAAGCTGAAGGGACCCGGCCTTATGACAGGCTCAAATGCCGCCGCCGACATAAAGCTTCTCTCCGAGCTGGAGAGATCCTGCTATGTCTGCTCACGGATAGATTACCATTTCACCAGAATGATCGACACCGCAGTTCATCTGTGGGAATCCGATCACACATTCCGAGAAAAGGTAAGCAATACCGAGCGATTCTGCTACAGCCATTTTGCAAAGTTTGCCGCCGCCGCAAAGGAGAGAATGAAAGGAAAGGATTTCTCCGCATTCTACAAGGTGATATACGGCATTCTCGACAGCTACACCGAAAGCCTGTCGGAGGATGTGAGCTTCTTCTGCAAGAAATTCGACTACCGTTATGCTGAGGAGCCTTGGGGAAATGCCAAGGATGCTCCCGAGAGAGCTGCAAAGCTCTTCTGCGGTGACAAGGCGAAGTCAAAATAATAAAGATTTTATAAGTCATAGGGTGACATCACTGTCACCCTATATCTTTTGCCGGAGAAAGCAACTTTTTATAATCATAAACTAACGGAAATATTCGATAGTAGAGAAATTGTTTGGGTTGCGTTGGTTTTAGTTGTCCTCGGGTTGTTTTTTCGAAGGATATTCTTGGAGATGCCCCAAGAATACCCTCCGAGCCTCCCAGAAGGGCATTCAAGGGGGAGGGTTCACTCACGTTCACATCCCCCTTGAAGATCCCCCTTTGCGGTGGGGTTATTTCTTGGGGTGGTGTGATTCGTCGCATTATTTATATGGGTGCTATGGTGGGGATTCTTTTTGCGACGTGGTAGTCGCATAC
>SVQM01000105.1 GCA_015065335.1 Oscillospiraceae bacterium | reverse complement strand
GTTTTGGAGTGCAGGCATACTGATGTATGTCAAACGACAAAGCGTAATTTTAGCCGAAAATAACCGGCCAGGGCACTCTGAGTTCGACTCTATGATGGCATACAAAACGATGCTGAAAAACGAAAGGAGTAAAAACTATGAAAATGAAAACAGCATTGACCATTGCAGGAAGCGACTGCAGTGGAGGCGCCGGTATTCAGGCAGATTTGAAAACAATGACGATGAATGGTGTTTATGCTATGAGTGCGATCACGGCGCTAACGGCACAGAACACGACCGGCGTAAGATCGATTCAGGAGTCAACACCGGATTTCCTGAGCAAACAATTAAATGCGGTATTCGAGGACATTTATCCTGATGCCGTAAAAATCGGTATGGTAGCTTCTTCGGAGCTGATTTGCGTAATTGCAGACAGGCTCCGCTACCATAAGGCAAAAAAAGTTGTGGTAGATCCAGTGATGGTGGCAACCAGCGGTTCTTCTTTGATGAAGACCGATGCGGTGAAAACCTTAATAGAGAAACTTCTGCCCATTGCAACCCTCGTTACGCCGAATATCCCAGAAGCTCAAGTTCTTTCAGGAAAGACCATCGATGGCAAAGAGGATATGCTTTATGTGGCAAAATTCATCGGTGATACATACGGCTGTGCAGTTCTTCTCAAAGGCGGTCACAGCATCAACGATGCTAACGACCTTCTGTATGCAAACAGTAAAATGGTATGGTTTGAAGGCAAGCGTATCAACAATCCAAACACCCACGGCACAGGCTGTACGCTGTCGAGTGCTATTGCATCCAACCTCGCAAAGGGCTTTGACCTTGCTATGTCTGTAAAGAGAGCCAAGGACTATATTTCCGATGCACTTTCGGCACAGCTCGATTTGGGACAAGGCTCAGGCCCGATGATGCACAATTTTGATCTGCAAGGGAAATATGCAGAGGAGGCGGAGTGAAATGGAAGAAAAACGTACATCCGTCTTTGAAAACGGACTGATTTGGTTCGGAGCCGCCGTTTCCATTGCGGAGATCTTAACCGGAACCTATTTTGCACCGCTCGGCTTTACCAAAGGCATACTTGCTATTTTGCTTGGCCATATCATTGGATGCGTTATGCTGTTCTTTGCGGGACTGATCGGCGGTAAGGTTCGTGGGAGTGCAATGGAAACCGCAAAGATGAGCTTTGGAAGTAAAGGAGCATTGTTATTTTCTGTGCTGAACATCATTCAGCTTGTCGGTTGGACAGCTATTATGATCTATGACGGAGCACTTGCTGCAAACGGTATTTTTGATATCGGCAACTGGATTTGGTGCATTGTCATCGGTGCTTTGATTATTCTTTGGATTATGATCGGCATTAAGAATCTCGGCAAAGTAAACACCGTTGCTATGGCAGCGTTGTTTATTCTTACGATCGTTCTTAGTTTCGTTATTTTCGGCAAAGGGACAATGCAGAACAGCGGCGGTGAAGGAATGACCTTCGGTGCTGCCGTAGAGTTATCCGTTGCGATGCCGCTGTCTTGGTTGCCTCTTATCAGCGACTATACAAGAGAAGCAAAGAAGCCTGTCAAAGCAACTGCCGTTAGTGCAATTACATACGGCATCGTAAGCTTGTGGATGTATGTGATAGGTATGGGTGCGGCTATCTTTGCCGGCGAGTCTGACATTGCTCAGATTATGGTGAAGGCAGGTATTGGTATCGTCGGCCTTTTAATTATCGTATTTTCTACTGTTACCACAACCTTCCTTGATGCCTATTCTGCCGGTATTTCAAGCGAATCGCTATCATCGAGGATCAACGGAAAATGGGTTGCAGTTGCTGTAACTGTAATCGGCGCAGCCGGTGCAATTTTCCTGCCGCTTACCGATATTACCAATTTTTTGTACTTTATTGGTTCGGTATTCGCACCGATGATCGCTATACAAATTGCGGATTTCTTCATTTTGAAGCAGAACAAGGAAACAAGTACGTTTAGTATTCAAAATTTGATTATTTGGCTTGTCGGCTTCGTTATCTACAGATTGTTGATGCACGTTGATATTGTTGTTGGTAATACTTTGCCTGATATGCTTATCACTGTCGCGATTTGCGTAGCCGTTAGCAAAATCAGAAGTAAAATCAAAAAATGAGTTGATAAAATGAAACGATGTGTAATTGTCGGCGGTGTTGACATAAACAATTATGAATATTTAAAAAACTGGTGTTTTTACTTGCCAAATGAAATACTATCAATAATATTGAAGATGGTGTACCATAGGTGATTGTTTTTTTGACATCAAATGTAAATGTGATAGCTGTACAGTTTATGCCCGTAACATTTAAATTTGCCTTGACATATACCCCTCGGGGGTATATAATATTAGTATATATCAGTATTAAGGAGACAGAATATGAGTGAAGTTTGTCAGTGTCATAAAACCAAGGAACGTAGTGATGACGAAAAGAAGCTTCTTATTAACAGACTGAACCGTATTGAAGGTCAGATACGAGGAATACGAGGAATGGTGGAGGGGGATAGGTATTGTCCCGATATTCTTGTTCAGGCATCTGCTGTGGTATCTGCGATTCGCTCTTTTGAGAGAGAGCTTTTGCAAAGCCATCTTAAAACCTGTGTTATTACAGATATACGTGAGGGTAGGGATGATATCATCGATGAGCTTTGCATTACTCTTGAGAAGCTCATGAAATGAAATTATAATAAAGGAATCAAATATGCAAAAATATAATATAACCGGCATGAGCTGTGCGGCTTGCAGTGCTGCGGTGGAAAAAGCCGTAAAAACAGTTGAAGGTGTTTCATCGTGCTCTGTCAGCCTTCTTACTAATTCCATGGTCGTTGAAGGTGTTGCTGATCCGACTTCGGTAATTGATGCGGTCGAACGTGCAGGCTACGGGGCAACTGTTGACGGAGATAGGAGGACAGAAACCGGATCCTCTGAGAAAGATATACTAAAGGACCGAGAAACACCCGCTCTTAAGCGACGTCTTCTGGCATCTCTCGGATTTTTGGCGATCCTCATGTATATATCCATGGGACATATGATGTGGGGATTCCCCGTTCCGAGATGGCTTGAGGCTGACCATGTTTCAATGGGAATATTACAGCTTATTTTGTGCGCAGCGGTAATGGTCATAAATCAAAAGTTTTTTGTAAACGGAGTGAAAGGGTTTTTACGCCGATCTCCGAATATGGATTCACTTGTTGCACTTGGCTCATCTTCGGCGTTTGTCTACAGCGTGTATTCCCTTATTCGTATGAGTGTGGCAAGACAATCGGGAGATCTGTCGGCTGTGGCTGATTGGATGCACGAGCTGTATTTTGAATCTGCGGCAATGATCCTTGCCCTTATTACAGTAGGAAAGATGCTTGAAGCACGGTCAAAGGGCAAAACTACTGATGCCTTAAAAAGCCTCATGAAGCTTGCGCCCGATACTGCAGTTCTTATTGCCGATGATGGCAGTGAGACTGTGGTACCTGCAAAGCAGGTAAAGGTGGGGGATGTTTTCGCAGTTCGTCCCGGCGAGAGGATCCCTGTTGACGGAGTTGTTATCAGCGGTTCATCTGCCGTAGATGAATCTGCACTTACGGGTGAAGCTATACCTGTAGATAAATCCGAAGGAGATCAGGTCTCTGCCGCAACGGTGAACCGCATGGGTTTTATGAAGTGCAGAGCTGTACGGGTAGGCGAGGATACAGCGCTTTCACGGATAATAAAAATGGTGAGCGATACCGCCGCAACAAAAGCTCCTGTGGCAAAAGCCGCTGATAAGGTAGCAGGTGTGTTTGTGCCGGCAGTGACGATAATTGCCGTGATGACTGCAATTATCTGGCTCCTCATCGGTGAGAGTGTCGGCTTTGCAGTTGCAAGAGGAATATCTGTACTTGTCATAAGCTGTCCATGTGCCCTCGGTCTTGCAACCCCCGTGGCCATTATGGTCGGAAGCGGTGTCGGTGCCAAAAACGGTATACTCTATAAAAATGCCCCTGTGCTTGAAATAACCGGCAAGGTGAATGCTGTGGCTCTTGATAAAACGGGAACTATCACAAAGGGTGAACCAGAAGTCACCGATGTGTATGCTTGTGACGGTGTTTCTGAGACAGATGTTCTGAGGACTGCGCTATCTCTGGAGATGATGAGTGAGCATCCTCTTGGCCGTGCAATAGTAACTGAATGTGAAAAACGCAGGATTTCAGCTCATAGAGCTGAGGATTTCATTATCTCTCCCGGTGGCGGTGTTTCCGGTAAGATTTCGGGAGAACCTGTCATCGGCGGAAGCTATGATTTTGTATCAGCTTCAGTGAATATTCCCGAAGAGATGAAAAAAGATGGGGAAATGTTCTCCATGTCCGGTAAAACTCCGTTGTTCTTTGCACTTGACGGCAGATGTGTCGGAATCATTGCCGTTGCTGATACAGTTCGTGACGATAGTATTTCGGCGATTGCAGAACTTAAGAATATGGGTATTCGGGTAGTGATGCTGACAGGTGATAACAAGTGTACTGCCGAGGCAATCGGTGAAAAGTGTGGTGTGGACGAAGTTATCGCAGGGCTCCTTCCCGATAAAAAAGCCTCTGCCATTGAGGCATTAAAGAAATACGGAAAAGTGACAATGGTGGGAGACGGTATCAACGATGCACCTGCGCTTGCGGCGGCAGATGTGGGGATCGCGATCGGTGCAGGTACCGATGTTGCTATCGATTCAGCGGATATCGTGCTGATGAACAGCAGACTTTCCGATGTGCCTGCGGCAATAAGACTAAGCCGTAAAACACTGAGAAATATTCATCAGAATCTGTTTTGGGCATTTGCCTATAATGCGATAGGTATTCCCCTTGCGGCAGGTGCTTTCATCGGATTGTTCGGTTGGGAGATGAATCCCATGTTCGGTGCGGCGGCAATGAGCATATCGAGCTTTCTTGTAGTAACAAATGCCTTGCGGCTGAATTTTTCAAAGATCCATGATCCGCACGGCGACAAAAAAATTAAAAGTAGAATAAAGGAGACAAAAAAGATGGAAAAGGTAATGAAGATCGAGGGAATGATGTGTCCTCATTGCGAGGCGAGAGTGAAAAAGACTCTTGAGGGAATCGATGGAGTTGAGACTGCGGTATGCAGTTATGAGGCAGGCACTGCAGTTATTACTCTCAGCGCTGATGTAAGCGATGATATTCTGAAAAAGGCAGTAGAGGATCAGGGATATACCGTGCTTTGATCCGAGTTAGTCAATTGCAGAACACCCGTTGACTTTTCATATCAATGATGATATACTAAATGTGCAAAGGTATATATTCGGAGGATCGTTATGAAAAAAACAATATCGTTTATACTGTCCGCAATTCTTCTTTCAACAGCTTTCACGGGATGTGGGAAAGAGAAAGGCAAGGATCAAGCGGCTACTACAACGGCGGCGACTGAGGATAATTCTGCCGCAGTACGTGCGGAAAAATATAGCAGTGCCGTAAAAGCACTCGCTGATGATGAGCTTGAGGCTGACGGTACGTACACCATGTCAGAGGATCTTGTGATCGCTCTTGAAAATGCAACCTTTACCCAGCCGAAGAATGTGATCTACATGATCGGTGACGGAATGGGATTCAGCCAGATCGAAGGTGCCGAGGCTTATTATTCCGATAAGCTTTATGAGGGGAAAATGGCGTGGAGATATCTTCCTATGGTAAGCTCCCAGTCTACCTCCTCTTCAAGTGATCTTGTTACCGATTCAGCCGCAGGCGGTACCGCACTTTCCACGGGATACAGAACATCAAACGGTACCGTTGCGATGGATGAGCAGTATTCGGAGAATTTTAAGACTGTTCTTGAGCTTGCAGCTGAAAAGGGAAAGAGCACAGGCATCATTGCAACAAAAAATGTCACAGATGCAACACCTGCATCATTTACTGCACACGTAACCTCGAGAGCTGAGGAGGGAGAGATCGCATCTCAGCAGGCTGATAAGCTTGTTGACGGCTCTCTTGACCTTGTGCTCGGCGGCGGAGCAAAGTACTATGACAAAAACAGAGATAAGATCACTGAAGCTCTTTCGGATGCAGGAGTTACATATACTAAGGATTTTTCCGAGGCGAAGGATGCAGCTCTTCCTCTTGTGGGACTTTTTAATGATGAGGAGCTTGTTACAACCGATGCCGATGCTCCCACTCTTGCGGAAATGACCGATATCGCCCTTGATAAGCTCTCTGAGGATGAAAACGGATTCTTCATAATGATCGAGGGATCACAGATAGATTCCTACGGTCATGACAGTGATCTTGAGGGACAGATGTATGAGATGTATCAGTTCGACTGTGCAATTGCCGTTGCGCTGAGATTTGCGGCAATGAATCCCGATACTGTCATCATCATTACTGCGGATCATGAGACCGGCGGACTCATCATTCCCGATGCTCCTTCAAAGGACAATGTGAAGGACGGCTCAAAGTATACCTCCGATGGAAGTCATACTCAGGCGAACGTTCCCGTGCTTGCCATCGGTCACGGCACCGATACGCTCAGTGGTATCAATCACAATACAGACTGTGCGATCTTTGTGGCATCCGTTCTCGGAGAGAAGGATTTTGGACAGTCGAAGACTGTGAGCACTCTTCTTGACGCAGATGCGGCGGATAATATCTCCGCTGTTGCTGAGGCAAATCCCGGAATGGCAACTGCCGCAGACGGTGCTGTCTCTGTATCATTTGGCGGTGAGAACGATTCTCTCATCATGCCTGTAGACGCCTTTGATACACCCATGAAGAATATTAAAAATGCAAGGACTGTCGTTATAACCATGACAAACAAGGGAGAGGCGGTAACAACAGCACCTATCCTCAGATTGACAGCCCCCAGAACAGAGGTCGAGGTTGAAGCACTTGCTTGTACCATAGATGCAGGAGAGACCGTGGTCGTTACCTATCCTCTGCCTTTTGAGTGCTGGAATACAGGAAGACTTATGTTCCTCAGCGAAATGGCACTTGGTTATGCCGACGGAACGGCTGCAACTCTTGAGATCGGTGATATGTTTATAACCGAACGTCCCCTCGGAAGATAACGGTGTAAATATTATGGTATGCCATCATAGAGTCGAACTCAGAGTGCCCGGGCCGGTTATTTTCGGCTAAAATTACGCTTTGTCGTTTGACATACATCAGTATGCCTGCACTCCAAAACGAAATTTTA
>SVQM01000006.1 GCA_015065335.1 Oscillospiraceae bacterium | reverse complement strand
CGGTTCAGAGCACCGATAGCACCGATTCCCTGTACGTTGTTACAAGCACCTACGCAACGACGGCAAAGGATACACTTGTTGTTGTCACGAACGAGGAAAGGAGTGGAGGTGTCAAGATTGCTCTCAGCATAACCGCTGTTGAAGTAGCCTGCGTCAGCACCGAACTCCTGAGCATACTTCTGAAGCTCACAGGTGGTGGAACGAACGCAAGACAGACACTTCTTCTCGTGAGCAGAAAGAACGAGCTGGATGTTCATCTTTCTTGCTTCCTTAACTCTGTCTGTGTTGGTAAAGATCTCCATACCCTCATTTACGGGGTAAACACAAGCAGTTACAAGTCCTCTTGCTCCTGTTACCTCAACAAGGCAGAGACGGCAAGCACCGATCTCGTTTACATCCTTGAGATAGCAGAGAGTGGGGATGTCGATACCTGCGTATCTTGCCGCCTCAAGGACGGTAATACCTGCAGGAACGCTGTATTCAACGTTATTTATTTTAAGATTTATCATATCCATTTTAGCACTCGCTCCTTATTATTTCTTTACGATTGCGCCGAACTTACACTTCTCGATACAAGCGCCGCACTTTACGCACTTATCGGTATCGATAACGTGAGGCTCCTTAACAGTGCCGCTGATAGCACCTGCGGGACAAACTCTTGAACAGAGTGTACAGCCCTTACACTTGTCAGCGATGATGGAGTAGGAAAGAAGATCCTTACATACGCCTGCGGGACACTTCTTGTCAACGATGTGAGCAATGTACTCGTCACGGAAGTTTTTGATAGTAGAAAGAACGGGGTTAGGTGCAGTCTGACCAAGTCCGCAGAGGGATGCGCTCTTTATGTAATTAGCAAGCTCCTCAAGCTTATCAAGGTCTTCCATCTCACCGTTACCGGATGTGATCTTGTTAAGGATCTCAAGCATTCTTACAGTACCGATACGGCAGGGTGCACACTTACCGCAGGACTCATCTACGGTGAATTCGAGGAAGAACTTAGCCATGTCAACCATACAAGTATCCTCGTCCATGATGATAAGTCCACCGGAGCCCATCATAGAACCGATAGCGATAAGGTTATCGTAGTCGATGGGAGTATCGATAAGAGAGGCGGGAATACATCCACCGGAAGGACCACCGGTCTGAGCAGCCTTGAACTTCTTACCATTGGGAATACCGCCACCGATCTCCTCAACAACCTCACGGAGAGTTGTACCCATGGGGATCTCAACAAGTCCGGTATTGGTGATCTTGCCGCCGAGAGCAAATACCTTAGTACCCTTGGACTTCTCGGTACCCATTGATGCAAACCACTCAGCACCCTTCAGGATGATCTGAGGAATGTTGGCGTAGGTCTCAACGTTGTTGATAACGGTAGGCTTGCCGAACAGACCTTTAACTGCAGGGAACGGAGGACGGGGACGAGGCTCACCTCTGTTACCCTCGATAGAGGTCAGAAGTGCGGTCTCCTCACCGCAAACGAAGGCACCTGCACCAAGTCTGATGTGCATATCGAAGCAGAAGTCGGTACCGAAGATATTCTTACCGAGGAGTCCCTGCTCTCTTGCCTGGTTGATAGCGATGTTAAGTCTCTTAACAGCGATGGGATACTCGGCACGAACGTAAACGTAACCTTCATCAGCACCGATAGCATAGCCGGCGATAGCCATAGCCTCGATAAGAGCATGAGGATCACCCTCAAGGATAGAACGGTCCATGAACGCACCGGGGTCACCCTCGTCTGCATTACATACAACGTACTTCTTATCGGAAACGCTTGCCTTAGCAAACATCCACTTACGGCCTGTGGGGAATCCGCCGCCTCCGCGTCCGCGGATACCGGAATCGAGGATGCAATTGATAACATCGTCGGGGCTCATTTCGGTAAGAACCTTACCGAGAGCAAAGTAACCATCCATTGCGATGTACTCTTCGATCTTCTCGGGGTTGATAACACCGCAGTTACGGAGAGCAACTCTCTTCTGTTTCTTGTAGAAAGCAGTATCGTTAAGGGATGTAACCTCAACTGAAGGCTCAGCAGAGCCTGTATCATTATATACAAGACGCTCAACGATACGTCCCTTGAGGAGGTGCTCCTCAACGATCTCGGGGATATCATCCACAGTAACCATGCTGTAGAAGGTTCCCTCGGGATATACGATCATGATCGGACCGAGAGCACAAAGGCCGAAGCATCCGGTCTGAACGACTTTAATCTCTTCGGAAAGGCCCTTTGCATCGAGCTCTTTCTGGAGACGCTCCTGAATTGTAACACTTCCGGAGGATGTACAGCCTGTACCTCCGCAAATAAGTACATGAGATCTAATCATAGCTCTTTATCTCCTAATCTCAAAGATTTGTGTTGCCGATGGTGTACTCCTCAACGGGCTTGCCACCCTCGAGGTGCTCTTTTACGATGCGCTTTGCCTTGTCAGCATCCATCTTTACATATGTAACCTTTTCCTTGCCGTCCTCGAAAATCTCAACAACGGGCTCGTACTGGCAGATACCGATACAACCGGTCTGGGTTACGGTAACCTTATCTGCAAGACCTGCATTGGTTACTTCCTCAACAAATGTGTTAAGAACGGGGCGCGCACCTGCAGAAATACCGCAAGTTGCCATACCTACAACGACACGGATGTCTCCTGAGCCGTTACGGATAGCTACCTTGTCCTTCATCTGCTCTCTGATCTTCATCAGCTCTTCAAGTGATTTCATGATACTTTTCCTTTCGGTTGGTTTATATTATTTTTTTATAAACTAATTTATTGCAGAGCAGCATATTGCTCTGAGAGATATCCCTTTATCCACTCAAGCACTTCAAAACTTGAAAGCGGTATGTCCTCGCCGAGGATCTGTCTGATCTCGGGGATAGATAGTCTCACCTGTCCCACTTCAGTCTCATGGATAAACACAAAATCAACATCGGGACTTCCCTGAATGAGGGTTATCACCGTTTCGACTATGTTTCCAAGAGGCACGAAATCAATATGATCCGTATGAAAGGTGGCGTGGACCTCAGTACCATGATCTTTGCCGACACTTTCGTGGACGGAGGTGATCGTGACCGAGCCACCTGTCATTTCAGCGAGCATTCTGAGAAACGGAACACCGAGTCCTACTTTTCTTGTGGTTCTCGTTGTAAAAAAGGGATTTGATAATTTTTCTACCTGTTCGGCTGTCATACCACAGCCGTTATCCGTGATATACATATCAAGGACATGATCCTTTTCCGTAAGAGTAATACCGATGTTTTTTGCCCCTGCTCTGACGGAATTCATAGTTATATCAAGGATATAAAGTGAAAGCTCCTTCATGCCTTGGCTCCTTTAATGATATCGATAAGATTACGTCTTACAAGATCGCTGCTGTACGGCTCATCGGGGATCTCAATGAAATTCTCGGCTTCCGATATATCCCAGAGATAATGAGCATCGGATGAAACGAGCTGTATCATTTCCGAGAGGTGAGGAAATCTTCCTTTATACTCTTCGGCAGATCCGCCGTCGTTCAGCTCATATGCGTAGTAATGTGATTCCTCAGGCACCTCGCCGAGCACGGCAACGATCCCGTTGGACTCTCTGTCGATATGAGCAGGATAAGCGGCACCTCCGAAGCTCTCACAAAGCTCCTTCCCTTCTTCAAGGGAAATATCCGTTGCGAAAAGGAGCATTTTTTCTTCCTCGCCTATCACTCCGTCCTCATGATCCATAATGATCTGCCTCCCGAAGATCTCAGGTCTGTTCTTCATGGGTGAACGGCGTGATTCGACTTCATCGCCGAAAGCCATGGCAGAATCAAGATCGGGAAAGAGACATACGAGGTGAACATCCTCCGATGTAGTGAGCTCCATACCTGCCACAGGAATTATTCCCTGTGCACGACAAGCTTTAAAGAAAGCCGGACAGTTTTTGGTAGAATTATGGTCTGTGAGTGCTACGATCCCAAGACCCTTGAGTGCCGCCATACCGGCGATATTCGCAGGAGTCATATCATCATCACCGCAGGGTGAGAGACATGAGTGCAGGTGGAGATCGTAGAAATAACGGCTCACTTTGATTCTCCTGTCAACTCCGATATCCTGACACAAAGTGAATATGCATCAAGAGGACTTGACAGAAGCGTAACATCCTTGCTTTTTGCAGCCTCAAGCGCTTCGGGATCAGGTTCAACACCTTCAGCGAGAATCACACAAGCGGCATCTGCAAGGCTTGCAACTGCAATTACGTTGATGTTAGACATAATAGTGATCCATACCTTGTCAGCCGTAAGCTTGCTCATTACCCAGCTCAGAAGATCACCGGTATACACACCGTTGACCTCACGGTCGGTATCTCCGCATAGCACGTCAAGCTCAAGCTTTTCGGATATATATTTTACAGTCATCATTTACCTCCGACATTATCATCGGGATCATCCCCTAAATTATCAGGAATGGTACCGAGCTTTTCACGGAGACGCCAGATACAATCATTGGGAGAGGCTTCCCCTCTGACAACATCCTCTGCAAAAGCGGCACAGGTAGGCGCACCGCAGAATCCGCAGTCAATGTCGGGGAGAGTTTCTCTGATCTCCTGTATTCTGGCCATCATTTGCATTGCAGTTATGCCGGAATCGGAAAGGGTTCCGGCGGGAGTGTATGTAAGTTCGGTTAGATCCACAGCACTTACCGGGATCTCTTCCTTATCGAATACCCAGTTGGGTGATACGGGAAGATAACGCTTCAGCGACTGCAGTCTTGCTTTTGCAATATAGGGGTTTGCCACTGTCATGACTCCGCCCACGCATCCGCCGGGACAGGCATTCAGCTCTACGAACTCAAGATCTGTAAACTCAGCATTCTCGATCTGGTCAAGAACCTTAATTACATTCTCGATGCCGTCAGCGGCAAGATATTTTTCGTTGAATATTGCGGAGGATTCCCCACCTGTTGATGCCCAGCTAATGCCGATCATACCCGATTCTGTGAAATGCTCCGGCTGTTCATCGCCCTTCATAAGATCGATGAGCAGGAAGTATATCTCACGGATGGATATTACAACATCAACGGCGCTTTTTCCGACACCTGAGGAGTTCTTAACATAACTCACTTTTGCGGGACAGGGGGAAATAAAGCATACTCCGATATCATCGGGAGAAAGATCGGGATGTTTTTCCAGTGCTTCTTCCCTTGCCATCTGAGCCGCTATCTCCATTGGAGGAAGAAGGGGTATCAGATTTTCAAGAAGATACGGGAATCTCATTCCGACGATCCTTGCGATTACGGGACAAGCTGAAGAAATAACAGGTTTTGTAATATTTTCACGGCGAAGATACATTCGTGTGTAGCTTGATACGATCTCAGCGGCTTTTGCAACCTCAAATACCATATCAAATCCTGCCTTGTACAGTCCGTCGATTATAAATTCGATATCATCGAGATGATCGAACTGGCCGTAAAGAGAAGGTGCAGGAAGTGCTATCTTGAACTTGAAACGGTCAAGATCAGCGAGCTTGTCACAAATGGATTTCTTTGCTTTATAAGGACATACCCTGATACATTCGCCGCAATCAATACAGCGAGTGGTATCGATCTCGGCTTTCCCGTCACGGATACGGATAGCTTCAGTAGGACAGCGTTTGAGGCAATGTGTACACCCCTTGCACTTATCTGCATTCAGTGAAACGGAATGCTTATAATCTTTCATGGCCTACTCCCACTTTGCGTATTTGTCAGAGCTTTACCTTCATGGTGATGGTGGTACCAACTCCGACTGTAGTGTCGATTTCCATGCTGTCTGAATATTTTTTCATGTTGGGCAATCCCATACCTGCACCGAATCCGAGAGAACGGATATTATCCTTAGCAGTAGAATATCCTGCTTGCATCGCAAGGTCAACATCGGGAATTCCGGGACCTTTGTCTGCGAGTACAATGATGATCTCCTCGGGAGTTACCTCAACATCTGCGGTACCGCCGTTTGCGTGGATGACCATATTGATCTCACCCTCGTACATTGCGATAGACACTCTGCGGATTATATCGGGTGCAAGACCAAGCTGCCTCAGTCTTTTCTTTACTACGATAGACGCTTCTCCGGCGGATTCAAAGCTTTCGCCGTCAACGTCAAAATGAAACATTACCGATTCAGCCATTTTATTCCTCCGGTGTAGTTATTGAGCCGGCATGAAGTCCGGCGGTGTAAAGCCTTCCGCAAGCCTCGTACATTCTGAGCTTTGATGTCATAATGACGATACCCGCCTCATCACCGAGAGAGATCACATCCTCCCCGGGGTTCTTACCTCTGACGAACACTATGCAGCGCATATCCATCATGGCTGCGGTGCGGATCACCTGAGGATTTACAAGACCGGTGATGAGAACACCCTGATCCTTTACGAATGCGAGTACATCGCTCATCATATCGCTTGCACAAGCGGAAAACACATCTGAATCAAGTTCATCTTCTCCTGTGAGAAGATCAGCCTCCATAAGCGACTGTATCTGACGGATCTTCATAATCTAATCCAATCCTTTCCTGCATATGCCTTGTGGCAATATGTAATTACTGATACTTAGCGATGATATCCTTGAGATCCTCGGGAACAAGTCTTCCGTATACATCCTCACCGATAGTAAGAACGGGAGCAAGTCCGCAAGCACCGATGCAACGGGTAGCATCAAGGCTGAATTTACGGTCATCGGTGATCTCACCGTTACCGATACCGAGCATTTCCTCAAGCTTATCCATGAGGATACCGGAGCCCTTAACGTAACAAGCGGTACCGAGACATACTGCAACGGGGTGCTCTCCCTTGGGATTAAGCTGGAACTGTGAGTAGAAGGTAGCAACTCCGTAAACCTCGGACATGGGGACATCAAGTGCGAGGGAGATGTACTTCTGTACTTCCTCGGGAAGATATCCATATACTTCCTGAGCTTCTTGAAGAATGGGCATTACAGCACCCTCTTCACCCTTGTGAGCCGCAATGATAGCATCAAGCTTTTCCTGCTGCTCGGGCGTTCCTGTGAACGCAACTGTGGTCATCTTTTTCTTCATAGTTCAAAATTCCTCCCGGATTTTGTTATAATAGTTAACGTAATATAAAGATATTATATTACACTTTTCCACAACTTATATTATACTATACTTAAAATCTTTTTTCCATAGATTTTTAAAAATATTTTCGGAAAATAGGGGCAAAAAACCGATATTTTGTTATCTTTTTGCGGTTAGTTTCGACAAACCCGATAAAAAAGAACGAGAGCCCCGTAAAATAGGGGCTCAGTCGTTCAAAAGTATTGATTTATTTGGGGAGAACGTCACTGAACATTATGAGATTTGAGGTGACACGCTCGTCTTCGGTAAGGGGACGGAATGTTCCGTTGGAGTAGAGGATATCCATGACCATGAGGGCGACGGTGAATCCGCCAGCAAAATTATTGCAAATGATTTCATAAACAAGATCTTGCATTTGTGTGGGATAATCCTTTACTGTCATTGTTGCTATATCGAGAGAATTATCAGCTATTATTTTTTTAATATCCTCGTTTGGCTCTGGAATCATATCAAAGAAAGTGTTTCTATCACCTTTTGCAATCATTAGATTAACACGACCGTCATCTGTGATAAATCCTCTTGATCTCAATCTTTCAAACTTTTCCGAATTTGCAGGAATGTCGTCAATTGTAGAGGTTAAATATTCATAAAGGTATTCATAATCAGAATATAGGTTATTCTTCCATGCACCCTCACGTGTATCATATCTTGTATCTACCGACCAAGAGGATACCGACGGATACTTTACAGAATCACGTATCATATCACCGCATCCGTTATATCCCGGAAGATCAAGTGTAGCAATATAATCTGTATCATTTTGTGTTTGCTCAAAACGGACATAGCAAATAAATTCGCCTCCTGCAGTTGTACGGACATAATATTTTGATAGATCTTTGTTTGTTTTACACGAACAACAATGATTGATACCATAGAAGATCATAGCGGCTTCAAAAAGCTCTCTGTTTCCACTCGGAATATAGACATCATTGATTCCCGAGATAGATTCACGAATTGCAGGTACATACTTCTCTGCCAGCATTTTAGCAACTTCAAGCTGACTCTTGCGTTTTGTTTCAAGCATTTCAAGAGAGAAAGTTTCGGGATCAAAATGCACATACGTCGTATATTTATCCCCTGCCTGTCTTACGAGGAATCCGTTCTCTTCAAGGGTGGCGATCCTGTCCTCAATGAATACAAGCGTCACACCGAGCTCTTCTGCGATCTCTTCTTTAGTACGGGGTTCAAAGTACACACTGTACACAATATTTAGATTAAGACTGTCGCCGAGATAATACTCGGGACCGTCATTGCTGCCGGTATGCCCACCGTGTCCGAAACCTCTTGCTTTAACGGGGTTAATCCCCAGTTTTCCTATTTTTCTTTCCATTGTGAATCCTTCCTTCATTTCATTTCTGGCTCTGTTAAGATGCCATTTAACTGTCCCCTCGGGAATCCCCATATCATCTGCAATACGGGATATCTTCTTGTTCGCAAAATAGAATGAATATACGATCTCTCGTCGAGTCTTGGTGAGGAATGCGATCTCACGACGAAGGCGAAGTATCTCGTCTTCGACTTCCTCGGTGAGAGTAAAATCCTGTTCAAACGGGATCATCATTCCGTCGATAGATACGCCTTCGTGCCGCTTCACCGATGAGACATATTTTGAATATGCATGCTTTGAGATCCTGCGTATGTAACCGTCGATGTTGTACACTTCATCCATCTTGAGGAGTGAAGTATACACCTGTTCTACGATCATGGCAGATATCTCTTCAGCTTCATCGTAGGTGAATGCCTTTTTTACGGAAAATCCGTAGATCTTCGGCAGATATTCGGTTATGATCTCATCTACTCTTTGTTTGTTCATTCATTTTTGCCTTTCATTTCCCGGGGTAACACGGCGCCGTTTGACTATATAGTGTAAGAGATTTCGGAAAGGTTGGTTAATTTTAAAAATTTTTGTTTTGCACTTGCTATCAAATAATTATAGTTTGAAAGTTTTTTGGGAGAGAGCGCGAGAGAACCCTTTTTGAAAAAAGGGTTCTCTCGCATAATTAAAAAACTTATTTCTCAAAAGAGGCTTCGATCTTATCCGCTGCAGCGTCAAGGTAATCGTTCTCCATGAGCTCGATAATACCCTTGTCGCAAAGTGCCGCAAGCTTGGGATCAAGAGGAAGCTTTCCGATGATGGGGCATCCGTCGATATTGTCACGGTCTGTACCGCCGAAAACATTGATCTTTTTTCCGCAATCGGGACACTCGACATAAGCCATGTTCTCAACGATTCCGAGGATCGGAATATTCATCAGCTTTGCCATGTTGAGCGCTTTCTCAACGATCATTGAAACAAGATCCTGAGGAGTTGTTACAACAACGATTCCGTCAAGAGGAATAGACTGGAACACGGTCAAAGGCACATCACCCGTTCCGGGAGGCATATCAACGAACATATAGTCTACATCTTCCCAGATAACGTCTGTCCAGAACTGCTTAACAGCTCCTGCAATAACGGGGCCTCTCCATACTACCGGACGAGTCTCTTCTTCGAGAAGAAGATTGAGAGACATCACCTTGATACCGGTGGTGCTTTCAAGAGGCATAAGACCGTCACCTACGGTGTAGACCTGTCCCTTTACGCCAAAAGCCTTTGGGATGGAAGGACCTGTAATATCCGCATCAAGGATAGCGGTCTTAAGTCCTCTACGCTGCATGATAACGGACAGCATGGAGGTAACGATAGATTTACCTACTCCTCCCTTTCCGCTAACGATACCGATAACTCGTTTGATCTTGGATCCCGCATGGGGAGCCTCAAATGTGGGCGCCTGCTGTTCTCTTGAAGAGCAGTTTGCCGAGCAGGTAGAACAGTCATGTGTGCAGTTGTTCTCGTCTGCCATTTATATCATCTCCTGTCTTTGATTTATATATCTCTATTATTTTATACCAAAAAGTTTGTTTTTTCAAGTGAAAAACGAAAACTTCCGGATTTTATGATTTTTTGTGACCAAGTGATAGGATCGCCGCTGCCACGGCAAAATCAAGCAAGAAGCCCCATGCAAGAATTATTGAAGGGTAAACATAAGGAACTCCGAATAAAACTGAGGCGGCAAATACAGCACGTACTACAGCAGATATGGTGAGATATTTTTTCGCTGCACCGAATCTTCGTGACATTTCACCGAGGATCTTAATAATTCCTATAACAGCAGTCACACATTTATTCTCACCGCAGGAGACAAAAGCGCCTGTTCCCGGAAGAGGTTTCCCTGTTACTACAGACAAGCCTGATGTGCGCATATGGTCGGAATTCCCGATGCAAATAAGTCTTTTTCCTGCATTTTTTGCAGAACCGAGAACAGCAGACATCTCACTCTCATCACCGATACAAACAGTACCGCCGTAGCTTTTTTCAGAAAGAAGCTTTGTGACAGCTGTGTCGGGATCATTGCCGAATACAAGATCGTCCCTGCTGTTTATTATACCGGCACGGCGTGCGAAGCTTACCTCCTCACCACTTCCGTCTGTAAAATGAAAAAACGGAACGTGTTCCCTTTTGAGAAATGCAAGATCGGAAACAAGTCTTGGATCAGCAGGTGTATCAACTGCAATAAATCCTACAAAAGCAAGATCGTTTGCCAGCACAGACATACGCTTCATACTGTTGTACGGCGATTTTCTGACAGCGACTGCAATGAGTGAATTGGAATTTTTTGATGCATCCGATGCCGCACTGAGGATATCAGAAAGAATACTTCTGTCAAGGGCAGAAAAACCGTTAGGCGTACTGAGCTTCGTACATTTACTAATGACCTCATCAATGGCTCCGGTAAGCAAAAAATAGTATTCTCCGCCCGAGGCATAGAGACAATTGTGTACTCCACCGACAGATTTGTGTTCGAGAACGATCTTGGTCGTCTCAATGCCCGATACAAATTTTTGATAATCACATCTGTCGGATAGATGCTCCGTCAGTGACCGTACTACTTCGGAGCCGTACTTCCCTTTTCCGTATCCGGTTCCCGTGTAAAGGAGAGAGAATAATTCATCACCTTCAATGCTTCCGGGCTCAATGATCTTATCTGATGCAAAAGATAAATTCAGTTTGGAAGTACCTGTTTTCATCAAAGACGAATTTTCAACAGCGATACCGTCACATGAAATAAAGTATTCCAGAGCACCAATATCTCGCACGACAACGTCGTTATCGGCACAAAAACGCATGGAAAGAACGTATTTGAGACAGCACAAGATCGAGATAAGCTCACCGCCTGCAGAAACTGCATAAGCAAGAAAAATAAGAAGAAGTCCGATGAAATCAGTTGCCAAAAAAGGTGAAAATACACCTATTACCACCGCAACAAAAGCAAATATCATTGCAAATGTACCTGTAGCTGTACCGAGCTTTCGTGAAACACGAAGCTCCTGAGGTTCGGCTTGAGGGATAAGATTTATCTTTCTTTTCTTTCCGATATCAGTTCTCTCACCTACAGCACATACAACAGCTTTTGCACTTCCGGAAATGATCTGTGAGCCTGCACAGATAAAATCGTCGGGCATGGCTTGTTCATCTGAGATAAGTGCACCGTATGCGGAATATTTTTGTACGATATTATCATTTTTATTTAGAGAGATATCTTTTACAAACAGCTCATCAGCCTCAATAAGCTTGAGATCTGCACAAACAGTATCTCCTCCTGAGAGCATAACGATATCACCGGAAACAAGAGCGTCTGCACGTATTACGATGATTTTCCCCTCACGCATGACGGTACATACGGGGATCCATTTACTGCAGTTCTTTTTGCAAAGGATACCACATGAGATATAAACAGCAAATGTGACAACACATCCGGCAAACAACGAAAGAAAGATAAACAGTGCGTCACTGCATTTTTCAAATGCAGCCGCAGAAAGTGCGGATATAACCATTACAATACATCCGACAACGGAAAAACCGCTTTCGGTTCTGAAGAACATAAGAGGGTGTCCGGTATTCCACAGATCATTCTTTCCGAGCCTGTGTCTGAGCTCACTGACAGATCTTCGTCTCAGTCCGACGGATTCATCAGATCCAAGGGCTCTCATGATCTCAGATGGGTGTTTTTTCTTCCATCCTGTACCATTATCCATAGCTACTCCAATGATTATAAAGATTCAACAGTCAGCTTGCCGTCCGTAACATCAAGGAATACGGATGACAGCTTTCCCTTTGAGCTTATCATTTCAGAGGCGATCATATCCTCTACCTTTGTCTGGATGTATCTGCGCATATTTCTGGCACCGTATTTAACGGAATAAGATTCATTGGCAATGAACATAGCAGCGGTGTCGGAGTAACCGAATGATACCCCCTTATCACGCAATGCATCGGCAAGCTCATCAAGAAGAAGTGATGCGATCTTTTTGAAGTCATCTTTTTCAAGGTGACGGAAAGTGATGATCTCATCAACTCTGTTGATGAATTCGGGACGAAGGAATCCGGAGAGGGCTTTCATGGTTCTCTCGTGATCACGGCCATTTTCTTCTTTTGTAAAGCCGGCATAAGCATTTCCTCCGAGAGCACCGGCATTGGTAGTCATCACGATAACTGTATTTTCGAAATTAACTTCGCGGCCTGCAGAGTCGGTAATACGTCCGTCATCAAGGATCTGCAGCATGATATTCATTACATCGGGATGTGCTTTTTCGATCTCATCGAAAAGAACTACCGAATACGGATGTCTTCTGATACGCTCAGTGAGCTGTCCTGCGTCGTCATATCCCACATATCCGGGAGGAGAGCCAACGATTCTTGACACGGAGAATTTGTCCATGTATTCACTCATATCAAGTCTCACGAGATTATCCGGGGTAGAAAACAGATCCCGTGAGAGCACTTTTACAAGCTCAGTTTTACCAACACCTGTGGGACCTGCAAAAATGAATGATACAGGACGTCTGGCTGCAGAAACACCTGCACGGCGACGTTTGATCGCACGAGCGACGGCAGATACCGCCTCTCCCTGACCGATGATCTTTGAGGAAAGTCTTTCTTCAAGCTGTTCAAGACGGTCAAATTCATCTTCATTTATGGTTGAGGCAGGGATGCCTGTCCATATCTCAATAACGTCCGCAAGATCGGAAATCTCCATTGTGACGGAGTCGCATTCTTCCTTGAGTGAGTCGATCTGATCTGTGAGACGTATGATCCCGGCTTTCATATCAGCTATATTTTTGTAGTATTCTTCCGTGGCAGACTGATCGGCATCAGGCTGAGGAGGCTTGCTTTCGATATCGGAAAGATTTCTCTCAAGCTCATTTTTTCGGTCGATAGCTTCCCTTCTTTCGTTGATGGCTCTGCTGGAAAGAGATATGTGCGATGCTGCCTCATCCAGAAGATCGATAGCCTTATCGGGAAGGAATCTGTCGGTTATATATCTTTCACTGAGGCGTACAGCCCATGAAAGAATATTGTCAGGTATATTTATACCGTGGAATGTTTCGTAATAATGCTTGATGCCGCGAAGAATCTCCTCGGTGTCCTTGATACTGGGTTCATTTACCGTAACAGGTTGGAAACGACGCTCAAGTGCAGAATCCTTTTCGATGAATTTCCTGTATTCCTTAAGAGTGGTAGCACCGATCACCTGAATCTCACCCCGAGACAATGCGGGCTTTAGGATATTTGCGGCATTCATACTACCTTCTGCATCTCCTGCACCTACGATATTATGCACTTCGTCAATGACAAGAATAATATTTCCTGCAGCCTTTATCTCATTGAGTAGAGTGAGAACTCTCGACTCAAACTGACCCCTGAACTGAGTACCGGCTACTAGGGCAGTAAGATCAAGGAGATATACCTCACAGTTTTTAAGAATGTACGGAACATTACCGTTTACGATGCGCTGTGCAAGAGCCTCGGCGATCGCAGTCTTTCCGACACCCGGTTCACCGATAAGACAAGGGTTGTTTTTCTGGCGTCTGCAAAGTATCTGTATGACACGCCCGAGATCACGGTCACGTCCTACAACACGGTCGAGCTTTCCTTCTGCGGCTTTCGCCGTCAGATTAGTACAGTAGGTATCAAGGCACTTTCGCTCCTTTTTGGCCTTGGATTCTCCCTTATTTTCCTTGTTATCGCCTTTTTTGTTGGCTGCGGCACCAAAGCCTTCCTTCAAAAGCTTTTGAAAATTTATGACAGGGGCTTTTCCGTCAGGGGTATCACCGGGCATAGATTCTCCACCAAAAGGCAGAATATCGGGAAGCCCGCCTTCTCCCATGCTCTCCATAAGATTTTCAATATCGGCGTCCATGCGTTCCAGGTCCTCATCAGTGAGTCCCATGTTTTTAATAATATCGTTTACAGGCTTTATTCCAAGCTCACGGGCACATGTAATACAAAGCCCTTCGTTTTTGGATTCTCCACCTTCTAATTTTGTGATAAAGACCACAGCGGGTCTTTTGTGACATCTTGAACAAACCATCATCAGCTCTGAATTTCGCCCCTATGGGATATTGGGGCACTCCTGTTTTAATTTTTAATTAGTCGCCTGCAGCTATTTACAGTACTGTGTTTTTTGAAATAGCATCTTTTATTATTCCGAATATGTTATGCTCGGAGAAAAATTTAACTATGATCGTGCCGTCAATAGCATTTTTTCCAAAAAGCTCCGGTGAAACTGATCCGAGTGCATCAACAAGCTGAACTGCTACACTGCTGTATACTGACAGTACTACAAAGACAAGCACGACACCGAGAATTACCCCTGCTGTTTTATTTGCTGAATTAAGCAGAGGGAGCTTGAAGAAATTATCAATCACTGCAATGATTATCTTAAGGATTATCATTGCAACTACAAAACAGATAATAAAAGCAAGTGCATTCGATATCGTAGAAGCCACCGGAGATGCGATCTTCTCGGAAATACTGCTTACATTTTCCGTTCCGTTTTTTGCACCCTCAAGCATTGAGGCAGCAGAAGAATTACTGACATTGTATCTCGTGAGAATATTGTCAAAAGCCTCAGGCATATCCTCAAAGAGTTTTATGACACCGGATCCGTCATCAGATCCGGCAAGGGACGAAACTGTACCGGATATCCCTGATGTTATGGAATTCAGAAGAAATTTATTGTAAATAAATTCCGAAACGGTGGGAGTAAAAACGACAGATATAAGGATCGCCGCAACTGAAGAAACGATGGACAGGATTGTTCTGACAAATCCTCGCTTCACGCTGAAAAAAAGCACAAAGGCGCAAATTGCAATAAGAATACCGTCAAGAATAAAGCTGATCATTATTATTCCCTTTCTTATAATGGTTAAAGTTTTAGTTATTATTTTACATTATCGGCAGCACTATCTGAAAAATCGATTCCCTCAGCACCGTCTCTACGGCACACAAGTGCAGAGGATCCGGTGAAAAATATCATATCACCGCCACCGGGAAGGTCGATCATATCTGTTTTATTATCTTCGAGGGAGATCATGTATACAGCCTCATCAGCCAGAACAAACACTTCATTTTTAGAAAGAGCAAGGGATGAAATACTGCTATCAATACTATTATTATACAGCAGTTCACCGGTTGAGTCAAATACAGATACTTCAGATGTATCACCGAGAACATCACCCGAAGCTGCAAGTGCAAGAGTACCGTCACCCTCGGAAAATGACGTGTATCCGCCGGTCCGAACGTTATTTTTTACAAGCCTTCCGTTGTTATCAAAGAACAGAACACGGTCTGTACATATAACGTAATATGCACCGTTATCCCAGATACCGCATTTTACGGGGAATACACCGTTTTCTTTATATACCTCTGCAGGAGATTCCTGACCATCACGATACAGCTCGATCTCGCAGTCGAATCCCGTGCCGTCAGAATTGAAGGAAGCGATAACTACATCTGAATCCTCAGAAATAGCGGCAGATGTGATATACCTGTTTTTGTAGTATTTTGCAATGGCACGGAAGGAAGAATCGAAAGTGTACACAACATATTTAGTTTCGTCTGAACGGCATACGAGCAGATATTCTCCTTTATCATTGACATGTGCACTCTCAATGTTACCTTCAGCAATTCCGCTGTTTACCTTAGCGAGAGAAGTGAATACAGAGTATGAATCTGTACCTATATCGTAAGCGACAAGATACTTATCCGATGACACGATCACAGGATCAAGATATCCAAGCTCATAATTTCTGTTTTCCTTGCCTTTTGTATTGTAGAACTTCAGAGATCTGTTACCGATCACGGCAAGCTCATCTCTGAAAATCGTAAAATTCATGTTGTCCTGCTCATCGTATTTGATCGGATCAAAGCCTACAGAATACGAAGCATCACCTGAATTAAGATCTCTCATCAGATACATGAGATTAGCATAAGTGATATTGACCTTGAAAAGAAAAATAACAATTGCCAAAAACAGAACGAGAAATATAATTAAAAAATACTTTGCCCGCATATATCTTTCCGATATAAGCAGATAGTATTTATTAGCAGGAGCTTCTGTTTCAACGGAGGCAGTGCTGTCAACAACGGAAGTTTTTCTTATTTTTGCCATTGAGGACCTCCTTTAGCTGAATATCATTTGCATTTGAAGTCGATTTCGGGGTCATAGATCACACGGTTTAGATACAGACCGCAAGGCGGAGCAGTTATTCCGAGCTTTGATCTGTCTTTTACAGTCAGAGCGCCTCTTACGTCAATATCCTCCCCGTAAGCAATACCTACAAGAGTACCAGCCATGATCCTTACCATATTATAAAGAAATCCATCGGCAGAAACGGTAAACCTGATGAGTCCGTCAATTCTTTCGATAGAAGCATACTTCAGATCTCTGACGGTATCGGTAACAGATGATCCCTTTGACATAAATGCTCCGAAATCATGTTTGCCGACAAAAAGACTGCATACATCCTGCATTTTCCTAAGCTCTTCATTAGAAACCGGCCTTTTGATATGCCATACTCTTCCGGAAAGGAACGGATCGTTTGCAGGAGTATCTTTTATAATATAGATATATTCTTTATATTTTGCATCATATCGAGGATGAAAAGTATTCGGTACGTTTTCGGCTCCGATAACGGCTATGTCATTATGAAGAAACGGATATATTGCTCGGTGTAGTTTTTCACACGGCACATTGCACCATTCTTTCTCAGCTATAACGGGATCAACGGGCATAACAGTTGCAACAAAGCCGTTAGCATGAACACCGCTGTCCGTTCTGCTGCATCCGGTTACTGCACATTCGAAACCGAAAAAATCAGAAAATGCTGAAGTAAGATGCTGTTGTATGGTATTTCCCGATGGCTGTGCCTGAAATCCCTCAAAGGAGGTACCGAGATATTTAACTAATATTGCAAGCTTCATCTTTTACCTCCGTTGTAAGGATACGTTCAGATACCCAGAGCGATTCCGGGAACATACATATTAAGAATGACAACTGCGGCACCGAGTGTAATAATGCTGAAAAGAAAAATATAGTCTGCAAGCTTAGTTCTCAGCACATTCATTCTTGTTCGCCCCGCACCGCCGGTATAGCATCGGCATTCCATTGCATCTGCAAGCTCCTCTGCTCTCCTGAATGCAGAGACGAGAAGAGGTATGAGGATTGGTATGAGTGATTTTGCACGTTTTATAAAGCTGCCGGAGGTGAAATCGGCACCTCTTGCCTTTTGGGCATTCATGATCTTTGTAGTCTCCTCGGTAAGTGTAGGAATGAACCTGAGTGCGATCGTCATCATCATTGCGAAATCATGTACGGGTACTTTAATATATTTCAGTGGTGAGAGAAGGCTCTCAAGGCCATCGGTAAGTGCAAGAGGAGTTGTGGTATATGTGAGAAGCACCGATGTCCCGGCTATCAGAAAAATTATGCGAAGCGCAATAAGAACGGCGTTTATTATACCTTCAAGATAGATCTCAATAAAATAGAAATCGACGAGCAAGGTATCACCGGTATACCAAAAGATATTGATGATCGCAGTAAACGCCATAATGAACAGGATGGGCCTGAGACCTCTTATGAAACGCCCGAATGGGATTCCCGTGGACAACATAAGCCCCAATGTTACGGCAAGTATCAAGGCAAAGGAAAAAAGACTTTTGGCGAGAAAAATTACGACTATATATATGATCGAGGCAGTGAGCTTGATTCGGGGATCAAGCCTGTGAATAAATGAATTTCCTTCAAAATACTGACCGAAGGATGCGCCGCTATTCATTTTTACCGCCTCCCTTCGATTCCTTGAGGAATTCGGTAAATTTTTCGTAGGCGTACTTAACGGTATAGACATCCCGACCGATACCGATGCCTTCTTCATCAAGCCTTGCGGCAAGACGGGTTATTTCCGGAACATCAAGACCTACTCGTACAAGCTCGTCATAGCGACTGAATACCTCCGGAGTAGTACCTTCGAACATAAGCCGGCCCTGTGCCAAAACGGCAACTCTGTCACAGTACATAGCCATATCCTCCATACTGTGACTGACTATTATGACAGTAGTACCCGAAGCACGCTGATATTCCTTTATTTTACCGAGGATCTCACGTCTGCCTGCGGGATCAAGTCCTGCTGCAGGCTCATCGAGAACAAGAATCTCCGGCCCCATAGCGATAACTCCCGCCAGAGCAGCACGTCTTTTTTGTCCGCCGGAAAGATCGAAGGGGGATTTTTTGAGTTGTGAAGGATCAAGATTTACAAATCCTGCGGATTTTATGACGGCATCTGAGATCTCATCGTCGGACATACCCATATTACCGGGACCGTATGCGATATCAGCCTCAACTGTTTCTGCAAAAAGCTGGTATTCCGGGTATTGCATGACAAGCCCCACACGGAATCTGACATCTCTTATTTTTACTTCGTCACTCCAGATATCCTTACCGTCAAGCAGGATCTGACCGGAATCGGGCTTCAGGAGTCCGTTGAACATCTGTACAAGAGTTGACTTTCCCGAGCCGGTATGACCGATAAGGCCGGTTATCATATTATCCTGAAAGGATAGATCTATATCCTTTAATGCACATTTTCCGGCGGCGCTTCCCTTATAGCTGAAGGAAACTCCGCGCACTTCAAGAATTGACATCAATATACTCCAAGGCTATTCAGCCGTTTAATTCAAATTTACCGGTAAGACGTTTCAGCTCATTTGTGCATTCATCAACAGTTATTGCATCAAGTGAAACGTCATAGCCGTCACATTTAAGCATATAAAGAAGCTCAGTCGTCTGAGGGACGTCAAGACCTATCTCCCTCAGCTCACTGACATTTGTAAATACATCTCTCGGAGATCCGTCCATTACGATGCGACCTCTGTCCATCACCACTACTCTGTCAGCCATTGCAGCCTCGTTCATGTAATGTGTAATGAAGATAACTGTCACGCCATCTTCCTTATTGAGGCGTTCTACAGCCTTCATGACTTCACGTCTGCCCGAGGGATCAAGCATAGCTGTACTTTCATCGAAAACGATGAGGCGTCTTTTCATCGCAAGTGCTCCTGCGATCGCAACACGCTGCTTCTGACCGCCCGAGAGCTTATATACGGTAGAACGGGCATAATCACTCATCCCTACAGCCGCAAGGGCTTCATCAACACGTATGCGTATTTCTTTAGAGGGGATACCGAGGTTTTCACATCCGAAAGCGACATCTTCTTCAACGATAGTTGCCACAAGCTGATTGTCGGGATTCTGAAAAACAAGACCTATGTCACGCCGTGCAGCGTAAATATCTTTTTCGGTAATCTCATCTCCGCACAGATCCTTTCCCTGTACGATAACAGATCCGCTGTCGGGAGAAAGTACCATGCAAATGAGCTTTGCGAGGGTAGATTTTCCCGATCCGTTGTGACCGAGCACGGCAACGAACTCTCCCTCATGAACATCAAGGGAAAGATCATGGAGGACCGGAACGGGAGGAGTATCCTCATCTCCGGGATATGCAAAATTTATGTTTTTAAGGCTAACTATCGGTGTGCCTTTGTTTTCATCAGTCATTTGAAAATCATCCTGAATTATTGATTATTTGTCGGCGATCCAGATGGCAGAAGCACCTGCCGGAAGTACAAGTCCGCTGTTTTTCACGGGAATTCCAAGCTCGTCTGCGATCATTTTGCCGCATGATCTCATTCCTTCGGGCATACAGCTCTGGAGCATATATCCCATTGATGAGGGGGAGATACCTGTAGTATAGGAATTTATAAGGAAAAACAAAGGTTCATCTGCAAGAAGCTTTGCAGCAAGTGAGATTAGTCCGAACGCCGCCTCCTCAAGCTTCCACACTTCCCCACCGGGGCCTCTGCCGTATGAGGGAGGATCCATTATTATACCGTGATACTTTCGCCCTCTGCGGATCTCTCTTTCAACGAACTTGCGGCAATCATCAACAATATATCTGACAGGTGCATCGGAGAGTCCTGAAAGAGCAAGATTTTCTTTGGCTGCCTGCACCATTCCTTTTGCGGCATCAACGTGACATACGGCTGCACCTGCCTTCGCCGCTGCGGCTGTGGCACCGCCCGTGTAGGCGAAAAGATTGAGAACTGATACTTCACCGCCGTTCTTGATCCTGTTACGGATAAGTGAAGATGTGAGATCCCAGTTAGCCGCCTGCTCGGGGAAAAGCCCTGTGTGCTTAAATCCCATTGGACGGAGCTTAAATGTAAGATCACCGTATGTTACGCACCAATTATCGGGCATACCGTAATTTGTCCATGCACCGCCACCGGATTTAGAACGCCTGTATATTCCATGAGCTTTTTTCCACAGTGGGTCAGTTTTTGGGGTATCCCATATAACCTGCGGATCGGGACGGATGAGCACATAGTCTCCCCACACCTCAAGACGGTTTCCGTCCGATGCATCTATGAGTGTATAATCCTGCCAGTTTTCACTTGCACGCATAATTTTACCTCTTATCAGTCTTTTTTCACGTTTGTCTTTTTCTTTGCGGGAATAACGATGTTGGTGCCGTTGAGTATCCTTGGATCCGTTATGCGGCGTGTTACACCTTTTCCTGCTGTAACGGTCTTATTGTAATAAGCACCGAGCCCCGATGCTCCCGAATGAGCATGACACACTGCTATGGCAAGTGCATCGGCAGTATCATCGGGTTTGGGAGTTTCGGCAAGGTTAAGGAGAGTAGTTACCATCATCTCCATCTGCTTTTTATCGGCTCTGCCGTATCCGGTAACAGCTTGTTTTACCTGAAGCGGTGTGTATTCAAAAATTTTCAGTCCCATCATTCTCGCAAGACAAATGATAACACCTCGTGCCTCGGCGACAACGATACCGGTCTTTTGATTGGTATTCCAGAAAAGCTCTTCGACAGACATACATACCGGTCTGTATTTTTCGATGATCTGTGACAGCTCTCTGTAGATGGAAGCAAGTCTGTCCTCGACAGCCATTCCGGAATCTGTACGTATCGCTCCGTAACCGAGTGTTTTGAAGGAGCCGCCTTCATATGAGATAACGCCCCAACCGACGATAGCTATACCCGGATCTATCCCAAGTATTATCACAAACGGCACCCTCTTTCATCATTCATATTAAATTATTATACCACATAGAAAATATTATGTCAAAGATTTATTGTGTTAATTTCAGCATTTATCGTACTTTTTTTGAAAAAAATATGTAAAATTTTGATTTTGTCACAGCGAACTTTTTTAATTAATTTTTCAGCTATGTCTTTACTTTGCAAGCATTGTGATTTATAATAATATGGGTTTGTTTATGCGGATATCCTTTGCACTGTGCAAATTGATTCCGCAATTACATAAATTTGGAGGTAATTATGGAAAAACTCGGATATTATAACGGTAAATTCGGTCCCCTTGAGGAAATGCAGATACCGATGCTTGATCGTGCGTTTTATTTTGGCGACGGTGTTTATGACGCCACATATTCACGCAATTATAAGATCTTTGCGATTGACGATCATGTTGAACGTTTTTACAACAGTGCAGCGGCACTCAGAATAATGATCCCTCATACTCCCGATGAAATGAAGGCACTTCTCTGTGACATGGTAAAAAAGGTGGACACGGGTGATCTTTTCGTGTATTGGCAGGTCTCACGAGGTACTGCTGTGAGAAATCACGCATTTACCGAGGATCAGCCCGGCAATATCGCTATCATGCTCAAGCCTGCAAAGGTAAAGGATATTTACTCTCAGGTAAAGCTCATAACTGAGCCTGATACTCGTTTCCTTCACTGTAATCTCAAGACACTTAATCTTATCCCCTCAGTTATGGCAACTCAGAAAGCAGAGCTTATGGGCTGTGATGAGGCTATCCTTCACAGAAACGGACGTGTTACCGAATGTGCACATTCCAACATTCATATTCTCAAAGATGGTGTACTTCGCACCGCACCTACTGACAATCTTATTCTTCCCGGTATTGCGAGAAAGCATCTTATCAGTATGTGTCACACTCTCGGCATTCCCGTTGATGAGACTCCTTTTACTGTTGACGATATCTTTACCGCAGATGAGGTGATCATGTCAAGCTGTACCTCAATGTGCCGCAGTGCATACGAGGTTGACGGAAAGCCTGTGGGCGGCAAGGCCCCCGAGCTTCTTAAGAAGCTGCAGGATGCACTTCTTGAAGAATATCTTGAAGCTACAAACTAATCGCGACTGAAAGGGATCAGATTAAAAAAATGGAATACCGCAGGATATATGCAAAAATCGATCTTGATGCCCTTGAACATAATTTTGAGCTTATTCAGTCAAGACTTCCGGCGGGCACGGATATAATGGCGGTCATCAAGGCGGATGCCTACGGACACGGTGCGGTTGAAGTGGCAAGGATCCTTGAAGGACAATGTCACAGCTTTGGTATAGCTACCATCGAAGAGGCTGTCGAACTTAGAAATGCAGGGATCACTTCCCCTCTCCTTATTCTCGGGTTCACAGCGCCGGAGCAATACGCAATTGCTCTTGAATATGATGTGGAGCTCACCGTATTCAGCTATGATGCTGCTCTTCTCTTAAATAAGGTCTGTGCTAAATCCGGCAAGCGTGCCATTGTTCATATTGCCGTAGATACCGGCATGGGGAGAATAGGTTTTCAGGTTTCTGAGGTCGATGCTGATGCGGCTGCAAAAATATTTTCACTTGAGAATATACGTGTAAAGGGACTGTTCAGTCATTATGCCACCGCTGATGAGCTTGATAAAACCTATGCGCTGGCTCAAAAGGAGCGTTTTGACCGTTTTGAGAGTATGCTCTCTGAACGTGGCTGTCATGCGGAAATAAAGCACCTTAACAACAGTGCCGGTATTATGGAGCTGTGTCAGTCAAATTATGACCTCGCACGTGCAGGTATTATTCTTTATGGACTTTATCCGTCTGACGAGGTAATTGCAGAGGATTTTCCTCTTCGTCCGGTAATGGAGCTTATAACTCATATATCACACGTGAAGACTCTTTCGGCTGGGTATGGAGTCAGTTACGGAAGGATTTACGTTACCGATAAAGAAACTACGATCGCCACTATCCCTGTAGGATATGCCGACGGATATCCGAGATGCCTTTCAGGTAAGGGATATGTGCTTATTGGTGGTGTAAAATGTCCCATTGTCGGCAGGATATGTATGGATCAGATGATGGTAGATATATCTGCTGTTCCCGATGCAAAAGTCGGAGATACAGTGGTGCTTTTCGGTACATACGGTAATAACCGCATCAGTGTTGAGGAAATTTCGGAATTGGCAAGCTCCTTCAATTATGAATTTGTCTCCTGCATTGCCAGACGTGTACCGAGAGCCTATTTCAAGAACGGTGAATATTTGCGAACTGTTTCTTATCTCGAATATTGACCACGGAGGTTATGATGAATAAACTTATTGAACTTTTATCGGGCAGATTCATGGGCGGTATGAAGTTGACCGTTCATTTGAAGGATGATACGGACGTTGACATAATTCCCGAGTTTTCCGAATGTGACGGAATGTGTGCATGGCATTATAACAGTGACGGTATTACCGCAACTGTTACTGCAGAGTGCAATGATTCAGCCGCAGTGTTCCACTGCAGTCTCAGTTCCGATGCACCTCTGGCTGCCCGTGCCGTAACATTCATTGCCGATCCATCTTTTGCAGATAATACTCTTGATTACCACCTAGATTCTCCCTGGTGGATGATGTATGATTTCCCGAAGACCTCCGCTGAGATGAGAGATCAGTCTCAAGGATTTCTCTTTGAGAAGGAGGGAGTATATTACGGTATTACAAATCTTCTCGGCGATGTTTTCTGCTGTCAGGCAGACAAGAACGGACTCCATTTTGATGTAAGATGTGATGGATATACAGAGCTTGAAGGTTATTTCCTCGCTGCAGCCGAAAATTCCGAGCCAATTGATGCCGTAAAGGACAGCTTCACTTTCGCAAGAGAGTCCGGAGCTGTCAATGTTCCTCTCCGAGATGAGCGTGAGTATCCCGAGCTTTTCGAGAGCTTCGGATGGTGCTCATGGAATGCTTTCTATCAGGACGTTACAGCAGATAAGCTGTATGCAAAGCTTGATGAATTCAAGGAAAAGAACGTTCCCGTCAAATGGATCATCATTGATGACGGTTGGTCTTTTGTTCGTGATAGCAAGCTTGCATCGTTTGATGCAGATCCCGCAAAATTCCCCGAGGGACTCGGTAGTTGTATCGGTAGGATCAAGGAAGAATACGGCATAGAGTGCGTGGGCGTATGGCATACACTTAACGGATACTGGAGAGGTGTAGATCCTGAGTCCGAGATCGGTATAAAGTATGCCGATTGCCTTATGGAGGCCAAGGAAGGCATGATGATCCCCTCCGTTGATCCCGATAAGGGATTTGTGTTCTGGGATGCATTCCACAGTCATCTCGCAGAGTGCGGCATCGACTTTGTGAAAGTTGATAATCAGAGCACATCGTATCACTATCTTGAAGGTGTGACCTCCGCCATTTCCGGCACTGTAGGTATGCATGAGGCGATTGAACAGTCTATTGCTAAGAATTTCGGCGGAATGGTTATAAACTGTATGGGAATGAGCATGGTAAATGCTCTGGCACGTCCTTTTACTGCCATCTCCCGTAACAGTGACGACTTCTTCCCCGACAGAGAAAACGGTTTCTCAAAGCATCTGAGACAGAATCTGTACAGTGCTGTATGGCACACAAATTTGTTCTACGGTGACTACGATATGTGGTGGTCCGGCAAATCCGCACCGACAGAAAGCGGCGTACTTCGTGCGATCTCCGGCGGTCCCGTTTATGTCAGTGATGCTGTAGGTGACACCGATCTTCAAAATCTTCTTCCGGTATGTGGTTCTGACGGCAACATCTGCCGCATGGAAGGCCATGCGATGCCCACGAAAGACTGTCTGTTCGTAAACTGTGAAGCAGAAAATGCTCCGATCCAGAAGGCGTATAACTATTTCCTTGATTCTTTTGCACTTGCCCTATTTAATGTGTGCAGAGAGGTCGATTCAAAGACCGAGACATTTGAATTTAATGTAATTCCCGGACTTTCATCCGATGGTGATTACGTTGCTTATGAGTATTTCTCAAAGAAATTCTCCCTTGTTAATGTAAAGACCTCCGAAACTGTCACAATGGCAAAAGGTGAGGTAATGGCGTATTCTCTCTACCCTGTTATGGGAGAGGGTGATGACAGATATATCATGCTCGGTGAATGCGACAGATATTTCGGCATTGCTTCTGCTGCAAGGAAAAAGGTATTCTTAAAAGATATAGTTAAATAAAATCATGGCTGTCACCGTTGTGACAGCCATTTTTACGTATTTAGAGGAGAAACAGCGTTCCCAAAAAGCAAATCACAACACCGCTGATCTGCCATTTTGTAGGCTTTTCTTTGAAGAAAATTATTCCCGTAAGTGTTGAAAAGATCATACTTCCACCTGATACCATCGGGAATAAAACACTTGCCGGAAGTCTTTCTGCCCCCATGAGCTGAAGCATATATGATACCCCACCCACAATTGCGGAGAGCGCTATTATTGGCAATATCTTAGGAGTGAGCTTCTTTTCATCTTTTGATTTTCTAAAGATCAAGTATAATGCCAGGGCTATACCGCAGATGACAAACTTTACGATACCTGTCATACAGACAAAATCGTATACAGCTATCTTCCCATATCTTGTATCTGTCTGACCGAGCTTTGAAAGAATACTGCAGGCACCATTGAGAAATAATACAGCAACACAAAGAAAAAGCTGATATTTACCGGTACTTTTTATATTAAGATTTGAGATTACGACAGCTCCTGTAACAAGAATCATACCGATGACTTTAAAAGGCGTCGGTACTTCCTCAAGAAAGGCTATTCCGTACACAAACGGAGCTACCATTCCACCTGTCATAAGAAACAGAGTGTACAATGCCATATTACCGTCACGGAGAATTCGGAATCCTATGATCGTGTATACAAAAACGCAGATACTCATTGAGCCTGCCATGATAAGTCCGTAGCAAGTAATATTGACAGAAAAACCACCGAGAATAAAGAAAAGCACTGCCGTTACTGCGCCGACAACGGTATTGAAGGTAAGTCCTGCGATAATACCGGTTCCGGATCTTTGCTGATATATTTTCTGTATTGCGAAATCTCCTGCAAGGAGAAGTGAGGCAGCGAGAAGAATAAGATAATTTTGCATGATCGATTCCTTTCGGATGTGAAGACGATGGAATTATATCATAACTTTGTTAAATTTGCAATAGTCTTTACCTTGACACTAAACACCGGTATATGTTATAATTTAATGTGGATTATAAGTGTCAGCGGACACAAAAATACATCATCACAGGAGAATTTATATGGCTATTTTAAGAGGTGCGGCTATCGTCGGTCAGTCCGGTGGTCCTACTGCCGCTATCAATGCGACTTTGGCGGGTGTTATCCGTGGTGCGGTCAAGTCTATTTGCAAGGATGAGGGAATCACCGCCCTTTACGGAATGAGAAATGGTATCGAGGGATTTCTTGAGGAGAGAATGATCGACCTCGGTGAGATGTTTACTTCAAAGAAGGCTCCCGATGAGGCGAAGCTGGCACAGCTTGCGCTGACTCCTGCGGCGGCCCTCGGCTCTTGCAGAAAAAAGCTCCCCCCTCTTAAGGGCAACGACGAATATTATGAGAATCTTATCGCTCTTTTCAAGAAGTACGATATCCGTTACTTCTTCTATATCGGCGGTAACGATTCCATGGATACCGCCGCAAAGCTCGGTGCATATACAAGAGATCACGATTACGAAATGCGTATAATCGGTCTTCCCAAGACTATTGATAATGATCTTGTTGGTACAGATCACACCCCCGGTTATGGCTGTGCGGCAAAATATGTTGCTACCACTCTTCAGGAGATCGTCCGTGACTGTGCTGTTTACACTGTTCCCGCTGTTACCATCGTTGAGGTAATGGGACGTGATGCAGGTTGGCTTACCGCTGCTGCTGCACTGCCCCGTGTTACCGGCGGATATGCTCCCGATCTTGTATACCTTCCCGAGAGAGCATTTGACCTTGATTTTTTCCTTGAGGATGTAAAGGCTCTTATGGAGAAGAAGCCCAACATCGTTGTTGCTGTTTCCGAGGGGATCCGTTTTGCCGACGGCAGATACGTCTGTGAGGAGATAAGCGGCGGCGGTGTTGACGTATTCGGTCACAAGGCTCTCACAGGTACAGGTAAGGCTCTTGAGCTTTACGTTAAGGAAAAGCTTGGATGCAAGGTTCGTTCCGTTGAGCTTAATATCAGCCAGAGATGCGCATCTCATATTTCTTCACTTACCGATATCCGTGAGTCGGAAGGCGTTGGTGAAGCAGGTGTTGTAGCTGCTATCGGCGGTACAAGTGTCTGCATGATGGCGATCATCCGTGAGGATGGCGATACATACAAGAGTCACTTTGAGCCTCTCGATGTACTTGCTATTGCAAATCAGGTAAAGCATGTTCCTCAGGAATTTATAAACGAGCGCGGAAATAATGTTACCGATGAGTGTGCAAAGTACATTCTCCCCTTTACTGCCGGTGAGATATATCCCGAGTACAAGGACGGACTCCCCGTTCATTTCGTATTTGATTGAGGCTTATATGGCAAAAAGTAATTATCTTGAGGCGGCACGTGTTACAGGCACCCACGGTGTCAAGGGCATGGTTCGTCTTGACTGTATGACGGATACCCCTGAGGTGCTTTGTGAGATCCCCGTTCTCTACCGAAGGATAAAAGGTGAATTCGTTCCCCTGCATCCCGAACGCTCATCAATATACAAAGGAGCTGTACTTGCCGCTTTTCGTGAGATCACTTCTCTTGATGATGCGATTCCCATGAAGGGGCAGATCCTATATGCAGCACGTGAGGATATTCCCATTTCCGATGGAGATCATTTCGTTTGCGATATGATCGGCCTTACCGTAACTGATGACGTCCGCGGTGTGGTGGGTGTGCTTGATGATGTGATCACTCCTGCAGGCAGACAGGTATATGTTATAAAAAAAGAAGACGGCAGTACTTTTATGATACCTGCCGTACCTGAATTTATTCTTGACATCGTGACCGAAGGGGATGATGCGGGTATCACCGTTCATCTCATTGACGGAATGATGGACTGAGGTGTACTGTGCGATTTGATATTATGACTCTGTTTCCCGATCTTGTGGACACTGTGCTCTCGGAGAGTATTATAGGCCGTGCAAGAGAAGCGGGTATAATAGACGTGCGAGTGCACAATATTCGTGATTACACACAGAATAAGCATCGCCGTGTAGACGATACTCCCTATGGTGGCGGCAGAGGTATGCTTATGGCGGCACCGCCTATCTACAACTGCTATGCATCTATTCTCTCGGAAAGACCCGATGAGATAATCACAGAAGCTCCCGAAAAGCCGTCGGGAGCCTATGTGGTGTATATGTCTCCGAGGGGAACAAAATTTGATCAATCCGTTGCTGAGAGGCTTGCAAAGCACGATCGGCTGTTCATTCTCTGCGGTCACTACGAGGGTGTAGATCAACGTGTGATCGATGAGATCGTAGATGAAGAGATATCTATCGGAGATTTCGTGCTTACGGGAGGAGAGATACCTGCATGTATAGTTACCGATGCTGTCGCAAGGCTTATAGACGGTGTTCTTCCCCTCCCCGAGTGTCATGAGAACGAATCTTTTTCTGACGGACTTCTTGAATATCCCCAATATACGAGACCCCCTGTGTTCAGAGGACGTGAGGTGCCCGAAGTGCTCATTTCCGGACATCACGCAAACATCGACAAATGGCGTCACGAACAGTCTCTTGAGATTACCAAAGAACGTCGTCCCGATCTTCTTGACGAGGATTAAAGCATACCGTAATATTCAAGAACGCCGTTGGTTATCCCTGCAGCAAAGAGTCCCGGACTGTATGCCATAAGATCTGCATCAACGGGATTTGTAATAAATCCGAGTTCCAGGAGAACAGCGGGCATTCTTGTTCTTCTGAGTACATACAGATTCGTACGAACATTTACTCCTCTGTTACGAAGTCCCGTTGCAAAGCTGACCTGTCTTACTATAGCCTCTGCGGCTCTCTCCGCATCACCGCCACGGCGAAATATCAGTCCCTCGGTGCCTGAAACGCTTGAGAGCTCCGATGCGTTTGTATGCAGGCTTAAGAACAGATCTGCTCCCCATGCATTTGCATCGTTTACTCTTGCGGCAAGTGAGGTCGTGGTCGAGGTACCGAGCTGAGTACCGGCAGTAGGTCGTGACACCCGTGCTTCAAAGCCTGCTTCTCTAAGCTCACTTGCTGTAAGTATACCTATTCTCTGTACTAAATCCTGTTCGCGAAATCCGTTTCCCTCTGCTCCTGCATTTGGGTTTACCGGATTATGTCCCTGATCTATATATATTTTTGGCATTATACGCCTCCTTATTGTATTTGATATCAGCATATGCCGAAGGAGGTGCCGAGGTTACAATGAAAGAAATGCAAAAGCTGCTCAGCCGCGTTCGTTATGCGGTGCAAAAGTACGATATGATAAAAGAAGGAGATCATATTGCTGTCGGTGTATCCGGCGGTAAGGATTCTCTTGCTCTTCTCTGCGCTCTTTCCGAGCTTCGTAAGTTTTATCCGGAGCATTTTAAGCTTACAGCCGTTATGGTTGATATGGGCTTTCACCTTACCGAGGCGGCTCCTCCTGCGCCAGACACATCGGAGATCGAAGAGCTTTGCAGAAGGCTCGGTGTTCCATTTTATGTACATCATTCCGAGATAGCAAGAGTCATATTTGACGTCCGCAAAGAGAAGAATCCATGCTCGCTTTGCGCAAGGATGAGAAGAGGTGTTCTCCACGATGCGGTAAAGGAGTGCGGTGCAGGTAAGCTTGCTCTCGGTCATCATTTTGATGATGCGGCAGAAACCCTTATGCTCAATCTCTTTTTCGAGGGCAGATTCGGTTCTTTCTCTCCCGTAACTCATCTTACTGTAAAAGATCTCGTGATGATACGACCTTTCATCCATGCCCATGAAAAGGATATAAAAGCCTTTGCACGAAAAGCTGCGCTTCCTATTGTTGAGAGCCCATGTCCTGCGGACGGAAATACCGAACGTGCGGTCATGAAGGAGTATCTTGCCACATTTGACAGACGACACAGAGGACTTTACGAGAGACTTGTCGGCGCACTTGAACGAGGTGGAGTTGACGGCTGGCACGAATAATTAATTATGTGAATCTATAAATTCTCCTAATGCTACGGCCGTAGCAAGGGAGAATTCTTTTTTATACTCACTACTCTTAAGCATCGTCGTTTCATACTCATTTGATAAAAATCCGCACTCTATAAGAACTGCCGGAATCTCAAGTCTTTTAAGAAGAAATATAGATGAGCCTGCTTTTTTGGTAGCCCTGTTATTTTCGGGTTGCAGATTGTTTTTAATCTTGTTCTGTATTGCATCGGCAAGATCTGAAGATTCCGGATCATTCGGTGAATAATACACTTGTGTACCACGGTATTTAGAGTCAGAAAATTTATTCATATGTACACTGACAAATATTGTCCCATCACCGGATTCGTTTGTGAACCTTAATCTGTTTTTTAAGTCATACACCTTTTTCTTGCCGGTGTAATCTTCAAGCTCGGAATACTTGTCATAAAGCAGTGTATCATTTTCTCTCGTAAGAGTTGTCTTGATTCCAAGCACCTCACAGATAACGGAAAGATTTTTTGAATATTTCAGGTTCAGATCTTTTTCCGAGGTACCGTCTGTTGCAACTGCTCCTCCATCTTCACCGCCATGCCCCGGATCAATAACAATGATCCTTTCTGTATGCTCAGGTACTGTCGAAGCATCGGCGTCGGTTTTGTAAATGTATTTTGCGGCAGTATTACCGAAAATTACAGTCGCCGTTGCAAAAATGCATGATAGTGCTATAAAGCTGTCTATGAATCTTCTGATGTTTTTTTCATTTTTACCCATCTGATCTTCTCCGATTGTGTTTTTCTTACCCTATTTATATGCATTTCAAAGTAGTAGTATTACTCCAAAACTGTTGATTTTCTTCGATTTTTGTGTTATTATATACAATAGGTAATTATAATTTACCGTCAAGACGGTATGGAGGGTAAATATGGACGAAATGAACTTTATTGAAAACAAGATCGTTTTCAGATCTTCCGTCAGAGGATATAACAAAAAAGATGTAAATAAATTCATTGCGAATGAAAACAAAAAATTTGCCGATATAGAAAAATCTTATATCGGCACCATACGTAATCTCAGATTTGATCTTGATAATGTCCGTGAGGAGACTTCTCTTCTGAATCGTCATGCAGAGGAGCTTGAGCATAAGCTCATTGATATGGAGCATGAAAGAGATTCTGATCATTCTAAGATCGAGAGCTTAATGAATACAAAATTTGAGCTTGAAGCCGAAATTGCCCGTCTGACTTCCGAATGTGCATCTTTAAAAAAAGAGATCGATGATAAGGATCAAGTGATCGAAGAATATAAAAAGAGAGCTGCCTTATCATCAGCTGAAAAAAACGAATATGAGGCAACTGTCGATGCTCTTAAGACTGAGCTTGAAGCTGCAAAGATGGAGGCTGACTGTGCTAACAGATGCAGCGATTCCGCTAATTCAGAACTCAGCTATCTGGCTGAACAGCATGAGGCTCTTGCAATTGAATCAAAGGCTGATAAAGCTGAGCTAATGCGTCTGAGAGAGATCGTGAGACAGTCTGATACGAGACCTTCCGTATCAGTAGAACAAGCTGAATCGGTTGCAAGTGAGCTTCTGCATAAGGCTAAGACCGCCTCAGAGGAAATGCTCAGGCGTGCTGAGGAAAGTACTGCAGTAATTATGGAGAGGGCACGTAATGAGGCTGCTTCATGCCGAAGTGATATGCTTTCTACCGCAAGAGATATCATAACATCTGTATCAGGTGAGCTTCACCGTTCAGTTGATATATGTATGAATGATTTTGTACGAGGTATCCGTAATGCCAAAAATGATTCTTCTCTTATTGCTGATGAAGTAAAAAGATGCGGAGATGATCTTGGCAGACGTATTGAACGACTTCAGTTCGATCTTGACCGTACGATCAGTGAAAAATTATCTGAATTTGACAGAAAGCACGGACTGTTTAGATGAACTTTCGTGATCCCCATCTTAAAAAAACTGCCGAATGTATCGGTGAAAAAATGCGTCTAATGAGAAATTCACGAGGTCTTACCCAGCGTGAGCTTTCCATGGGCGCAGTCAGCAGAAATATGCTCAGCATGATAGAATCGGGGAATGCACTGCCCTCCATTGAAACGCTTCTTCACATATCGAATGTTTTGGCCGTCCCGGCAGGATATTTTTTTGCGGAGGGAGATGAAGAAAAACTATACGAAAAAAAAGAAGCTATTTCTGCTGTTTCTTCCTTCATGAGCGAGAATAAATATGCCGAAGCGGCTACCGTATGTGAGCCGTACATTGATACTGACGGTGAAATGCGGTTATACTATTCCCTTTCTCACCTTTATATAGCTGAGGATCTTCTTGAAAGATTCATGCTTACTTCCGCTTATGATCATCTAAAAAAAGCTGTAGGTACTGCATCTCTCATTCCGCTTATCGGGGGATCCATTGCAAGCCTTTGCCATTTTGTAATGAAGCTCATCGACTATGTGGGGAATGACGATATTCCCGAGGAGCTAACAGATTTTGATAACCTCGGTGATACTGTAATGCCCACTTCATGTGTTCTGTATCTCACTGCTTATAAGTCGATCAAAAATAATGATCCCGATTGTGCATCAGCTATGCTCAGAACAGGACTTTTGAGCAGCTTTCACTCTCTGCACATACGAGGTGCCGTTTTAATGGTATCGGGTGATTTTGATGGTGCAACTCGTCTGTTTGATCTTGCACTTTCTTCCGATGATGGCGGATTTTTCTCAAGATATAAGCTTCTTTGTGATCTGGAATTTTGCAGAAAAAGTGCAGGCGATTTTGAAGCTGCGTATTCTCTTTCTACAAGCCGTATGGAAATGCTTGGAATGTTTTCTAAATGATCGTCATATATTTTTAAAGCTCGTCCTTTATTAAATATCAAGAGAGATTTTTATGAAAAAACTTTACCTTCGAATACTCTCCTTCGTAGTTCTCATCTCTGTTTTTATGCTTTACTCCTGCAGTGATGAGGATCTTAATTTGACACTTGATCCTAATTCTCCATTTACCTCTGCCACGGCTATTTCACCTGTAGGAAATGTTTGTGAGGAGGTACGAGGTGTATGGATTGCCTCCGTATATAATATAAATTTCCCGTCAGCTCCGGATCTTCCGGAGGATAAGCTCAAGGAAGAGCTCAAGGGAATCGTCGATACCGTACTATCTCATAATATGAATACAATCTTCTTTCAGGTCCATCCTGCGTCTGATGCATTATATAATTCTGATATTTTTCCCGTATCTGAATATCTGTATTCCGACGGTATACTCCATTTTGATCCGCTTGGATATATGTCGGAGCTTTGCCGTGAAAACGGTATTTCGCTTTTTGCATGGATAAATCCTTTGAGAGTATCTGTTTCTCCCGCTGAAACGAGAGCTGATGCAAAGACACAGCTCCCTGCAGGTTCTCCCGGTCTTGATGATGATCTGTGCGTGTTCTATGGAGACGGAAAGCTGTATCTTAACTGCGGAAATGAGGATGTATTAACACTCGTTGCAAATGCAGTAGATGAGATAATGTCACGCTATGATGTGGACGGAATCGTCTTTGATGATTACTTCTATCCGTATCCTGTCGCAGACAACTCAGGTGTCATATATGAATTTGATGACAATACATATTACGATGCCTCTAACAAAAAGATGTCACTTGATGACTGGCGCCGTAATAATGTAAATAATCTCATTGAGCTTTGCTACCGCACGGTGAAATCCCACGGAAGTGATAAGAAATTCGGTGTTGCTCCTTTTGGAATTTGGCAGAACAATGATGGTACTAACGGCGGTTCAGACACTTCCGGTATGGAGGCATATAATGATCTTTACTGTGATGCCTCTGCTTGGATAAAGGGAAAATATGTAGATTTTATTTCCCCGCAGCTATACTGGAAATGCACGGACAGTGCTGCTCCATTCACTGAGCTTGCAAAATTCTGGAATTCTCTTACAGACGGCACGGAAGTTGAGCTTATCATATCTCACGGACTTTACAGATATGATAATGATTGGGATTCTCCGTCAGGCGAGCTTCTCCGTCAGATCAATGCCGCAAGAGATCACATATCATACAGAGGCAGTATGCTGTACGGTTATGCAGCTCTGGAGAAGAATGCCTCAGGTGCATCTAATGATACCTTATCGGCTTTTTCAGATCAAGTGTACTACTACTCTCCCTCCGATATCCCGAAGGATATTCTCTTCTCTTCTTTCGATGATGCTGTTCTCGAAGGTGATTCTGTAATATTCAGCGGTATGTCAAATCCCGATTATCCCCTTGTGGTCAACGGTCAAAATGTTACAAGAAAACGGGGCGGATATTTTGAACTTGTACTGACTTTACAGGATGGTGAAAATATTTTCACATTCACCTGCGGCGATGCTTTAAAAAAAGTAAGAATCATAAAATAAAGTTTTCATGTTGACAAAATCTGCGCTGTTTTTTATTAAAAGTATGGTATTATCATGAAAAAAGGATGTGAAAAATGAAACTTTCATCTTCGATTTTAAGAATTACAGCATGGTCATTTCTCCTCTCTGTCCTTATCAGAGTCGTATTCGGACTTCATGCTATCCACGGAATGCCGGTTTTGCTTATACCTTTTATCTTCGGTTTTATTGCAGCTTTGTTCACTGCTCCGATGAGTAATGCGGGATTTGCCCTTGTCAGTGTCATACATATGATACTTATGACGTTTTTTACGGCTGTTTTTGATTTCACCGGTATTTTCAGGCGTCTTGCATATGATTCAGCTTTGTTTTTTGCAAGATCTACCGATACAGATCCGGCAAGGATAAATGTTTTTTGGTCTATTCTTTTCGTTTCCGCCGTATATTTCGCAAGTTTTGTTCTGTTCTCAGCCATAATTTCACATATTCGAGAGAAAAAGAGATTACGGTATCTTATGAACGATGAACTTTGCGACTCCCCGGATGAGGAAGAAAATATTGCTTACAGCAAATAAAAAAGCTCCGTTGGAGCTTTTTTATTTATCAAGAGAATAAAATCCGCTATTTACGTCATTACGGTTTTTCCACTTACCGTTTGTGAAATCGGGGATTTCAACGGGTGCACCATGTTTTTGTATGGAGATCTCTGACAATGGAGTTATCGCCATCCATGCTGCAGTATCGTATGTATCTATGGGGGGGACATCACCGTTTCTGAGGGACTCAAAGTACGCATCAAATACGAGCCAATCCATACCGCCGTGACCGCCTCTGATACCATCGTTTTCGAATTTACGCCATACGGGATGCTCGAACTCTTCTCTGTATTTTTCTACATTCCCGTAAAAATCACGTGAAAAATGATCAAAGGTACCGTCATCAAGAAAAATACCGTTTGCATCCTCACTGAACATACCGTTAGTTCCGCGGACAGTGAATCGTCTGGAATAGTTCCTCGGAAGCGTAGTGTCAAGTGTGAGTGTTATAAGCTCGCCTCCGTTGCAAAGGATGTTTGTTTTAACTATATCACCCTGAGCAAACGGAAAGGCTTCAAAATGAGGGTTAATATTATCATGCTTTTTTGCATAATCGTTAAGCCCGAAAGCACCTGAGGATACAGATGTCAAACTTATCATGCGATTACCTCTGTTTATCCCGAGAATTTTGGCGATAGGTCCAAGCTCATGAGTGGGATAATTCTCCGCACAGCGTGAGATATAATTGCGAAGTCTGTAATGGCGTAGTTCTTCCCCTCTTGCTACCTCATCCCTGAGATCATGGCAATAACCGCCTTCGCAAGCGACGATCTTTCCGAATATACCTTCTCGGACCATCTTCAGTACCATCATTTCGTTTCGGTCATAGCAGCAATTTTCAAGCATCATACAATGGATACCCGAACGTTCATATGCACTGACAAGCTCAAAGCACTCATCAATGCTGTAAGCACCTCCGACTTCTATACACACCTGCTTTTTATGATCCATAGCATATACCGCCGCAGGAATATGATTTTCCCATGCAGAAAAAACACAGACCACATCGACGTCATCACGCTCGATGAGTTGCTTGTAATCATCTGCGACCGCCACGGACCATCCTTTTTTCTCATTACAGAGACAAACCGCCTCATTCATGCGGTCTTCATAAATGTCGCAAACAGCAGTAATAATGACATCCTCTCGTTCGGTGAGAATATCCTTTATATGCATCATTCCTCTGCAACCGAGTCCAATTATACCAAGTCTGAATTTACTGTCCATTGTATTACCTTTCAGTACCGAATCTTGTAGAATGATAATCTCTGTCGACACAGATCACCGTATTGTATGAACTGTCGATAGCTTCGATCTTTTCAGCGATACGTGTGGACAACTGATCATCAGTGAGCGGCATTTCATCAGAAACTGCTACATCAAAGATAAGATTCGTATGGGTAACTCCCCATACAACCCGAAAATCATGCATTGAAACATTACTTCCGATCTCTTCCGAAAGATCGAGAACGATCTGCGCAACAGTCTCACGGAGGCTGTTTGTTTTGGGATCGGAAAGACATACCGGATCCATGTGTATAACAAGTGTTATTCCCGTGTTCTTGAGAAAATCCGCCTCAATGTTATCAATGAGATCATGTGATACTAAAGGATCGGTATCGCAATCTACTTCTACATGAACGGTGGCAAAGATCCTTCCCTCTCCGTAGCTGTGGATAACGAGGTCATGTATTCCGAGAATGCCGTCATATTGCCTTATCTTAGCTGTCACATCATTGACAAGCTCAGAATCGGGTGCAAGTCCGAGAAGCGTCCCCGCTGATTCCTTAACAAGCTTAAGACCGAGAATAACGATATATACACCGATAATAATACCGAGAACTCCGTCAGTACAGTTGCCGAGATGGGGAGTAAGAATCATTCCGAGGACTACGGCAGCAGTAGCAGCAACATCACCGAAGCTGTCGACTGCAGATGCTCGGAGTGACTGAGAATCGATCTTTTTGCCGAGTATCCGGTAAAAGATAGCAAGTGCTATCTTAACACCTGCAGTAGACACCATTACAATTATGGTAACGGTAGAATAACCTCTGTAATTCCCGCCGTCAACAAGACTTCCTCCGGCAGATCTCAGCATCTCAATACCGAGAACGGTAATGATAACGGAAATGAAAAGACCGCAAAGGTATTCCATTCTTGCGTGCCCGAAGGGATGCTCCTTATCCGCAGGCTTAGCGGCAAGAACATAACCGACAAGAACGAAAACCGATGACATTGCATCAGATAAGTTATTTATGGCATCTGCAGAAACGGAAACACTCCCCGTAATTATTCCGACACATATCTTCAGTACAAAAAGCAGAAAATTGACAGCGATCCCGATTATTCCCGCCATACGTCCGATCTTCAGTCTTTTGTCAGATGTCAATACTGTGTTACTGCCCATTTTTTTCCCTTATAAGGATCCATTCATTGGCATGAGGAAGAGTTTTTATCCAATCACAGAAAATATGCCACTCGCCAAGCTTATGATCCTTTCGTGCATAATATATATTTATGAGATTCTCGTAATTCATGGTAACGGTTCTTGTCTGCTCGTATGAGGAAGGAAGAAGAGTTATAATGTCATACCAGGCGGATTTATCCTTTGTTTCATTAAAATATGCACGTCTTTTCTCAAGAAATTCAAGAAGAGCTTTTAGTGCATCCATTCCCTCATCTGTCAGATGATCGGTACTGAAATCATCAGCAGAGAATTCTTTTGAATGGATCTTGTGCATCGTGCTCGTGGAATTTGCCACGGTTCCGACCTTATAGGTATCGAATTCCTTCCACCAATATATCGGAGCCGTAATGTCAACGGATACAAATACCTGACGCAGAAATTTTCTGTGATCAGATCCCGCCACGGCAAGTCTGTGACCAAAATCAAGATCAGCCGCCCCTAAATGAAAAATTCCTTTACTGTCAGTGTAGCTGTCGCTTTTATGCCAGCTGTTCATGGGATTGCGTGCACCGCGGATAGCACCGTCGATATTCATTACAGATGTATTCTTTAAAGTAAGCATGGGAATACCTCCCTTATTTTTTATCCTATATATTATACCCTATGATAACATTTATGTCAATTGATTTTGTTACGAGTGAATAAAACCTTTCAAAGCTGCAGAAAATATATGCAGTATTCCCTCATTTTGAGAAGAAAGGTAGAGATTCATATGAATAATCCAAACAACAGAAAGAAAGACAAAGAAGCACAGATGCGGACGATATACCTTACTTTGTCTTTGTCGCTTATCCTTATTGCAGTTTTAATTGCTATGTCAGCCGCATTTAATAGATCTGCAGATGATCCTAAGGACGCAGAAGCCATTGCGACGACAGATGAAGGAAAGCAGGTGATCGCTGAGCTCACGGATGAAGATGTCACAACAAAAGAATCGGAGACAGAGACAACAACAACTACTACTACTACTGAACCAAGTACCGCTGAGCCTTCTGTTGCAGAACCGGTTCTTCCGGAATTTGTTTCTCCTGCTGCAGGATATGTAATGAAAAGTCACAGCGGAGACACTCCCGTATTTTCCGCAACGATGAATGATTACAGACCTCATCTCGGCGTAGATATATCAGGATCAGTCGGTGATGATGTTTATGCATGTGCAACAGGAACTATAAAGGAGATATGGGAAGATCCTATGTCCGGAAATTGCATCAGCATATCTCATGACGGAGGAGCCGTCAGTATTTACAGAAATCTTTCTCCTTCAGTTCCTGAGAATATTACAGTAGGAGCAACAGTTTCAGCCGGTGAGGTAATAGGTTCCATCGGTGACACTTCTCTTCTTGAAATTGCAGATGAGCCTCATGTCCATTTTGAGCTTACCATTAACGGAGAACAAGTAGATCCTGCTGCATATATCACATTCAATACTGCAGATACCGAATATGAAGGATAAAAAATGACTGTACCACCCTAAAGTGGTACAGTCATTTTTTCTGTGGATCTAAAAACTTATATAAGATCCTGTTACCGTCTTTTCCGCATTTTTTACAAAAGCCTGATATTTCCATGAATCGAAGTGCCGCCCATCCGCTTCTTCCGGGTGCATGAAGGAATTTGCGAATCTTTTCTGCGGTGAATATTTCACCGTCTTTATAAGGAAAAAGCTCAGCCATTTCATATACGCTATGATACCGTCTGATTTCGAGAAGCTCTCTCGGAATACGGTCGACCTTGGTAGAGCGTCGCTTCTTGTCCTTTCCGTAACCGTCAAGAAGTGAGACTTCATCGACTGCAAGTGATACGAGAGTAAAAGAAAGCCTCTCCGAAAAAACATGATCCGCAATATATAAAAGCTCTTTGAATATCTCCGCAGGATTGACGTGCCTTGGAGAATTATACTCCTTCACCACTTCACCCGTTTCCGGTGACAACCACATAACCCGCTTTTTTTCAATTACAGGGAATATCAACTCCACATCATACTCAGATAAATATGCCTCCAGTTTTCGCCTCATAGAACCAAAACCGGAGGTTTGTATTTCATGGATTCCCGTATCATTTTTGATATCGGCTATATATTTACCAACAGGTACTTCTCTTGCGCTCTCATTATCCTCAAAAAACATTTTCAGAGCAAGATGAACAGATTTTTCGCCATAAGTACCAATGCCGTTTCTCGTGTGCTCCGAGCATATTATACGGTGGCAGATATCCGAAAATAGATCTTTTTCTTTGTCTGTCATCAATACTTTGTTTTAAGCCAGCGGAGAAGCTGGTCGATATCTTCCTCAGTGAGTTTCTTATCCTTATAAAGAGCCTCAAGCATTGAGACAAAAGAACCGTTGTGATAACGATTAACAAAATCTTCGGAGGTGAGCCTTATGTACTCAGCTTTATCGGATGTAGGAGAGTAAAGACGCTCTTTGCCTTTTTTCTCGGATGTTATGTACCCTCTCTCTTCAAGTCTTACAAGAAATGAGATTAGCGTAGGAGCTTTCCATCCGTGATTCTTTCCTACTTTATCCATAAGGTATGCGGTGTTTACCGGAGGCTCTGTATTCCAAATGGCAAACATTACTTCAAATTCCGTATCCGGAAGCTTTTTGGTATAATCCGGAGATGCTGTCTTTACATCCGATGCTCCGTTTGTAATTACATTGTCCATAGTAGATTCAATATCCTTTATGATTTATCGTTTGAAAGATACAGCCGGAAATAAAGATGAACTTTCCGGCGGCGATTTTTTTCAATTGTAGAATTTGCGTTTCGTGGTGACGCAACATATATATTATACATATGCCTAATAGTTTTGTCAACATTTTTCTCCATTTATTTTTTTATTTGGCTCTTTACATAAAAGACAACTGAATAATTTGTGCAAATCTAACGATTATTATAATATTTACCCGATTGACCTGCGGCTTTATTTGTTATACAATATGTCTATATAGTTTATTTGGAGGAACCGAAATGAATCTTTTAATGAACAGTGATTTTATACTCAAAATAACAAATCTCCTTGACAGAGGTTCTGTTTCAAGAAAAGAGCTTGCAGAATCTCTAAACATTAGTGTGTCCTCTGCCGGTATGATAATATCTAAGCTTATTTCCGCAGAAATAATACATGAATATGCATCTAATAATAATTCTCCGGGACGCAACAGCAAATCGGCTGTTTTTAATCACGATCCCATATTTGCTGTTTGTCAAATTTCGGATAATCATATTACTGCTTCCTTTTTCGGATACAATATGAAGATCCTGGGAACTTATAGCCGCATGATAGATGAACCGCTTTTCTTAGATGATTCAATCACGGCTTTTATCCGCGAGATATGTACTTCGAAGTATCAGCTAAAAAGCCTTTGCTTCGTAAGTGACGGGTATACGTCTGAAGACGGTTTTTTCGGAAGTACCGTTCCGGGTCTTGATGCCATTCCGCTGGTCTGTATGATAAATGAACATATGCCTGATGTAAAGGTTTATCTTGAAAATAAGAATTATTGGAATCTTAAGGACAGAAACGGAATTAACGTTATCTACGATGAAAGAAACAGTAATCCTAAACTAACGGCTATTCACGACGGTGTTGTTCTTAAAGGTAGATCCGGACTTGCGGGAAATATCGGCAAAATCCGTGATTTAAACGGTCGGACACTTTTTTCAAAGATAAAATATTCAGTTGATAAGAATGACTATGTTTTTGCTCTTGCAGAGTTGTTTTATACAGTGATTCTCCTATATGATCCGCATAATATTTATATTTCTACCGACAGATATACGTCCATTCATGAGATCATCAAATACATAACCGAAAAACTTATTACCGAATATAACTTGAATATATCAGATATCCCGGGAATTTTCGGTGAAGGTGATAATTTCGATCCGTCGCTTTCCCAGCTTCGACGAAAAATGAGAGATGACAGTATTTTTCTGTCTCTCAGGGAACTTCAAAAATAATTTCAACATTTTTCTAAATACCTATTGCATTTCTGTAAGTATTGGTTTATAATACTATATATAGTGGTCATACACCCATATGTTTCATATATGTCGTGTTGCGTGACCACATTTGTTATCTTCATTTTCAAAACAACATCTTTCTTATATTTAATTTCGAGGAATAGGAGTGGAACTATGCAAATTATCAAACGTAATGGCTCAGAAGTAACTTTTGACGCCGATAAGATCATTGCCGCAATTACAAAAGCGAACCATGCTGCTGAATCGAAGGGTACTCTTACCGATGAGCAGATCAAGGCGATCGCTACATCTGTTGAATCAGTTTGTCTGTCCATGGACAGAGCTCTTTCCGTAGAGGAGATCCAGGAGCTTGTTGAGACAAAGATCATGGAGACCGGTGCATATCATGTAGCAAAGCTTTATATCCGTTACCGTTACAACCGTAACCTTGTGCGTAAAGCTAATACTACCGATAATCAGATCCTCACACTTATCGAGTGTAACAATGAGGAGGTAAAACAGGAAAACTCCAACAAGAACCCCACTGTCAACAGTGTTCAGCGTGACTACATGGCAGGTGAGGTATCAAAGGATATTACAAGACGTCTTCTTCTCCCTCAGGAGATCGTTGAAGCACATGAGGAAGGTATTATCCATTTCCACGATATGGATTACTTT